>DATATA010000019.1:0-28034 GCA_036263775.1 Steroidobacteraceae bacterium | reverse complement strand
CACCAGATCCAATGCCTGCTGCGAGCCTGAGACGACGATCACTTGCGAGGAGTCGCAAATCACCGCGCGCGAACGCCGTACATGGACGGAAATTGCTTCGCGCAATGCCGCGCTGCCGCCGGTGGGGCCGTAATCGAGGGCGCGAACCGAGGCCTTGCGTGCGTTACGCAGCAACATGCGGCGCCACATCTCAAATGGGAAGACTTCCACATCGCTGCGGCCATAGGCAAAGTCATAGCGCAGGGGCGGCGCCTGCTTGCCGAGAAAGTTGGCCTTGGCCGCCGCCTGTGCCGCGCGGCCGTAGCTGGATAGCCGCACCCTCACCGGACTCGAGCGCGCGCCGGAGCGGCGGGCCGACAACACATCCGCCACGTAAGTCCCCGACCCCGCGCGCCCGACGACAAAGCCTTCCGCCAACAATTGCTCGTAAGCCAACACGACCACGGTTCGGGAAACGTGCAGCTGCTCGGCCAACTCGCGCGTCGAAGGCAGGCGCTCGCCGCTTGCCATGACGCGGTGCAGGATCGCTTGGCGGAACCAGAGATGGATCTGGCGCGACAGCGGTTCTTGATCATTGAGAAGCGGTATTACGAATGACACGGATAGTGGACCTTTTGAAATACCATAGCATCCTGCAGGATGCGGCGATGAATTTTCGCAAGTTTCCGGGAATCGGCGCGCTGCTGTGTGCCGCCGCGGCTGCCGCGGCCGCCGCCCAGCCCCAGGCCGCGGAGCCGCGCGACGGCCGGCATGATTTTGATTTCGACATCGGGGTCTGGAACACGCACTTGCAGCGCCTGGTGCACCCCTTGAGCGGCTCGAGCACCTGGGTGGAGCTCGACGGCACGACCATGGTGCGGAAAATTTGGAACGGCCGGGCGAATTTGGCGGAGCTCGAAGCCGACACCGCCTCGGGGCGCTTGAGCGTGCTGTCCCTGCGCCTCTACGACCCACAAGCAAGGCAATGGAGCCTCAACACGGCGAATGTCAAAGCCGGAACCTTGGGTGTGCCCACGATCGGCGAATTCAAGAATGGCCGCGGCGAATTCTTCGATCAGGAAACCTTCAACGGCCGCACGATTCTGGTGCGCAATGTCTGGTCCGAAATAACCGCTGATTCCTGCCGTTTCGAGCAGGCGTTCTCCGACGATGGCGGCAAGACCTGGGAGGTGAATTGGATTGCCGTGGATACCCGGGTGAAATAGCGGACCACCGTCACGGACTGCGCGCGCCAGGGGTAGAGTACAATCGGCGCCATGTCCGAGTTCAAAGGCATCCCAATCGCGCCGCCTGAGCGGCCGGCGCGCAGCGGCGAGAAATACACCACGCCGCAGGGCTTTACCGCCATCAAGGATGGCGTCAAATCCTCGTCCGCACCGGCAGCCAATCCGCGCAAGCCCGCCTGGCTGCGCGCCCCGCTGGCGACGGGCGCTGCATTCGGCGCCGTGAAACAGATCGTCCGCGAACACCGCCTGAGCACGGTGTGCGAAGAAGCGAAGTGCCCCAACATCGGCGAATGCTGGAACGCCGGCACCGCCACCATCATGCTGATGGGCGCGGTGTGCACGCGCGCCTGCCGTTTTTGTGCGGTGGATACAGGCAATCCGCGCGGCTGGCTGGACCCGGAGGAACCGGAGAACGTCGCCAAGTCGGTGCAGCTCATGCGCCTCAAGTATGTGGTGCTCACTTCGGTGAACCGCGACGATCTCCCGGACGGCGGCGCCGGGCACTACGCCGCGGCGGTGCGCGCCATCAAGCGGTTGAATCCGGGCACCGCGGTCGAAGCCTTGACGCCGGATTTTCAAGGCGTGATGAGCGACGTGCACACCGTGCTCGACTCAGGACTGGATGTGTTCGCCCAAAATGTCGAGACCGTGCGGCGCCTGACGCATCCGGTGCGCGATCCGCGCGCAGGCTATGAACAGAGCATCGGCGTGCTGCGGGCGGCCAAGGTTTACAAGCCCGATGTGCTGACGAAGACCAGCCTCATGCTGGGATTGGGGGAAAGCGACGCGGAAATTCGCGAGACTCTTGCGGATCTGCGCGCCGCCCAGGTGGACGTCTTGACCTTGGGCCAATACCTGCGCCCCACGCCCAACCACTTGAACGTGGAGCGATTCGTCACCCCGCAGCAATTCGACCGGTACCGCGTGTGGGCCCTGGACCTGGGATTTCTCGAGTGCGTCTCCGGCCCGCTGGTGCGCTCCAGCTATCGCGCCGAGCAGGTGCTCGAGCGCAACAACGCGGGGCTCGACAACACGCAACTCGCGCTCAAAACGGCGGGCGTGTAAGCGCCATGATCGAGACGCCGCGGATCCGCCATCTAGGGTTGAGTCCCTACGAGCCGGTCTGGCGCGCGATGCAGCAGTTTACCGACGAGCGGCAGGAAGATACCGGCGATGAAATCTGGTTCGTCGAGCATCCGCCGGTGTTTACCTTGGGATTGAACGCCGGCCGCGAGCACCTGCTGGCGCCGGGAGACATCCCCGTGGTGCAAATCGACCGCGGCGGCCAGGTGACCTATCACGGTCCGGGCCAGTTGATGATTTACCCGCTGCTGAACCTGCGGCGCTTGAAGCTCGGCGTGCGCGACTTGGTGATGGCACTGGAAAATGCCGTCGTCGCCTACGCAGCCGCACGCGGCATCGAGGCCGCCGGTTCGCGTCAGGCGCCGGGCGTGTACGTTGGCGGGGCGAAGCTTGCCAGCATCGGCCTGCGCATCCGCCGCGGCGCGTGCTATCACGGCATGGCGCTGAATGTGTCGCTCGACAGCGAACCCTTCGGCCGCATCAACGTGTGCGGATATAAGAATTTGCAGGTCACGCGTCTGGCCGATCACGGCGTCAACGCCGCGGTCGAGACCGTGGCGCGGGATCTGACCCCGCACCTGTTGCGGAATTTGGGCTACGAGGCGCGATCTGCGCCGCACGGCTACGGCGCCATCAATACCGACGGCTATAGCGCCATCAATACCGACTTGCAGGCGGTCAATTCGCGATAGATCTTGTCGAGCTGTTCGCGGCTGGTGGCATGCACCACATAGGTCAACGCCAAGAAGTTGCCGTCGGCGCTGGTGCGGGTTTTCACCCGGGTATCGGCGATAGGTCCTGCATGCCGCTCGACGATGGCCTGGGTAAGGGCACGCAGTTCGCTGTCGTGACGGCCCATGACCTTGATCGGAAAATCGCTCGGAAAATCCTGCGGCGCGCTGCTCATAGAGCGGGGGTCTTGCCCAATTCACGGATGTAGTTGGCGAAGGCAAGATGAATCCGCTTGAACAGCGCGCCGGGTGCCCCGGTCCCCACGGCGGCCCCGTCCAGTTTGGTGACGGGCAGGACACCGCGCGTGGAGAACGCCAGCCAGATCTCGTCGGCACCGCGCAGGGCGGATTCCGAGACTGCCGTGCTGCGATTACGAATGGACAAAAGATCCGCGAGTTCCGTGACCACATCGCGCGTGGTCCCGGGGAGTATGTGGGTGCTGTTCGGCGGCGTATGGATGACGCCGTCCTTGACCACATGCACCGTCGTCGATGAGCCTTCGGTGAGCTCGCCGTTTTCCAGCATGATGGTTTCAAAGGCGCCGGCGTCCGCCGCCAGCTTCTTCAACAGGATATTGGCCAGCAGCGCCGTGGATTTGATGTCCCGGCGCGCCCAGCGCGTGTCTGCCGCCGTCAGCGCCGCTACGCCGTTTTCGATCAGCGGCTCCGGCAGCGGATCCAGCTCGGTGCAATAGGCGAACAGCGTGGGTTTCAACCCTTCGGGCCAGGCGTGATTGCGGCCAAATTCCGCGCCACGGCTCACCTGCATGTAGAGGTGGCCATCGGCCGCGGAGTTTCGCGTGATCAATTCCTGGCACACATGGGCCCAGTCGCCATGCGACATCACCGGCTGCATGCGGATGCCGCCCAAGCTGCGGTTCAATCGGTCCAGGTGCTGGCGCAGCCGGAAGGGGCGCGAATCGTAAACCGGCACGACTTCGTAGACGGCGTCGCCAAAAAGAAAGGCTCGATCGAAGGGCGACACCGAGGCCTGCTCGAGCGGCAGGTAGGAGCCGTTCAAAAAACAGACGGGCAAAGGTCCGCTCATGCGAACCATAGGCGTATGGTGTCGATGAGGCGCCGCCACCAGCCGCCTGCCGCGACCAGCTTCAATGGATGCAGCTGGATGTTCGCCAAGATCTTGCTGCCGTTGATCACATGCAGCACGCCGACATCGGCGTTTTGGGCGAGCGGCGCGATGAGCTTGGGTTGCACTTCGACGGCGGTTTTCACATCCTCCTGGCCGCGCGCCACCGTCATGTACAGGTCGTCCTTGATGCCGAGCTCCGCAGTCGGTTGATCCGCTTTCCAGACATGCGTCGAGGCCAGCGCCGTGCCGCCCTTGACGATGAGCTTGGTGTCGTAAAACGTGAAGCCGTAGCTCAGGAGCGCGGCGCTGGCGTTCTCACGCGCCTTCATGCTGGTCGAGCCGAGCACCACCGATACCAAGCGCATGCCCTCGCGGTGCGCCGAGGTCACCAGGCAAAAGCCCGCGGAATCCGTGTGCCCGGTCTTCAATCCATCGACGCTGGGATCCTTCTCGAGCAGGCCGTTGCGGTTCTGCTGCTTGATGCCGTTGTGCATGAACTCGTGCACCGCGAAATATTTATAGTCCTGCGGGAAATCGCGAATGATGGCGATGGCCAGCAGGGACATGTCGCGCGCGGTGGTGTAGTGCTGCGGCGAGGGAAGCCCCGAGCTGTTTTCGAAATGCGATCCGACCATGTTCAAGCTCTTGGCGGTCGAGTTCATGAGCTGCGCGAAGGTGTCCTCGGTGCCGGCGATGCGTTCGGCGAGAGCGATGGTGGCATCGTTACCGGACTGCACGATCATGCCGAGGATGAGATCTTCCACCGACACCGGCTTGCCCAGCTCGATGAAGGTGCGCGAGCCTTCGGAACGCCAGGCGTGCTCGCTGACGGTGACCATGTCCTGCAATTTGAGCTTACCGATGGCAAGTTCATGGAAAACAATATAGGCCGTCATCAGCTTGGTCAGGCTGGCCGGTTCCATGCGCTGGGTGGCATCGCTGGCCGCGAGCACTTTGTCTGTTTTGTAGTCGACGAGTATGTAGGAACGCGCGTCGACGTGCGGCGCGGCCGGTATCGGTATCGCAGCAGGCGCCGGTGCGGTGGCGGCCGATGCGGCGGGGGCCGCAGCCGGCTTTGCGGGAGGTGCCGCCGCCCAGCACGTTGCGGCGAAGACTGCGGCACAAGAGAGACTCGCGATGAAAGAACGAACCATGGCTTTTCTATATTCCCTTTAAAGGCCGGCTAGTTTACGGGACTGTCGCCACCCGGCAATAGGCGATCAGTCGAGCGCAAGATGGGCATCGTTGACGCCGACGCGTTCAAGAGCCGCGACGACGCGATCGAACTCTGCGACGCCGGTGACGGGCCCGATGCGCACTCGATACATCCTGCGGCCCGCGATTGCGTTGTCGCGCACGAACACTTTGCCGTATCCGCCGCCGCGCAGCCTTTCCACCAGGCGTTCGGCGTTCTTCGGATCGCTGAAGGCTCCCGCTTGAATGTATAGCGCGCGCGGAACGGCGATGGTGGACACCTCGGCTGCCGGCCCTGAACCTGCCGTCGAGGGCACGGCAGCGGTCGAGGGCACGGCAGCGGTCGAGGACACGGCAGCGGTCGAGGGCACGGCAGCGGCCGAAGTGAGCGGCGTCGCCGTCAGCGGTGCGGCGACCGGCGCAGCGTTTGGCGCAGTTTTGGGCGCAGAGGTCTGCGCAACCAGCGGCGTGCCGGCGGAGACAGGTTCAAGGCTGCGCACTTCGACCATGGCGGTGCCGTTGCGCAACATATCGAGTTTCGCGGCCGCAGTGTAGGAGAGATCGATGATGCGATTGCCCACGAAGGGTCCGCGATCATTGACGCGAACCACGATGCTGCGCCCGTTCTGCAAATTGGTCACGCGAACATAGGCCGGCAAGGGCAATGTCTTGTGCGCCGCCGTCATGCCGTACATGTCGTAGGGCTCGCCGGTGGAGGTGCGCACCTTGTGAAAGCCCGGGCCATACCACGAGGCGACACCGCGTTCCACGTAACCTACGCTCGAAGAAAGAACGAAGTATCGCTTGCCCAGGACGTCGTAGAACGGCGGATTGCCGTTGCGCGAACGCGGCTCGGCGCGCGGCACCATGTCAGGCACCGAGTCCGGCGCCGGCGGGGTTTCGGCGGTGGGCGTCGGGGGCGCTACGGTTGAGGGGCCGGGGCTTTCGGGACGCGGGCGCGGGCTGAAGCAGGCGGACACGCCGGCTGCAACCAGTACGCAGAACGGCAGGAACAGCGCGCGCGAGAATTTCACGGCGTCGGCGCGCTCGTCGCGGAGGTGACGAGCCCGGCGGCGTCGTTCAAGAGCATGCGCTGCTTGACGGCCGTCGCGAGCTCGTAGACGGCCATGGCATACAGTGCGCTGTGATTGTACCGGGTGATGACGAAGAAATTGTTGTATCCGACGCGCCAGTGGATTCCATCCGGCTCATCGGCGGCGATCAAAATCGCCGGCGCCTCGGGCGGCAGCGCGGCATCCAAGCTGACGCCTTTGGCGGCGAGTGTGGCCACGGTCTCCGACAGCGCCAATTTGCGGCCGTCCAGGTCGCCGGCTTTCTCAGGCACAACCGTGGCCTCGGCCAGGACCGGTTCGCCGGCATTCCAGCCGTGCTCCTTCAGGTAATTGCCGACGCTGGCGCAGACATCCGGCCAGTCGCTCCACAGGTCGATGTGGCCGTTCGCATCCGCATCGACCGCGTAGCGGCGGTAGTTCGAGGGCATGAACTGCGGCGCGCCCATCGCGCCGGCATACGAGCCTTTCAGGGACTTAGGATCCAGGTGAGCATCGCGCGTCAGCAACAGAAATTGTTCCAGCTCGTCGCGAAAGAATTTTTCGCGCGGCGGATAGTCGAAGGAGAGCGTGACCAAGGCGTCCAGCACCCGATAGGTGCCGGTGAGCCGGCCGTAGTAGGTTTCCACGCCGAGGATCGCGGCAAGATATTCCGGTGCGACGCCGCTCTTGATGCTCGCCTGATCGAGTGCCTCGCGGTGCGCGGTCCAGAATTCCGTGCCTTCGCGAATGCGCCGCTCATTGATAAAAATCGGCCGATACTCGTACCACAACTTGGCCTTTTCGGCCGGTTTGCCCATGGCCTCGAGAATAGCCGGCTGGCTCTGCGCCCCTTTGAGCAGCTTACGCAGCGCGTGCTTCTTGAAGCCGTAGCCTGCCGCCATATGCGCGATGAATGCCTTCACCTCGGGGCGCTTGAGATCGATGGCCGACGCCGGCCCGATGCCGAGCGCGAGCAGCGCGGAGAAAACCAGGACCTTGGAGCTGAATCGATGCGGCACAGCCATTTAAGATCCGATCAGCTTGCGATGCGAATGCAGCGACATGAGGATGCCGAAGCCCGCCAGCAGCGTGACCATCGAGGTGCCGCCGTAGCTGATCAGCGGCAACGGCACGCCGACCACCGGCAAGATGCCGCTGACCATGCCGGAATTGACGAACACATAGACGAAGAAGCTCAACGCGATCGCCCCGCCGGTCAGGCGTGCAAAGGTCCCTTGCGCCTGCATGGCCAAGTACAGCGCGCGACCGACCACCACCGCAAATAGCGACAGGATCAACAGCTGTCCCAACAGCCCGAATTCCTCGCCGATCACCGCAAAGATGAAGTCGGTGGAACGTTCCGGCAGAAACTCGAGCTGCGCTTGACTGCCGTTCATGTAGCCCTTGCCGAACAGGCCGCCGGAGCCGATGGCGATCTGCGACTGGATGATGTGGTAACCCGCGCCGAGCCGGTCGGTCTCCGGATTCAAGAAGGTCAAAATGCGCTGGCGCTGATAGTCGTGGATGAAATGCCACGCCCCCCATGCGGCGGCGCCCAGCAGCGGTATGGCAATGAGAATCAGCCGAATCTGCAATCCGGCCAGCAGCATGACGATGAGACCCGAGGCGGCAATCAAGAGCGCGGTGCCCAGATCCGGCTGGGTGACGATCATCGCGGTCGGAATGGCGATCAGCATCCCCATCACGATCAGGTCCAGAAATGTCGGCGGCAATGGCCGCTCATGCATGTACCAGGCGCAGGCCATCGGCACCGCGAGCTTCATGATCTCGGACGGCTGAAAGCGCATGAATCCGATGTCGAGCCAGCGTTGCGCGCCCTTGCCGACGTGACCGGTGACATCGACCACGATCAGCAGCAGCACGCCGACCACGTAGGCGATCGGCGCGAACATGCGCAGGTACTGCGGCGTCGCGAACTTGGCCAGCGCCAGCATCGCCGTGACCGCGATGGCGATATTCATCAAGTGATGCTGCACCATCTTCCAGTTCTGGCCGGAGGCGCTGTACACCACCAGGATCCCTATAACCACGATGATGGCGAGCGCACCGGTGAGCGGACCATCCAGCCCCAACGCGCGCAAGGTGCGGCCGCCGGCGGTCAAGGTCCTGCGGGTTCGCGACGGCGAGAATTCGTCGTAAATCATGTTTCAACGCTCATGCGCTTTTCCCATGATGCTGATGAGCGCCGGCCACAGCAGTGCGCCGACGAAGGGCGCCAGCCAGCGCCCGAAGGTGGTCACCGGATTGCCGGTCGCGCCGTCGACCCAGAAAAGAACGAATTGATAGCCGGTGAGCAGCGCGAACACGACCAAGCACTGCGACAGAATGGAGAAGACGCGAATGCGCAGCCGCAGGTGCGTCGCCCATGCACCCATGAGCGTGAGGGCGAGCGCGTGCTGCCCCAAGACCACGCCGTGAATCACGTCGAGCGCGAGTCCGGAGAAGAATGCCAGGGACAGGCCGCCGGCGCGGGGCGATTCGATGCACCAGTAAAACACCACCAAGACGAGGAAATCCGGACGGAACGCATCGAGCACGGTGGGCAGCGGCAGCACCGCCAGCGCGAGCGCGAGCAAGGCGGACAGCGCCATCGGCATGCGGCGGATTCGCGTTTCGCGCATCATTTCTTCGGCACCGGCGCGGGCTTGACCGGCGGCAGCAGTTCCGCGGCCTGCGGCTTGAGCCACACGAATTCCAGCTCTTTCGATCGGTTCAGGGCCGCAGCCGGCTTGACCTCGACGTCGGCGAGCGACTGCGCCGGATCGCGCTTGACCTCGGCAATCGTGCCGACCGGATATCCCGCCGGAAATCCGCCGCCCAAGCCCGAAGTGACCAGCAGGTCGCCGGCGATGACATCAGCGCTGGTGGGCAGGTAGGGCAACTTCAAGCGATTGGTATCGCCCGTACCCACCGCCACGGTGCGCAAGCCGTTGCGATTGATCTGAACGGGAATGGCGTGGGCGGCATCGCTCACCAGGATGACTTCGCTCGTCAGCTGCCCGACGCGCGCAACTTGGCCGAACACGCCGCCGGAGTCGAGGACCGCCTGGCCCACATAGATGCCGTCGCTCGCGCCCTTGTCGACCAACACGCGCTCGCGAAAGGCATCCAAGTCCACGTTCATGACGTCGCCGATGACGAAGCGGTCGGCGACGGCGGCGGTATTGTCGCGCAGCGCGCGAAGCCTCTGAGTTTCCGCCTCGAGTGCCTCATAGCGCTGCAGGCGAAACTGCGCCAGCCGCAGTTCGGATTGGAGCTTGTCCTTGTCGGCACGCAACGCGTCGCGCGTGGTGACGCTGTCGCGAAACCAGTGCCAGCCCTCGAACGGGGAGGCGACGGCGAGTTGCACGGGGTAAGCGACCACGGAGAGCAGCCGGCGGATCTTGCCGAGATGATCGTAGCGCTTGTCGACGATGATCAACGCGAGGGCGAGCAAGGAGTACAGAACGCAGCGGAACAGAAGTCCCGTGGTTCGACCCGAGGCGTCGGTACTACGAAAGGCGACCATGGGTGGAAGAATCCGTGGAAGCCTGATCAAGCATTGCGCGTGGCCGCGACCGTTGCATTACTCCAGTCCGAAAATGCCGGGCCCGTGTTCTTCGGTGAGCTCGAGGATTCGGCCGCCGCCGCGCGCAACGCAGGTGAGCGGGTCATCCGCGATCACGACCGGCAAACCGGTTTCTTCCATGAGCAATTTATCGACGTCGCGCAGGAGCGCGCCGCCGCCCGTGAGCACGATGCCGCGCTCGGCGACATCGGCACCGAGTTCCGGCGGAGTTTGTTCGAGCGCCTGCTTCACCGCGCCGACGATGCCCTGCAGCGGTTCTTGCAGCGCTTCGAGAATTTCATTGGAGTTCAACGTGAAGCTGCGCGGCACGCCCTCGGACAGATTGCGGCCCTTGACCGAAATCTCCCGCACCGTTTGTCCGGGATAGGCGGACCCGATCTCGAGCTTGATGCGCTCAGCCGTGGCTTCGCCGATCAAGATGCCGTAGTTGCGCCGCACATAGTTGGTGATGGCTTCATCGAACTTGTCGCCGCCGATGCGCACGCTGGCCGCATAGACGATGCCGTTCAAGGATATGACCGCGACCTCGGAGGTGCCGCCGCCGATGTCGAGCACCATGGAGCCGCGCGCCTCTTGGACGGGCAGGCCCGCGCCCACGGCGGCCGCCATCGGCTCGGGAACGATATCCACGCTGCGTGCCCCGGCGCCCTCGGCCGATTCCTTGATGGCACGCCGCTCGACCTGGGTCGAGCCGAACGGTACGCACACGAGTACGCGGGGACTAGGGCTCAAAAAGCGGTTGCCGTGCACCTTCTTGATGAAGTACTGCAGCATTTTCTCGGTGTAGGTGAAATCCGCGATGACGCCGTCCTTCATGGGCCGGACGGCGGTGATATGACCGGGGGTGCGGCCCAGCATGTTCTTGGCTTCGACCCCGACGGCGACGATGATTTTGCCGCCCCGCGTCGGTTCATCCTGCACCGCGACCACGGAGGGTTCGTTCAGAACGATGCCTCTCTCGCGGACGTAAATCAGGGTGTTTGCGGTTCCAAGATCGATTGAGAGGTCATTGGAGAAATAACCTCTAAGGCGTTTGAACATGGGGAGTTTTCTTGAGCTAATTGGGGTTAAAAAAAGATCGGCTAATGTAACAACCGACACGACATATCACAAGGCAACGTGTATCATTCCCCAGGCTTAAATTGCGTGAGTTGCTGCGCATTTTGAGCACCAACCCTATGAGCCTAACCCGTCAAGACGTCGAAAAAATCGCGCACCTTGCGCGGCTTTCCATCACGGACCAAGAGATGCCGGTGTACGTGAGCAGCTTGTCGAGCATCGTGGATTTTGTCGACGAACTGGCGCGCACGGACACTGAAGGCGTGCTGCCCATGGCGCATCCGCTCGACGGCCAGCACCAGCGGATGCGCGAGGATGCGGTCTCCGAGAGCGACCATCGCCAGAAATACCAGCGCAACGCGCCGGCCGTGACCGCCGGCTTGTATGTCGTGCCAAGGGTGATCGAGTAAGGCCCTGCTATTCTTGAGCGATGCATAACCTTTTCATCGGCGAACTCGCCGACGGCTTGAAGAGCCGGCAAATTTCCAGCGTGGAACTCACCCGGCACCTCTTGAGCCGGATCGAGCGATTGAATCCCGCACTCAATGCGTTCATTACCCTGACGGCGGAGCAGGCGCTGGCCGATGCCGCCGCAGCCGATGCCCGTCTCGAGGCGGGCGAGAGGGGCCCATTGCTCGGCATCCCCCTCATTCATAAAGATATTTTCTGCACCGATGGGGTCAAGACCAGCTGCGGCTCGCGCATGCTGGACAACTTCATCGCCCCCTATGACGCCACCGTCGTGGCCCGTTTCAAGGCCGCCGGCACGGTCATGTTGGGCAAGTCCAACATGGACGAATTCGCCATGGGTTCTTCCAACGAAACCAGCTACTACGGGCCGGTCAGGAATCCCTGGGATACCGGCAAAGTGCCCGGCGGATCATCGGGCGGATCGGCGGCAGCCACGGCCGCCCGCCTGACTCCCTTTGCCACCGGCACGGATACCGGCGGCTCCATTCGCCAGCCGGCCGCGCTAACCGGCGTGACCGGACTCAAACCCACCTACGGGCGGGTATCGCGCTACGGCCTGATCGCGTTTGCTTCCAGCCTCGATCAGGCCGGGGTGTTTGCACGCAGCGCAAGCGACGCCGCCGCGGCACTGCAAGTGATGGCGGGATTCGACCCGCGCGACTCGACCAGCGTGGATACCCCGGTGCCGGACTATTCGGCGGCCTTGAGCCGACCTCTCAAGGGTTTGAAGATCGGCCTGCTGCGCGAATTTTTCGATGGCCTCGAGCCGCGCAATGCGGCCCTCATCGAAGACGCGCTGAACATCTATACCGGCCTGGGCGCGGAGACCCGCGAGGTGAGCTTGCCGCACCTGCCGCTGTCCGTGCCGACCTACTATGTGGTGGCGCCGGCGGAATGCTCGTCGAACCTGTCGCGCTTCGACGGCGTGCGCTTCGGACATCGCTGCGAAAATCCCAAAGATCTATTGGACCTGTACAAGCGCTCGCGGGGCGAGGGATTCGGCGCCGAAGTGAAACGTCGCATCATGACCGGCACTTATGTGCTGTCCGCGGGCTACTTCGACGCGTATTACCTGAAGGCGCAAAAGGCGCGGCGGCTGATCACGAACGATTTTCGTTCGGCATTCGAAAAAGTCGATCTGGTGATCGGGCCCACCACGCCGACGCCTGCCTTCGACATCGGCGCGAAGATGGATGATCCTGTGCTCATGTACTTGAATGACATCTACACCATCGGCGCGAACCTGGCGGGGCTCCCGGGTATATCGGTGCCTTGCGGTTTTGTCGACAGCCTGCCCATGGGTTTGCAGCTGATCGGCCCGCACTTCGCGGAGGCGAAACTGTTGAATGCGGCGCATCAATACCAGCAGGCGACGGACTGGCACCGGCACGCGCCGCGCGGGTACGAGTGATGCGCGATTGGGAAGTTGTCATCGGGCTGGAGATTCATGCGCAGCTTGCGACGCAGTCGAAGATCTTTTCCGGGTCCGCGACCGCCTATGGCGCGCCGCCGAATACCCAGGCCAACTTGGTCGACCTGGCCTATCCCGGCGTGCTCCCGGTGTTGAATGCGCGCGCCGTGCAGATGGCGGTCAAGTTCGGGCTGGCGGTGGACGCCACGGTCGCGCCGCGCTCGGTGTTCGCGCGCAAGAATTACTTTTATCCGGACCTGCCCAAGGGCTACCAGATCAGCCAGTACGAGCTGCCGGTGGTCGCGCGCGGCTCATTGAAAGTGGTGCTCGATGGCGGCGAGGTCAAGACCGTCGGCATAACGCGCGCGCACCTGGAAGAAGATGCCGGCAAGTCTTTGCATGAAGGCCTGGCTCATGCCTCGGGCATCGACTTGAATCGCGCCGGCACGCCGCTGCTCGAAATCGTTTCCGAACCCGATATGCGCTCCGCCAAGGAAGCGGTGGCGTACATGAAAAAGATCCACACCTTGGTGCGCTATCTGGAGATTTGCGACGGCAACATGCAGGAAGGTTCCTTCCGCTGCGATGCCAACGTGTCGGTACGGCCCAAGGGCGAGGAAAAATTAGGCACGCGCGCTGAAATCAAGAACTTGAATTCCTTCCGCTTCGTCGAGAAGGCGATTCAATACGAAGTTGCGCGGCAGGTCGAGCTCATCGAAAGCGGCGGCAAGGTGGTGCAGGAGACGCGCCTCTACGACTCCGACAAGGATGAAACCCGGTCGATGCGCTCCAAGGAAGAAGCCAACGACTACCGCTACTTTCCGGATCCGGACCTGTTGCCGGTGGAAATCGATGCGCAGTTCATCGAGGCGGTGCGCAAGACTTTACCCGAGCTCCCCGATCAGAAAGCGGCACGCTTTGCCAAGGACTTCGGGCTCTCGGCCTACGATGCCGGCGTGCTGTCCGCCAGCCGCGAGCTGGGCGCGTACTTCGAGGCGGTGGTGGCCGGCCTGAGCGCCGGCCATGCGAAACTCGCGGCGAACTGGGTCATGGGCGAGTTGTCGAGCGCGCTGAACCGCGACAGTGTCGATATCGAGCGCTCGCGCGTCAATCCGCTGCAACTGATCGGTCTCCTGACCCGCATCGTGGATGAGACCATTTCCGGCAAGATCGCCAAGGAAGTCTTCGAGGCCATGTGGTCGGACGGCAAGCCGGCCGATGCCATCATCGAGGCCAAGGGCTTGCGGCAAATCACCGATGCCGGCGCAATCGAGGGCATGATCGATGCCGTGATCGCCGCCAACCCTGCGCAGCTCGCGGACTACCGTTCGGGCAAGGATAAATTGTTTGGTTTCTTCGTCGGACAGGTGATGAAGGCCACCGCGGGCAAGGCGAACCCTGCGCAGCTCAATGACTTGCTCAAGAAAAAGCTGGGCGGCGGCGGAAATGCATGACCGCGACACGCTGCATCGCTTTCTGTTCGAGCGCTTTCCCATCCGCGGCCACCTGGTCCACCTGGATGCCGCCTGGCGCGCGCTGATCGAGCATCGCGCATACCCGGATGCAATTCGCGAGACCTTGGGCGAAGCCGTGGTGGCCTCGCTGCTGCTCGCGGCAACCATCAAATTCCAAGGCCTCTTGTCGCTGCAGTTGCAAGGCGATGGACCCATGCATTTGCTGCTGGTCCAGTGCACCAGCGGTCTCGGGGTCAGGGGTCTTGCGCGTTATCGCGATCTGGGCGCCGACGCCTACCACAAAATCAGCGATCTGGTCGGGGCCGGCAATCTCACCGTTACCTTGGAGAGCGACGATGGCGCGCAGCGCTATCAAGGCATTGTGCCCATTGAAGGCGAGCGCCTGGCGGACTCCCTGCAGGGCTACTTCCAGAACTCCGAACAGTTGCCGACCCGGTTGTGGCTGCATGCGGACGAAATGGGCGCATCCGGCATGCTGCTGCAAAAACTTCCCGGAGCCGAGGCGTTGCCCGCCGCCGATGCCGCGGCGCTGGAGGACGCGTGGCGCCGCGTACAAATCATCGGCGACACCCTGACCAACGAGGAGCTGCGCACTCTGGCCGATGCGGAAATTCTTCACCGGCTGTTCAGCGAAGACGACCTGCGGTTGTTCGAGCCTTCGCCGGTGTATTTTCGGTGCCGCTGTTCCCGCGAACGGGTGGCCGGCATGCTGCAGGGCCTTGGCGAAGCCGAGACTCGTTCAGTGATCGCGGAGCGCGGCAACGTGGAAGTGCACTGCGATTTTTGCAACCGCGGCTACGTCTTCGACGCGGTGGACGTCGAGCAGCTGTTCAAGGCGCCGGTCGCCGCCGACCGCGGCAGTTCAGTGCACTAGTACGGTTAGCTTGGCTCAATGCAAGCCCGGCATCGCCGCGTTGATCGGCGCGGTGATCCTGGGCGGGACGGTTGCCTTCAGCGCGATGGCACTCGGCGCCGACAACACCGGCCGCGTTGCGGATCGAACCCCCTTCTATGCCAACAGCTTTGCGCGGCAACCCTCCGCGGCAGCGCTCACCGCGCTTGGCCGCGAGTTGTTCCTCGATCCTGCGCTGTCCGCGTCCGGGAAAGTCGCCTGTGCGAGCTGTCACGATCCGCAGCACGACTTTGGGCCGCCCAATGCGCAAGCCGTGCAGCGCGGCGGCCTCGATGGACGCGTCCTCGGCGTGCGTGCCGTCCCCTCGCTCAAGTACACGCAAAACGTACCGCCGTTCACCGAACATTTCTTCGACGACGAGGGCGACGACAGTGTCGATCAGGGGCCCGCCGGCGGGCGAACCTGGGACGGGCGATCGCAATCGTTCCATGATCAGGCGCGCCTGCCGTTGTTCTCGCCCTTCGAGATGGCCAACGCCGGCATCGATGCCGTGGTCGCAAAAGTGCAGGCCCGCTACGCAGCCAAATTTGCCCGAATCTTCGGGGCGCAAGTCTTCGATGACAAAGCCCTGGCATTCAAGGGCGTGCTCATGGCGCTCGAGGCTTATCAGCAAAGCCCGGCCGAGTTTTATCCCTACAGCAGCAAGTACGATGCTTACCTGCGGCATGAAACATCCTTGAGCGCGGCGGAATTGCGCGGGCTGGCCGCATTCAACGATCCGCAACGCGGTAACTGTGCCCGCTGCCACCCCAGCGGAAAGCAAAAAGGCGCTTTCCCGCAGTTCACGGATTTCGGTTTTGCCGCGATCGGCGCGCCGCGCAATGCTGCGATCCCGGCGAATGCAGAGCACGAATACCATGACCTGGGCTTGTGCGGGCCGCTGCGGACAGATTTCAAGGAGCGGCACGAATACTGCGGCCTGTTCCGCACACCCTCGCTGCGCAATGTCGCGCGACGGCCGGTGTTTTTGCACAACGGCGTGTTTCAATCCTTGACCGAGGTGGTGCGCTTTTACGCCGAGCGCGATACGCAGCCGCAGAAGTGGTATCCGCGCGCGCACCACGGCAGCATCGAGAAGTTCAATGATTTACCCGCGGCGTATCTCTCCAATCTGGACACCCAAGCGCCGTTTGATCGACGCGCGGGCGATGCTCCGGCGTTGAGCGAGCAGGAAGTCGAAGATGTCGTTGCGTTCCTCGAGACACTGAACGACGGTTTTCGGTGATGCGCCTGCGAAAACCGCGTGCGCCTACAGCGACGACACGCCCGCGAGCTGCGTGAGACTCAAGGTTCGGGTCAAGGCGATGAACTCTCTTATATAGGCGGCCTCGGCCCCGGCGTGGGTGGTCGCCGCATACAGTTCGCAGCGCAGTCCCGATTGGCCGATGGGCCGCGAGACCACGTAGCCCCGCTCTATATAATTGCCCACGGTCCAGGAAGGCAACGCGGCAATACCGCGGCCGCTGGCCACCAGCTGCAAAATCGCCACGGTCAACTCCGCGGTGCGCCGCTTCGGGTTGATGCCGGAGGGCGTGAGACAGTGCTTCATCACATCCAGCATTTCGTCTGGCACCGGGTAGGTAATGAGCGTTTCGGCGGCAAAATCCGCTGCTTCAACCCAGGGTTTGGCGGCCAGGCGGTGCCGCGGGCTCATCAGCGCCACGCTTTCATAGCGAAATAGCGGGCTGAAGGTAATGGTGGAATGGGCCTCTTGCCGGTCATGAATGATGGCCAGCTCGGCGTCACCCTGGTCGAGCAGCGGCAAGGGGTTCATGAGAAATCCGGAAATAATGTCGAGCTCGACCTCGGGCCACAGGGTCCGATAAGCATCCATCGCGGGCATCAGCCAATCGAAGCAATTGTGGCACTGCACCGCCACCCGAAGCGGACCTGCATGGCCTTGTGCCAGGCGGGCCACATCGCGCCCGGCCTCGGCCACTTGCGGCAGTACCGCCCGGGCCAGGGTTAGCAATCGCTGGCCAATGGCGGTGAATCTCAAAGGGCGGACGTTCTTTTCGACCAGCGCGGCCCCATAGTGAGTTTCCAGCGCTTTCAATTGATGCGACAGCGCAGATTGGGTCAGGAACAGGCGCGCGGCGGCCTTCGACAGGCTGCCGCACTCGGCCAGCGCCAGTAGCGTCTCCAAGTGCCGGACTTCAAGGGCCGTTGAAGACATGAGCCTAATTCATTCCTGCTATGAGAATAATGAGATTGAATCAAATCGTAGGCTTTAGCATGCTGAATGTCGAGGTAGTCCCTTGAGGGGTACGTATGTCTGAGCCAGCCGTGTCGTTCGAGTTCTTCCCGCCCGGCGATGAGGCCATGGCGCAGCAGTTATGGCAGTCCGTGCAGCGGCTCGCACCTTTGAGGCCGAGTTTCGTGTCGGTCACCTATGGCGCCGACGGCTCGACGCGTACCCGCACCCACGAATTTGTGCAGCGGGTACAGCGCGAAACGGAGCTGCGGGTGGCTCCGCACCTGACGTGCGTCGGGGCCTCGCGCCAGGAGGTTCTGGATATCGCGAGAGTCTACTGGGATGAGGGAGTGCGCCACTTGGTCGCCTTGCGCGGCGATGCGCCCGCGGCCAATCTCAGCGCCGAGGGCCGCTACCGGCCGCATCCGGAAGGATTTGCGTACGCCTCGGACCTGGTTGGCGGCCTGCGCCAAGTCGGCAATTTCGAAATGTCCGTCGCGGCCTACCCGGAAGGCCATCCGGAATCCGGCGGACTCGAGGCGGAACTTCTGAATCTCAAGCGCAAGGTCGATGCCGGCGCCCGCCGTGCCATTACGCAGTTCTTCTTCGAAACGGATTTGTTCCTGCGCTATCGCGACCGCTGCGCGGCGGCGGGAATTCAGGTCAGCATCGTGCCCGGTATTCTGCCCATCACGCGCTTTCCGCAGTTGCTGCGCTTTGCCGGGCGTTGCGGCGCCAGCGTGCCGGATTGGCTGCGCAGCCGCTTCGATGGCTTGGACGACGACCCGGACACGCGGCGCATGATCGCCGCAAATGTCGCCATCGAGCAGGTGCAGCGGTTGCGCCGGCACGGCGTCGAGGAATTTCATTTTTATACTTTGAACCGCGCCGAATTGGCCTATGCCATCTGTCATGCCTTGGGGATCAGGCCGCGAGTCACTGAAGCACGGGTGGCCTGATGCCGACGCCGCGCATGCCGCCAAGATCTGTTGCCTTCGCCGCGCTGCTCGAGCAGCGTTTGGTGATGTTCGACGGTGCGATGGGCACCATGATCCAACGTCATCGCTTCGACGAAGCGCAATTTCGCGGCGAGCGATTCAAGGAGTGGCACAGCGACGTGCGCGGCAACAATGATTTGTTGAGCATCACGCAGCCCAAGGTCATCGCCGACATTCATCGCGCCTACCTCGATGCCGGCGCGGACGTCATTTCCACCAACACCTTCAATTCCACCGCGGTGTCGCAGGCGGACTACGGCATGCAGCGGCTGGTCGGCGAGCTGAACCGCGAGGCGGCGCGACTGGCCCGGGCCGTCGCCGATGAGGTCGGTGCGGCCACCGGTGTGCAACGCTTCGTTGCGGGGGCCTTGGGCCCCACCAACCGCACGGCCTCGCTGTCGCCGGATGTCAACGACCCGGGGTTTCGCAATATCAGCTTCGACGAATTGGTGGCTGCGTACTCGGACGTCACGCGCGCGCTCATCGAGGGCGGCGTCGACATGATCCTGATCGAAACCGTTTTCGACACCTTGAACGCCAAGGCGGCGCTGTTTGCCGTGCGCCAGGTGTTCGACGAGGTCGGAACGGAGCTGCCGATCATCGTGTCGGGCACCATCACCGATGCCTCGGGGCGCACGCTGTCGGGCCAGACCACCGAAGCGTTCTGGAATTCGATCCGTCATGCCAGGCCGTTGGTGGTGGGCCTCAATTGCGCCCTGGGCGGCAAGCAGCTTCGTCCCTACGTGGAAGAACTGGCGCGCATTGCGGATACCTATGTGTGCGCGTACCCGAACGCCGGTTTGCCCAATGCCTTCGGCGAATACGATGAAACCGCGCAGGAAACGGCTGAAACCTTGCGGGATTTTGCCGCCAGCGGATTTTTGAACATGGCGGGCGGCTGCTGCGGCACTACCCCTTCGCACATTCGCGCCATCGTTGGCGCGCTTTCCGGTCTTGCGCCGCGCGTCATTCCCAAGATCGAGTCGGCCTGCCGCTTGAGCGGCTTGGAGCCGCTGACCATCGATGCCGCCAGCCTGTTCGTCAATGTCGGCGAGCGCACCAATGTCACGGGCTCCGCGAAGTTTCGCAAGCTCATCGAGGCGGGCGACTACGCGGCGGCGGTGGACGTGGCGCGCCAGCAGGTGGCGAACGGCGCGCAGGTCATCGACGTGAACATGGACGAGGGCATGCTCGACTCGCAGGCGGCGATGGTGAAGTTCTTGAGCCTGATCGCCGGCGAACCGGACATCGCCCGCGTGCCGATCATGATCGACTCCTCGAAGTGGTCGGTGATCGAGGCGGGCTTGAAGTGCGTGCAGGGCAAGGGCATCGTCAATTCCATCAGCTTGAAAGAGGGCGAGGAAGCCTTCCTCGCGCATGCCCGGCTGTGCCTGCGCTACGGAGCCGCGGTGGTGGTGATGGCCTTCGATGAGAAGGGCCAGGCGGACAGCATCGCTCGCAAGGTGAGCATCTGCGAGCGCGCCCACCGCATTCTCACCGAGCGCATCCAGTTTCCGCCCGAAGACATTATTTTCGATCCGAACATTTTCGCCGTGGCCACCGGCATCGAGGAGCACAACCGCTACAGCCTGGACTTCATCGAGGCAACCGCGGCCATCAAGCAGCGCTTGCCCGGCGTGCATACCAGCGGCGGCGTGAGCAACGTGTCGTTCTCATTTCGCGGCAACGAACCGGTGCGCGAGGCAATGCACTCGGTATTTCTCTACCATGCCATTCGCGCCGGGCTCACCATGGGCATCGTCAATGCCGGCCAGCTGGCGATTTACGAGGAAATCGGGCCCGAGCTGCGCGAGCGCGTGGAGGATGTGATTTTGGCGCGCCGCGCGGATGCGACGGAACGGCTCTTGGAGATCGCCGAGCGCTACAAAGGCGGCGGCTCGCAAAAGCGCGGCGATGATTTGGAATGGCGCAAGCTGCCCACCGAGGCACGCCTGCAGCATGCCTTGATCAAAGGCTTGGACGAGTTCGTCTTTGAGGATACCGAAGAGGCGCGATTGCAGGCCAAGCGGCCGCTCGATGTGATCGAGGGGCCCTTGATGGACGGCATGAACGTGGTCGGCGATCTGTTCGGCGCCGGCAAGATGTTCCTGCCGCAAGTGGTCAAGTCGGCGCGCGTGATGAAAAAAGCGGTTTCCGTCTTGATTCCGCACATCGAGAAGGAAAAGTCCGGTGAGAGCCGCTCCAACGGCAAGGTGGTTATCGCCACCGTGAAGGGCGACGTGCACGACATCGGCAAGAACATCGTCGGCGTGGTGCTGCAATGTAATAACTTCGAGGTCGTGGACCTGGGCGTCATGGTGTCCTGCGAGAAAATCCTCGAGGCCGCCACGCGCGAGGGCGCGAACTTGATCGGCTTGTCGGGACTCATCACCCCGTCGCTCGATGAAATGGTGCATGTCGCCAAGGAAATGCAGCGCTTGGGGTACAAGCAGCCGTTGTTGATCGGCGGCGCGACGACATCGCCGGCGCACACGGCGGTAAAGATCGATCCGCACTACAAGGGCGCGGTGATTTATGTGAAGGATGCGTCGCGCTCGGTCGGCGTCTGCCAGCAGCTCGTCAGCAAAGGCACGCGCGATGCCTACGTGGCCGCCATCAAGGCCGAGCACGAGCGGCGGCGCGAGCAGCATCGCAACAAGGGCGCCAAGGCGCCGCAGCTGTCGCTCAGCCAGGCGCGCGCCAAGAAATTCAAGATCGACTGGGCTGCGTATGCGCCGCCGGTGCCCACGTTTCTGGGCGTGAAAGCCTTCGAGGATTACCCCTTGCAGGAATTGGTGCCGTACATCGATTGGATGCCTTTCTTCAACGCCTGGGAGTTTGCGGGCAAGTTCCCAGACATTCTCGAGGATGAGATCGTGGGCGAGGCGGCACGCAATCTCTATGCGGACGCGACCCGCATGCTGAATCAGTTGATCGGGGAGAAATGGCTCAAGGCTCGTGCCGTGGTGGGATTCTTCCCGGCCAACAGCGTCGGCGACGATGACATCCATGTGTTTGCCGATGATACGCGGCAGAGCGTCGCGCTGCGCTTGCATAATTTGCGGCAGCAAAAATCCAAGCCGCAAGATCAGGCTCAATTGTGCTTGAGCGACTTCATCGCGCCTGCGCCTACGGGGCGCGCGGATTACCTGGGCGCCTTTGCCGTCACGGCGGGAATCGGCATCGATGCGCACGTGGCGCGATTCGAGGCGCAGCACGATGATTACAGCAGCATCATGCTGAAGGCATTGGCGGATCGCCTGGCCGAAGCGCTGGCGGAGCGGCTGCACGAACGGGTACGGCGCGAATTTTGGGCCTACGCGCCGCGCGAACAGCTCGACAACGCCGGGCTCATCCGCGAGGAATATCAGGGCATCCGGCCCGCCCCCGGCTACCCGGCCTGTCCCGAGCACACCGAAAAGGCGCTGCTCTGGCGGCTGCTCGATGCGGAGCGCGCGGCCGGGATCCGCCTGACCGAGTCTTTCGCCATGTTGCCCACCGCAGCGGTGAGCGGATTTTATTTTTCGCACCCGAAGGCGCATTATTTCGGCGTCGGCAAGATAGACCGCGACCAGGTCTTGAGCTATGCGCAGCGCAAGGGATTCACCGTGAACGAAGCAGAACGTTGGCTGGCGCCGCTCCTAGGCTACGAGCCGGACGCCGGGGACGCGGCTGATGCCGCCTAGCTCGGGGCGGGCGGCATTCGTCACCGGCGGGACCGGCTTCGTCGGTCTCAACTTGGTCAAGGAACTGATGATTCGCGGTTGGGACGTGACCGCCCTGCATCGCCGTTCCTCCGAATTGAAGCTATTGAAGCGATTTCACCCCAGGCTCGCGGCCGGAAATTTAAGCGAGCCGAATTCCCTGCTGGCCGCGATCCCGCCCGACACCGACACGATTTTTCACGTCGCCGGCAACACCAACATGTGGCGCGGCGGAAACGTCCAGCAAACCAAGGACAATGTCGAGGGCACACGCAACATCGTGGATGCCGCGTTGGCAAAACGCGTGCGGCGTCTGGTGGTCACCTCGTCGATTTCCGCCTACGGAATGGTGGACGGTGAGATCAGCGAGGAGACGCCGAGTCTCGCCGCCGAGTCTCGGGTCAACTATCAAAAGACCAAGTGGCAGGCGCAGGAACTGGCGCGCGCCGCCATGACCAAAGGTCTCGAGGTCGTCATCATGCAGCCCGGCGCCATCATGGGCCCGTACGATATTGGGACCTGGTCCCGGCTGTTCGTGATGGTTAGGGACGGCAAGCTGCCGGGAGTGCCGCCTTCTTTGTTGAGCTTCACGCATGTGCGCGAAGTCGTTGCCGCGCACATCGCGGCGGCCGACAAGGGACAGAACGGCGGCTGCTATCTGCTTGGCGGCGAGAATAAAACCATGATGGAATTGGTGCGGGAAATCTCTGCGCTGGTCGGCAAGCCCGCGCCCAAAAAGGAAACCTCCATGCTGCTGCTGCGGACCATCGCGTCCTTCGCAGATCTGGCGAGCCGATTCAGCCGCAAGGCGCCGCCCATCACGCCGGAAATGGCCAGTCTGATGAGCCGAAAAGTCAGCACTTCATCGCTCAAGGCGCAGCGCGAACTCGGCTATCGCGTGCTGCCGCTGAAACTCATGGTGAAGGACTGCTACGACTGGATGGCGATGGAAGGGCGTATCTAGCGCTTCGCAACGAGGCGGGAGCGCTTGCGCACTCCCGCCTGCTGCCATCTCAATGCCGCCGTGCGGAGCCGTTATTTACCAGCCGACCGCCTCACCATCCTTGCGATGATCGGTGCCGGCGCGATAAAAGCCGTCGATGGGCCGCGTATCGTTCTTGGGCTTGGGCGCCCGCTCTTGCAAATCCGGCGTGAACAAGATGGCCTGGTATCCACCCACGGGTGATCCGTTTATGGATTGCACCTTGTGCCCCATGGACTCAAGCTGTGCGCCTACAGAGTTATAGAGCTGCGACTCGAGCTCGAGCACGTTCGGCACCTGATTGTGATAGAACCGTGCCATGTCGGTCGAGGCTTGCAGGTTTGCGCCGAGGTCGATCATGTTGACCAGCATCTGCGCATGGCCCTGCGACTGCATGTCGCCGCCCATGAGCAGCAGTGTCATGAGCTGCCCCGAGTCCGAATTGCCCTGCATCACGAAGCCGGCGGACAGCGTGTTGTAAGGCCGCTTCTGCGGCTCAATGACATTGGGGCTGGCCGGATTCAGTGTGAACAGTCCGCCGCGGTTGTGCAGGATGAATCCATATCCCGGCACGGTGATGCCGGAGCCGAACGTGGCATAGTTGCTGTTCACCCACGACACCATGTTGCCCCAACGGTCCGCGGTGGACAGCACAATGGTGTCGCCCAAGCCGGTGGCATTGCCGGGCTGCGTGTTCGAGGCCTGACTCGGGTTGATCTTCGAACACAGGCTCTGTGCATAGGCCGGCGTGAGCAGCTTGGTCTTCAAGGTCGTCAGGAGATTCGGATTGAAGTCCGGATCGCCGTTGTAGTTGTAGAGGTCGGCATAGGCCAGCTTCTTCGCCTCCACCAACATGTGCCAGTAGCGCGCATCGGTCGGTCCGAGCGAGGCCAGCGTCTGGCCGGGATACACGGTACCGATGCAGGCCTGCAGGATGTTGAGCATTTCATTGGCGGCGAATCCCTGCGAGGGCGGCGGCAGCTCGTTCAGCTGGAAGCCGTGATAGCTGGTCGTCATGGGATTGACCCATTCACCCTTGTAGTTGGCGAGGTCGGCCAGGGTCATGGTGCCGCCGAGTGATTTCGATTTGGCGACGATGGCGCGCGCAATCTCACCCGTGTAAAACACGTCGCGGCCGCGCTCCTGCAGCAACTTGAAGGACTTCGCGAGCTCGAGGTTGCGGAAGATCTGCCCTGCAACCGGCGGTGCACCGTCGATGTACCAGGTGGCGATCGAATCAGGATCCTGTGCCGTGCAGCACTTGGGCAGCGAGTTTGCCGGAGTATTCTCCGCTCTCGGCAACTTCCAATCGTGCGCGATGCGTTCCGATACGGCGAAGCCGTTGGTCGCATAATCGATTGCCGGCTGCAGGACCTGCTTGAAGCCCATGGTGCCGAACTTGTCCAGGACTTCCTGCCATCCCCAGGTCGCGCCGGGCACCGTCACGGTGAGGATGCCGGCCCCCGGCATACCTGAACCCGGACCCCAGTCGGTGGGATCGTACACATAGCCATTGGCGTTCATAAAAGCCAGCGTCTCACCGCTCGGCGCCTTGCCGCTGGCATTGAGCACGTGAATCTTATGCTCCTTTGCGATGTAGATGATGGCGAACAGATCGCCGCCCATGCCGACGTTCATCGGTTCCATGAGGTTCAAGGTTGCTGCGGTTGCCACCGCGGCATCGATGGCGTTGCCGCCCTGTTTCAGAATATCGAGTCCCGCCTGTGCGGCGAGCGGCTGACTCGTGGTCACGATGCCGTTGCGCGCCATGACCTCGGATCGTCCCTGCGCGAGCCAGCCTTCGGCGCGATCCCCGCGCACCACTCCCGGGTTGCATGCGGGCGGATTGTCGGCGCCCGAATTACAGGTGGAAGCGGACAGATTTTGCGCCATGCAGACGGAGGAGGCGGTCAGCGCCAACGCCGCGACGGTTAAACTCATCCAGCGCGCATGTGCGCGATCCGGATGTCGATCGGATCTTTTATTCACTGCAGCTCCTTCGGATGTTCAGCCATTCTGTTTGTAATGGAAATGCTTAATTCTCTTCCTGATACTTAATATATTAGTGAGCGGCAACCAGCTATGCTTTACCCAACGCGCACAAGATTTTGCAGCGCGCGCACGTTCACACTTCTTAACGAGCGTTCAGTAAGCGGGGATGAGGCGGGCCATGTTGAGCGATGATCTGGTCGGCTCGATGTCCGACCGGCCCGGGATGGCCACCGAATACCAAAGGTTTTCGTGCCGAAGTTTCGGCAATATGACCGTGAACCTGCGCCGTCAGGCGTCCTTCAGCGTCAGTGCGACTGCGTATCGCGACGGCGGTTACCTGTTGTCACGCGTCATCACGGTTGGAGGCCGTACCCAGCTGGTCCGAACTGCAGGCGATGTCGCGGGAGATGGACGCGAAGACTACGGCGTGGTGATTCCTCGCATCGGTTCGCATGACTTCGTCAATCGCGGCCAACAGATCGAGTGCAGGGCCGGCACGGCCGCATTGGTCGCATGCTTTGTACCTTTTACACACACGAAGCCTGACGATTCGTACGACTCGATCTACTTGGCCATGCCGCGCGAGTTCGTCGAGCACCGGTTGATCGGCGCGAAACGGACTTTTCCGCGGGTTCATTCCATTGAGCACGGTTTGTGGCTGCTTGCCCGCGACACGCTGTGTACTTTGCATCGAGAAGCGGTCGGACTCGAGAAGGAGCAATTCACTGCAGCGGTGCGCATCGCGGCGGAGCTGGTGCTGCTGGCCCTGGGAGGCGAAGCCGATGCGCAATCCGGCTTGTCGTCCATTCGCGCAGGTGCGCTCGCCCGCGCCAAGCACATCATTGCCAGGGGTCTGTCGGACTCCGACCTGACCCTCGTTGCCGTCGCCGCCGAATCCGGCATTTCACTGCGCTACCTGCACAGTCTGTTTCGCACTGAACCGTGGTCCGCGCATCAATATTTGAAATTGCAGCGGCTCGCGCGGGCGCGCCAGCTGTTGAACTTGGCCGATGCACGCAGCACCACCGTCACCGATATCGCAATCGCCTGCGGCTATTCCAACTTGTCGCAGTTCAGTACGGCGTTCCGGCATGAATTCGGCATCTCGCCCAAAGATGCGTTGCATCACCGCGAAGATGGTTTGGCGGCGGCCAGGATCTCGTCCGCCAGACCTGCATAGTTGCCGTCGAAATGATGGCCGCCTTTGACCCTCACGATTTTGAATTTGTTCGGATCCAATTTCGGACATAGCGAGTCGTGCTCGTCCTGCCCGTAGATGCACAGCACGGGCATGCCGCTGATGCGATTCACCTCGGGCAGGGTCTCCGGGCCTGAGTTGTCATCCGCAAGCCAGCTGCTGACATGAAATTCAAATAGCGCGTGCTCGGACATGCCCAAGATCGCCATCAACGACACTGCAGCCTTGCTTGCCGCCGGCAGACGATTGACCGCGAAGGGCAGAACATCGGCGCCCTGGGAGTAACCGATGAGCAGCACGCGCTTCTTGCCGAAGTGCGAGAGATAATAACGGATCATCCGGTCCGTATCCGCCGCCACTCCATCCGGCGTGCGCTTGGTCCAGTAATAACGCAGGGAATCCAAGCCGACGACACGAATGCCTTTCGCGCTCAATGCCGATGCGATGTTCTGATCGATGCCGGCCCAGCCGCCGTCGCCGGACATGATGATGGCGAAGGCATCCGCAGGCGGTGCACCGGGCTGTGCAGGTACTTCGACGACCGGCAGATCACCCAATTCCGCGGGCGGCGCCACGAAGCGATTTAGATTCGCCGCGGCTAGCTTGACAAATGCGGCGCTGACGGACTGATCGCTTACCTGCGGCAGCATGGCAATGGCTGCGCCATGTACTCGGGAGACGAAGTCGCGGCTCGCCGCAGCAGGGCACTCCGAACCTTCGGCACCTTGCAGCGCCACCCAGGGATTACCCAAGGATTTGAGCGGTTTGAGGTCAAGGCCCGCGCCGCGCGCGGTGTGCGTCAGCTCGAGTCCCGATCCCTTGCAGAGCGGCTTGTCCAAATTCAAGTGCGGGCAGAAACCGACGCTCAGCGCGCCGGCGAAGGTGTCCTTCGGCGCCTGCGCCAATACCGCGTAGGCCATGCTGCCGCCGGAGCCGATGCCGACCATGAGCGGCGGAAGGTAGCTCGAACTGTGAAAATACGCCTGGACGAAGTGGCTCAAGTTCTCCAGATCGCCGTCGGGGAATACGCAGTCGCCGCCGTCGGCCTCGAGCACCGCTTTGAATTTCGCCAGGTCGATGCCCACCACCATGGCGCCTTGTTGAGCGAGGCGCGCGCCGAGTGCGTCTGCGCGGCGGTTCCAGCCCTCATCGCCCGACAGCATTAACACAACGCTCGTCGCTCGAGGCTGCGGAGCATAGATCAGGAGATCTTTGAAGCGGCCATGGGCCAGGTGTACAGGATCCGCGGCAGCCGTCCCGCCGGATAGGGCCAATGCCGCAAAAAGCATAAGGGATTTCATGGGTTGGTCACACTTGCAGCTCAAAATTGGCATGAATGACAACCATTGATCTGGTGTACGTCAATGCCGGCGGCGGCCATCGCGCGGCCGCCGTCGCCCTCGAGACGGCGATTCGCGAGCAAGGCAGAGACTGGCAGGTCAGGCTGGTCAATCTGTTCGAAGTCCTCGATCCGCAAGATGTCTTTCGCAGAACCACCGGGGTCAAGCCGGAAGATTACTATAACGTGCGCTTCGCGCGCGGCTGGACCCTGGGGTTGGCGCAGGAATTGCGCATCCTGCAGATGCTGCGTTGAGCGTGGCGCAACCGCTGGCTTCGTACGCGACCATTCTCACGGATTTTGCCGATTTCCCGCCGCACTTCTGGATCGAAC
>DATATA010000095.1:0-15945 GCA_036263775.1 Steroidobacteraceae bacterium | reverse complement strand
TGCCATGGGCGTGGAATTCGTGCGTTTCGACATGTCGGAATACATGGAGCGGCACACGGTGTCGCGCTTGATCGGCGCACCGCCCGGCTACGTGGGATTCGATCAAGGCGGCCTGCTCACCGAGGCGATTGCCAAGCATCCGCACTGCGTGCTGCTGCTCGATGAAATCGAGAAGGCGCATCCGGATGTATTCAACCTTCTGTTGCAGGTCATGGACCACGGCACGCTGACCGACAACAACGGCCGCAAGGCCGATTTCCGCCACGTCATCATCGTCATGACGACGAACGCGGGGGCATTCGAAATGAGCCGGCCGAGCATCGGTTTCACGCAGTCGGACACGGGCGCGGACGGCATGGAGGCAATTCGGCGCTTGTTCTCGCCGGAATTCCGCAATCGCCTGGACGCCGTCATCCAATTCGGCAGCTTGGATCAAGACACGATCGAACGCGTGGTCGACAAGATCCTGGTCGAGGCCGAGGCGCAGCTTGAGCAGAAGGGCGTTTCGATTTCCGTCGACGAACCGGCACGGCGCTGGATCGCCAAGCGAGGCTACGATCCGAAGATGGGTGCGCGGCCCATGGCGCGCATCATTCAGGAATTCATCAAGCGACCGCTCGCCGAGGAACTGTTATTCGGCAAGCTGGTGAATGGCGGCCAGGTCGAAGTCAGCGTGAGCGAGGATGGCGAGAAGCTCAAGCTCGAGACGCGCAGCCTCAACAAGCCCGCGCTGCTGTCGCACGAGGGCAGTGTCTAGCCACTAGCGGCCGCGGTAGACGATGCGGCCCTTGGTCAGATCGTAGGGGGTCATCTCGACCGTAACTTGGTCGCCGGTGAGAATGCGGATGTAGTTTTTGCGCATCTTGCCTGAGATATGTGCGGTAACTACATGGCCGGTCTTGAGTTTGACGCGAAATGTCGTATTGGGCAAAGTCTCGACGACCTCGCCCTCGAATTGAATAGCCTCTTCTTTTGACATGCGTCCTTATGGTATGCGTGAAACCGCGCGCATTGTGCATAAACACTCTAGTTATTGCAATTTACTGGGGTTCGCGCAGCCATTTACCCGCAGGTGTGCGCCTCGCGTACTGGCGCAGCAAGCTGACGAATTGGTTGCGCGACACCTCGCGCGCTCCCAAACCCGCCAGATGTGTGCTGGCCACCTGGCAGTCGATGACTTGGATGTCGCGTGCACGACACTCCTCGACCAAACGCGCCAGTGAGATTTTCGAGGCATCGCGCTCCAGGCTGAACATCGATTCGCCGAAGAACACCTGTCCTAGCTGAATCCCATACAGGCCACCCACCAGCCGATCATCCCGATAGGTCTCGACCGAGTGCCCAAACCCCAACCGGTGCAGCTGATCGTACGAGTCGATCATCTCTGAATTGAGCCAGGTGTCGGGGCCGGAGCGGCGGGGCGCGGCGCAGCCGCGGATGGTGGCGCCGAAGTCGTGGTCGACGCGCGTGCTCAAAACGCCGGTGCGAAGGGTTTTGCGCAGGCTGCGCGAGCAATTGAATTCTCCGGGAAACAACACCATGCGCGGGTCGGGCGACCACCACAGGATGGGTTGCTGCGCGGAATACCAGGGAAAGACGCCGCGCTCGTAGGCGGCGAGCAGCCGCGCCGGACTCAAGTCGCCGCCCGCGGCGAGCAGGCCCGGCGGTTCGCGCAAGGCCTGATCCAGAGGCGGAAACCAATTCGGGTCCGCCTGTTCTCCCAGCCAAACGAGGCGGCTCAGAGCCGCAACTCCTCATCGGGCGCCCGGTGATAGGGCACATGTTCGTTTACCGCGGCGGCGTAGGTATCGACGCCGCGGGCCTCGCGCTCCGCGTAGTCCCGTATGGCCGCGGCAAATCGCGGGTCGGCGATGTAGTGGGCCGAGTGCGTCAGGGTGGGAATGAAGCCTCGCGGAACCTTGTGCTCGCCTTGGGTTCCCGGCTCGAAGCGCTGCAGCCCCTTTTCGATGCAATACTCGATTCCCTGGTAGTAGCAGGCCTCGAAATGCAAGCTGTGAAAATTACCGCCGGCGCCCCAGTAGCGGCCGTATAGCGCCTCTTTGTCCACGAAAAATATCGCCACCGCGATGGGCTCGGCGCCGATGCGCGCTATTTTGAGCATCAGCGCATCGGGGAGCGTGGCGGCAATGCGCTTGAAAAAATCCAGATTGAGGTAGGGTTCATGGCCATGCCGATGGAAGGTATCCGAATAAAAGGCGTACACGGTTCTCCATAGAGAGGCGCTCATCTCCCCACCATGCAGCGTGTCGAACTCGATGCCGGCCTCGGCGACCCGCCGCCGTTCACGCTTGGCTTTCTTGCGTTTTTCCGCCGTGAAGGTCGCGAGGAACGCCTCGAAAGAGTCGTAGCCCTGGTTGTACCAATGAAACTGGCAGTCGCGGCGCAATATCAGCCCGCCGTGATCGAGTTCGGCGGCGGTGTCCCCCATCGGAAACAACACATGCCAGGAGGACAGGTGCTCGTGCCTGGCGTAGTCGATGGCCGTGCGAATCAGCTTGGCCGTCATGAGCTTGGGGTCCGCCTTCTGATGCAGCAACACACGTGCTCCGGATACCGGTGTGAAGGGCACCGCGGTGAGCAGCTTGGGGTAGTACCTAAGACCCTGCTGCGCATAAGCGCCGGCCCAGGAGAAGTCGAAGACGAACTCGCCGCGGGAATGGGACTTGCGAAACAGCGGCATCGCCGCCATGAGCACGCCGTCTGAATCTTCGATCAATAGATGCTTCGGATCCCAGCCGGTTCGCGCCGCCGCGCAGCCGGATTGCTCCAAGGCCAATAGGAACTCGTGCCGCAAGAAGGGTTGTTCGCTGCCCGCCAGCGCATTCCAACCCGGCGCGTCAACCTGCGCGATGCTGTCGAGAAATCGCGCCTTGGCCGGCCTCACGCGTGGGCAGCGCGCGGCTCGGCGTGGGCCTCGGCCTCAATCTTTTCCAAGTATTTGTCGGCGTCGAGCGCTGCCATGCAGCCGGTGCCCGCCGAGGTCACCGCCTGACGATACACGTGATCGGCAACATCGCCGGCTGCGAAAACGCCCGCGATGCTGGTGCTCGTGGCTCCGCCGTCGCTGCCGCCCTTGACGACGATGTAGCCGCCGCGCATTTCCAACTGTTGATCGAACAGCTGGGTGTTGGGCACATGCCCGACGGCGATGAACACGCCATCCACATTGATCGACCGCATGGCATTCCCCGCCGCAGCACGCATGCGCACACCGGTGACTCCCGACTCATCGCCGAGGATTTCATCAATGGTGTGATTCCACACGATGCTGGCCTTGCCGGCCGACGCCAGGGCAAATAACCGGTCCTGCAATATTTTCTCGGCGCGCAGCTTGTCGCGCCGGTGCACGAGCGTGACGTGCGAGGCGATATTGCCCAAGTACAGCGCCTCTTCGACGGCGGTGTTGCCGCCGCCGACGACCGCGACCGCTTTGCCCCGATAGAAAAATCCGTCGCAGGTCGCGCAGGCCGACACGCCTTTGCCCCGAAAGGTCTCCTCGGACGGCAGCCCCAGATACTGGGCGGAGGCACCCGTGGCAATGATGAGTGCGTCGCAAGTGTATTCGCCATTGTCGCCTGCCAAGCGAAACGGCCGCTTGAGCAGATCGACTTTATTGATGTGGTCGGGGACGATCTCCGTATTGAAGCGCTCCGCGTGCCGGCGCATGCGCTCCATGAGCGCGGGTCCCTGAAGGTGCTCGACATCACCGGGCCAGTTGTCGACGTCGGTGGTGGTCATGAGTTGACCGCCTTGCTCCAAGCCGGTGATGAGCAAGGGATTTCGATTCGCCCGGGCCGCATAAACGGCCGCGGAGTAGCCTGCTGGTCCTGACCCCAGGATGAGCAGACGACTGTGCCTGACTACGCTCATGTATAATTTGCCTCTCGTCTGGAAAATCGCTTAGGTATAAGGCGCCGGCGAACGCTTAAGGTTAGCTGACCCATGGTAAGTAAATCTGTGGGCTCCAGCCAGTTCCAACAAGGTCCTTTGGCAACCTCACCGTGCGATGTTGTTGCCACACGTTCAACAGGTTACTATTACATATTATTCAACTAGTTAAGAAGTAAATATCATTAAAGGTCTAGATCTAGTCGAAGCTTCGTCGCCAAAGAAGCCCAAACAGAAAGCGAGACTTTCCGCCGCCGTGTCGCGCTCTTTGCGCGAGGGAACGCTGTGGGTCTTAGGCGCGCTCGCGCTGCTGTTGCTGCTCGCGCTGGCGTCTTATCACGTGCATGATCCCGGCTTCTCGGACACGGGTGAACCCGGCCCGATAGGCAATTGGATCGGGCCGGTAGGCGCATGGCTGGCCGGATTCTTCCTCTTTCTTTTTGGCCGACCGGCCTATCTGTTTCCGGTGATGCTGGCGTACGCCGGCTGGCTGGTCCACAAGGACCAAGCCCTGCCGGACACGCGCTCGCGCATCAACACACTGCTGCGAGCCCTTGGCTTTGTGTTGACGCTGGTCACCAGCTGCGGCCTTGCCAGCTTGCATTGGAGCGACTCAGGCTTGCCGAACAGCGCGGGCGGCGTGCTCGGCGAATTGGCGGGGCGCGGCAGCGCTCATGGTTTGAGTTTTTTGGGTGCAACGCTGCTATTGCTGGGATTGTGGCTCGCCGGTGTGGCGCTGTTCTTAGGCGTCTCCTGGTTCGAAGTGATGGACAAGCTGGGCCAATGGGTGCTGGGCGCCATCGAATGGGCCAAAGGCCGCATGGAACAACGGCGCGAACTCAGCGCAGGGCAGATGCGCAAGCAGGCGCGCCAGGAAGTGGTGCGCGAGGAGCAGAAGAAGGTCGCGAACCGGCCGCCGCCGCGAATCGAAGCGCCCGCGCCGTTGCCGCAAAAGAGTGATCGCGTCGAACGCGAGCGCCAGGTGCCGCTGTTCGATGCGCCCAAATCCAGCGAATTGCCGGCCTTGTCGCTGCTCGATGAACCGGGCGCGCGCGAGCAGTCCTACTCCGACGAAGCGTTGGAGGCGATGTCGCGGCTGGTGGAAATCAAGCTGCGGGACTTCGGTATTGAAGTCGAAGTGGTGGCCGTGCAACCGGGACCTGTCATCACCCGGTTCGAATTGCGGCCGGCGCCCGGCGTGAAGGTCAGCCAGATCAGCAATCTCGCCAAGGACCTGGCGCGCGCGCTGTCCTCCATCAGCGTGCGGGTGGTGGAAGTCATTCCCGGCAAGTCCGTGGTGGGGCTGGAAATCCCCAATGAGAAACGCGAGATCGTCACCCTGGGCGAGATCATCAAGTCCAAGCCCTATGACGAAGTCGGCTCGCCGCTGGCACTGGCGCTGGGCAAGGACATCGGCGGCGTGCCCATCGTCGCGGATCTGGCGCGCATGCCGCACCTGCTCATCGCCGGCACCACCGGCTCCGGCAAATCGGTCGGCATCAACGCCATGGTTTTGAGCCTGGTGTACAAGGCGACGCCGGAGCATGTGCGGATGATCATGATCGACCCGAAAATGCTCGAGCTTTCGGTGTACGAGGGCATCCCGCATCTATTGTCGCCCGTGGTCACCGATATGAAGCAGGCGGCCAATGCGTTGCGCTGGTGCGTGGCGGAGATGGAACGGCGCTATCAACTCATGTCGGCGCTCGGCGTGCGCAACATCGGCGGCTTCAATCGCAAGGTGAAAGACGCCGCGGACGACGGCAAGCCGATCAAGGATCCGATCCGCATGCAGAAGATCGCGCAGGGCGTGCCGGGCATCGTCGCGGAGGATGTCGAGGAACTGACGCCGTTGCCGTTCATCGTCGTCATCATCGATGAGCTCGCCGATCTGATGATGATCGTCGGCAAGAAGGTCGAGGAACTGATTGCCCGGTTGGCGCAGAAGGCTCGAGCCTCCGGCATCCACCTGATCCTGGCGACGCAGCGTCCATCGGTGGATGTCATCACCGGTTTGATCAAGGCCAATATTCCGACGCGCATCGCCTTTCAGGTCTCGGCGAAAGTGGACTCGCGCACGATTCTCGACCAGAGCGGCGCCGAGTCGCTCTTGGGCCATGGCGACATGCTGTTTCTTCCTCCCGGCACGTCGATTCCGACGCGAGTGCACGGCGCGTTCGTTTCCGATCAAGAAGTGCATCGCGTGGTCGCGGGTTTGAAGACGGCATCGCCGCCCGTTTACATCGATGAAATCTTGCAGGGCCCGCGCAATCCCATACCCGGATTTCCCTCGGATGACGAGGAGGGCGGCGAAGGAGCTACCAACGATGCCGAGGCGGATCCTTTGTACGATGAGGCTGTGCACATCGTCACCGAAACCCGCAAGGCATCGATCTCGGGCGTACAGCGCCGCCTCAAGATCGGCTACAACCGCGCCGCCCGGCTGGTCGAGGCGATGGAAGCGGCGGGGCTCGTGGGCCCGCTGCAGCCGAACGGCAATCGAGAGATATACGGCGCGCCGCCGCCGGAAGAGTGACACCGTTGCGTACAGTGAAATTCCCTGCAGCGTTGTTGCTCGCCGGCTTGGGTCTGATGGCTGCGGCCTCCGCGGCCTCCGCGGCCGCGGCGGCCGCCTCGGCCTCGCCGACGGCGGAAGTTGAGAAATACTTGAATGGACTGGCCACCTGGTCGGCCGACTTCACGCAAACCATCGACGATGGGCATGGCAAGGTGACGCGCAGCGCCGCGGGCAAGCTCTATCTGCAGAAGCCGGGCAAGTTCCGCTGGGATTACTCGCAGCCCTCGGAGCAGGTGATACTGGCGGACGGCAAGCAGATTTGGTTCTACGACAAGGATCTGCAACAAGCCAATGTGCGCGACATGGACGCGAGCCTCGCCAACACGCCGGCGGTGCTGCTGTCCGGCGCCGGGTCCCTGAGCGGCCAATTCGACGTCACGGCGCTGCCGCCGAGCGATGGTCTGGAGTGGTACCAGTTGATCCCGAAGCACCCCGATACCGATTTCCAATTGGTGCGCATCGGATTTCGCGGCGGTGAACTGGCTTCCATGTTCCTGGCTGACAAGCTGAACCAGGTTACGCAGCTGAGCTTCACCAATCCGAAGCGCAATGCCAAGTTTGCACCGGACCTATTTACCTTTGTGCCGCCGCCGGGAGTCGACGTGATCGGGCGCCCTACCAAGTGACGGCCGATGCGGGCACCTATCGGCCGCTGGCGGATCGGCTGCGGCCGCGGTCGCTGGACGAGTATGTGGGTCAATCTCATTTACTGGGGACGGGGGCGCCGCTGCGGCGCGCTTTGGAATCCGGCCATCCGCATTCCATGATTCTCTGGGGCCCGCCCGGCACGGGCAAGACCACATTGGCGCGCCTGGTGGCGAATGGCGCGAATGCTGAATTCGTCGGACTGTCGGCGGTGCAGGCGGGAATCAAGGACATCCGAGCGGTCGTCGAACAGGCGCGCGCCTTACGCGGCACGCGCAATACCGTCTTATTTTTGGACGAGGTCCATCGCTTCAACAAAGCTCAGCAGGATGCATTTCTTCCCTACGTGGAGGACGGGACGCTGATTTTTATCGGCGCAACCACCGAGAACCCCTCATTCGAGGTCAACAACGCATTGCTATCCCGGGCGCGCGTTTATGTTCTCAAATCCTTGGAGCCCGAGGAGCTGCGCAAATTGCTGGACCGCGCGCTTGCGGATGAAACGCGCGGCTTGGGCGCGCTCCAGCTCACGATCGATGAGGATGCGCGCGAGCTGCTGCTCGCCGCGGCCGACGGCGATGCGCGCCGCATGCTGAATTTATTGGAAACCGCGGCGGACTTGAGCGCTCCCGGCGACTCGGGCCGCCGGCTCGACCTGGACACCATGCGCGCGGTCATCGGCAGCACCTATGTGCGGTTCGACAAGGGCGGCGAGAATTTCTACGATCAGATTTCGGCGTTGCATAAATCGGTTCGCGGCAGCGATCCGGACGCCGCCCTGTACTGGCTCTGCCGCATGCTCGCCGGAGGCTGCGATCCTTTATATATTGCGCGCCGTGCACTGCGCATGGCGAGCGAGGACATCGGCAATGCCGACCCGCGCGCACTGACGCTGGCGCTGGAAGCCTGCGCCGTGTATGAGCGACTGGGGAGTCCCGAGGGCGAACTGGCCATCGCTCAGGCCATCGTGTTCATGGCGTGCGCCGCCAAGAGCAACGCGGTCTATACGGCGTTCAATGCGGCCAGCGAGGACGCGGCTAGCTTGGGGTCACTCGAAGTTCCTCTGCATTTGCGCAACGCGCCGACGCGCCTCATGAAGGAAATCGGCTACGGCAAGGGCTATCGCTATGCTCACGATGAGCCGGGCGGCTATGCGGCCGGCGAACGCTATTTTCCGGACGCGATGCCGGATCGCCGCTACTATGTGCCGGTCACGCGCGGACTGGAAATAAAAATCGGCGAGGCCCTTGCGGCGCGCCGCGCCAAATCATGATCACTTGCCAAGGAAAGAATTGTGCTTGACCCCAAGCGGCTGCGCAGCGATTTACCCGGAGTAGCGGCGGCGCTCGCGCGCCGGGGCTTTCAGCTGGATGTGGACGCGTTCGCCGCGCTCGAGGAGCGGCGCAAGAGCGTGCAAATTGAGGCTGATGGTCTCAGGGCCGAGCGCAATGCGAACGCAAAAGCGGTGGGGATGGCCAAATCGAAGGGGCAGAACGCGGCGGATCTTTTGGCCGCCGGCGAATCATTGGCGCTCGCGCTCGGCGGGGTGGAGATGCAGCTCGAGCTGATTCAGTCGCAGCTCAACGCGCTGCAATTGGGATTGCCGAATATATTGCACGCCAGCGTTCCCGAGGGTCGCGATGAATCGGCGAACGTCGAGGTGCGCCGTTGGGGCATGCCGCGAGAATTCACTTTCGAGCCGAAGGATCACATCGCCTTGGGCGAGCCGCTAGGCATGGATTTTGAGGCGGCGGGCCGGATTTCCGGTGCCCGGTTCGTGGTGATGAGCGGCAGGTTGGCGAAATTGCATCGTGCTTTGGCGCAATTCATGCTGGATCTGCATGTGCGCGATCACGGCTATCGCGAGGCCTACGTGCCGTACCTGGTGCACGCGGAGGCGCTGGTCGGTACCGGGCAACTGCCCAAGTTCGAGCAGGACCAGTTTGCGGTTCGCGGCGAGCCCGGCTTTTATTTGATCCCCACCGCTGAGGTGCCGCTGACAAATCTGGTGCGCGACCAGATTCTGGCGCCGGAGCGCTTGCCGCTCAAATTTGTGGCGCACACGCCGTGCTTCCGTTCGGAGGCGGGCGCGGCGGGCAAGGACACGCGCGGAATGATCCGCCAACACCAATTCGACAAGGTTGAGATGGTGCAGATCGTTCGGCCCGATGCTTCCTATGGGGTACTCGAAGAGATGACCGGACACGCCGAAGACGTGCTCAAGGCGCTGGAATTGCCCTATCGGGTGGTATCGCTGTGTGCGGGCGATACAGGCGCGAGCAGCGCCAAGACTTACGACCTGGAGGTCTGGCTGCCGTCGCAGAAGAGGTATCGTGAGATTTCATCCTGCAGCAACTGCGAGTCTTTTCAGGCGCGGCGCCTGCAAGCACGTTGGCGCAATCCGGAAACGGGCAAGCCGGAACTCGTGCATACGTTGAATGGTTCAGGCGTGGCCGTGGGACGCGCGCTCGTGGCCGTCTTGGAGAATAATCAGCGAGAAGATGGTGCCATCAGCATTCCCACGGCACTGATGCCCTATATGGGCGGGGCGAACCTGCTGCAGTGACCCGCAGCAGGTTCGACGTTCCTTAGTTGCGGCTGCCCATCACGAGGCGCAGCACATACCAGAACATGAGCGCGATCGATGCGAATAGCTGCATCGCGGCGGAAACGTAACGATCTTCCGGGTAGTGCTGGATGATGTTGGACGTGTCGTACAGCACGGCCGCGCCGGCGAACCCGATCATGGCCACCGAGAACCAGGTTCCCAGCTGGAACCCGAACACAGCACCGCCGACCATCGCCAAAATTGCGACCACGCCGCCCCACATCAAAATCGCACGCAGGAACGAGAAGTCCTTGCGGGTGCGATGCGCGACCACCATCAGTCCACCGGCGCCAAGCGCCGTTATCAAGGTGGCGCTGTCGATCGCTCCGGGCGCCTTTGCGTCGGCGAAGTAGAGCAGCGGCACGAAGATCAGCGCTTCAGCAACCACGTAAGCGGCATAGGAGAAGTACTGCATGCCGAGCGAGGCGCTGGTTTGCGCGGTTCGCGTCGCCAGCCAGCCGACGAGCATGAAGGCCCCCAGAATCAGGAACCAATTGAAGCCGAGCATGAAGCGCGCGATCTGGACCGCAAGTCCGGATTCGAACAATCCCAACTCGATCAGAATAAATCCGAGGATGCCGCCTACCACATGGGAGTAGGTACGGGTAATGAAGGCAGCGCGGCTGTCGATGCCCGAGCTGGGAAAAGCCGAATTGCTGCTGGGAAAAGTGGCCATTGTGTCCTCCGAATAAGCGTGGCGCTATTTTAGCACCCCTGCGAGCAGGGTGCTGATATAGCCCGTTTCTGACAACATTGGGTTAATTGGTGCCGGTTCAATGCCTTAGGCGGCCGGACACGAGGGATATTGTCGGGTAAAATCGCGCCGCAATGTTCGGGCACGAGGAATTGGAGAGGTGGCAGAGCGGTTGAATGCACCGGTCTTGAAAACCGGAGGCCCTTTACGGGGCTCGTGAGTTCGAATCTCACCCTCTCCGCCAAATTGGAAAAAATGAACTGATCTCAGCGCCAAGAGATGAAGCTCCGGACCTCCGAAGCGCGCAGGTGCGCGCTTCATCCGCAAGCCAACGTTCACGCGGCTTTGTGGCGAGCCTGTTCGGCGGCGTACAGCGCGTGCTCTTCGCGCAGCGCCCGGCAAACGCTCGGACGCTCTTTCAGCCGCGCGTAGTAGTCGGCGAGCACCGGCCAGCGCTTAAGGTCAACGGGCGTTGCGATATGCCAGTTGAGTACCGCGAATAAATAGGCATCGGCGACGCTAAAGCGGCTGAGCAGAAACTCGCGAGATGCAAGGTGCTCCGCCAGATAGGCGAAACGCGACTCAGCTTTTTCCAGCGCCTGTGACTTAACGTCTGCGGGCAGGTTTCGGTCAAATAGCGCCGCGAAAAGTCCCTTGTGCAGTTCAGTGCCGATGAAGCAAAGCCATTGCTGCAATTGCGTGCGCTCAAGGCCCGGCACAGGCATGAGATCCGCCTTCGGGTAGCGCTCTGCGATGTATTGCAACACCGCGGCGTTCTCGGTAATCACAGCGCCTTGCTCGGTTCGAACGGCGGGTACCAAGCCAAGCGGATGAACGTCAAGATAGCTGCTCCCATCCTCCAGGCGCTTGGTTTTAGGGTCGACTTCTTTGAAGCATGCGATCGCGCCGGCCTCGTACAGGGCGATGCGCGAAGACATTGAGCAGGCGAGGGGCGAGAAATAGATATCCATCTGAGTTCTCCTATTGCGTTTTGTACCGTTCCGCATATTATTGATAGCGCCGGTTGCGGCCGTCAAGTATTGTTTGCGATATGGTACAAAAAAACTCCGCCCTTAGGCCGCGCGGCCGACCGCGCAGCTACGATCCTGAGCGCGCGCTGCAGCGCGCCACCGAAGCGTTTTGGAAGACTGGCTATGCCGGAACTTCGCTCGACGACCTTGCGGCCGCAATGGGCATGAACCGGCCAAGCCTCTACGCTGGATTCGGAGATAAGCGGGCTCTCTATTTGAAAGCGCTCAATCGCTACTGGGAGCGCGGCATCAAAGCAATGGACGAAGCGTTGCGGCCAGAGATGCCCTTGGCAGAGGCACTTTATCAACTGTATCAATCGGCGCTCGGCCTTTACTATCCCGAGAAAAGGCGCGCACGCGGCTGTTTTGGCATCGGCACCGCTCTAACGGAAGCTGTCGAGGATCCGCTGATCCGCGATGCTTTTGCGGAGGGCTTGCGCCGCATCCACGCGGGTTTTGAGTCTTGCATAGACCGCGCGAAGCGCCGCGGCGAGCTGTCTGAAAACGCCAACGTCGAAACGCTCGCTGGGCTTGCGTCGGCCGTGCTGTCCAGTCTCGCTGTTCGTTCTCGCGCCGGCATGTCGCGGCAAAGCCTGGAGAAATTTGCAGAGTCTTCGGCGCAGGCGATCGCGACGATGGGCGCCGCCACCGGCATCTAGACGGTGAGGCCGGTTCTTGCAATTATGGCGTTTGCGTGCGACTAGGGAGGCGCGAGGGTGGCCAGAGTTGAAAACCGGAAAAACTGACGCTTTTCGCGAGCCCGACAAAATCGCGGGGAGCGATTTTGGAAAAAATGAGGTGCCGTTTTGGGTGACGAAGTGATCCCACCTACTACCGGCGAACCGTCAAACGCTGACCATGCGCCGACGGTATTCCTGAGTTACGCCTCCGCGGATCGAGAGGCTGCTCGGTTGATCAAGGATGCGCTGCCGACCTTGGGAATGGAGGTTTGGTACGACGAGAGCGATCTGGGTGGCGGCGAGATCTGGGATCAGAAGATCCGCAAGCAGATACGCGAATGCGATTACTTCATGCCGCTCATCTCGGCGCAAACGGAAGCCCGGCACGAAGGTTATTTCCGCAGGGAATGGCGGCTGGCCGTCGAAAGAACTCTCGACATGGCCGATGATCACCCGTTTCTGCTGCCCGTCGTTCTCGACGACACCAGCCAAGCCGGCGCGCGGGTGCCGGAAAAGTTCCTGTCGGTCCAATGGGTGCGTGTCCCCGGCGGTGAGGCGAATGCCGCACTGCAGGCTCTGTGTCGGCGGCTGGTGTTGGGCGAACCGGTAACGATGCCGCGCGGCGCTTCGCCGTCGCGCGCGCCTGCGCCGGTCTCGCGAGGCCGCGCAGCCGATGCGCCGGCTCAAGCCGCCAAATATCCCGATTTTCCGCCGGAAAACCCCGGTGCCAGGGTGCGTTATGGGTTTCAAGTTGCGGGATGGGCGCTGCGTTCGGCGTGGATCTTCTTCAATCAACTGCCGCGTTGGGTGCGGGGATTCATCTATGTGTGGCTGTGCATTGCGCTGCTGTCGAAAGGCTGCAGCTCCAGCAATCACCGGACAGCGCGGCTCGAGCCGCGGCAGGGCGAGCAGTTGAACGCCATCACCGATAAATATCACGGCAGCTTTGACAAAAAAGACATCTCCAAGCTCGCCGCGCAGATTGCCAAGATCACTTCGGACGGTGCGCCGGAAATCCCCGTGGAGCGCAGCCCGCTGCTGGCGATCCCTTTCACCGCGCCCGCGGGAAATGCAGAGTCGGCAAAAATGGCCGATTCCGCCTTTGCATTGGTGTACGGCAAAATCGCGATCGCGAACCGCGGCCGCGTGGGCCTGAGCCAAGAATCCGCGGCCTGCGATTCATCTAAAGCCGCGATTGAGCGCGGGCGATCGAACCAGTCTGCCTATGTGCTGTGCGGCGCAATCGGAACCGATGCGGCCGCGCCGGCGCTGACGATAAAGCTCTTGAAAGTCAGCGATGAGGCGCTGGTGTGGTCGAAGTCATATCCGGTCGCGGGCACCGACCCGAACAAGATTGCGGAGGAAGTCAATTCTCACGTGCCGGCCTTGGACGAGGACTAGCACCGGCAACCGCATCAGACTTCCAGCCTGTCTCCGGGTCTCGCCACCAGCGCGTACAGCACCGGCATCAAGAAGACGCTGATCAACAGACGCGCCAGCAGTCCGGCGACAATCACCAGCGCAAATGGCCGCTGTGAATCCGTGCCGACGCCGGTGGCGAGCGCCGCCGGCAGCAAGCCCAGTGCCGCCACGAGCGCCGTCATCATGATGGGCCGCAGGCGCAGAATCGCGCCGGTGCGTATCGCTTCCGCCAGTGGAGTGCCGCTGAGGCGAAGCTCGTTGACATAAGAGATATAGACCACGGCGGTCAGCACCGAAACGCCGAACAAGGCCAGGAAGCCGACTCCCGAAGACACCGAAAACGGCGTATCCGCGATCCACAGCGCCACAATGCCGCCGACCGGCGCGGACAGCAGCACGCCGAGCACGGTAATGAAAGGGAATTTGAAATTGCTGTAGAGCGCGAACAACAGCAAAAATATCAAGAACAAAGTCAGCGGCAGGATGACATTCATTTGCGCGCGCGAAGCGGTGTAATCCGTATATTCGCCGCCCCAATCCAGCCGATAACCTTGCGGCAGGACGACCTTCTTGCCGACCTGCTGAATGGCATCGCCCACGGCCCCGGCCAGGTCGCGCCCTTCCACCGAGAATTGCACACCTATGTAGCGCGAATTATTTTGTCGATAGATGAACGACGCGCCGTTCGCGACTTGAATGTCCGCGACTTCCTTGAGAGGAATCTGCTGTCCGCCGGCGGTCGCCACGCGGATGTTGCCGATCTCCTCGGGATTGTCGCGATACTCGCGCTCGAGACGCACGACCAGGTCGAATTGCTTTTCCTGCTGCACCACCTGCGTGGCGACATCCCCGCCGATCGCGGTTTGGATCAAACTGTTGATGTCCGCGACATTCAAACCGTAGCGCGCGATCTTCGCGCGGTCGATGGTGATGGTGAGGCTGGGCTGCCCGAGTTCCTGGACCAACGTGACGTCGCGAATTCCGCGCACTTGCTCCAGAACCTGTTTGATGGCTTTGCCCTTCTTTTGCAGAGTGTCCAGATTCGCGCCGAACACTTTGACCGCGAGTGCGCTCTTCAAGCCGGTCTCGGCTTCATCCACGGCGTCTTCAGCCGGTTGGGTGTAATTGAAGTTGATCCCGGGAAATGCGCCCAGCTTGCGATTGACCGCCTCGATCAGCCCGGCCTTATTGCGGTAGGAACCGGTCCATTGCGCATACGGCTTCAGACCGACAAAAAACTCGGCGTTGAAGAACCCCGTGGGATCGGTGCCGTCATCGGGCCGGCCCAACTCAGAGGCGACGGTGGTGACTTCGGGAAAGCTGTGCAGCAGTTCGCGTATTCGCGGCACGATCTTTGCCGATTCGTCGAAGGAAATCGTGTACGGCATGGTTGCGCGTACCCAAAGCGCGCCCTCATCGAGGTGCGGCATGAACTCCGCGCCGATACGCGGGATCAGGAGCAGTGATCCGCCGAGCAGAACGACGGAGGCGAGCGTGGTGCCCCAAGGACGCGCCAGGCAGAAGTCCAACCCCTTGATGTAAGCCGATTGAATCGCCTGGAAAGAGGCGTTGCGCCGTTCGCGTACGCCCTTGCGCATGGACCAGGCGCATAGCAGCGGCAGCAGCGTGAGCGTGACGATGAGCGAACCCACCAAGGCGAAGATCATCGTGTCCGCCATCGGCTTGAACAGGGTTCCGGACGGTCCGGACAGAACATAAATGGGCAGGAAACTGGCGACGATGACCGCGACGGCGTAGAAAAGCGGCCGATCGACTTCTGCCGCGGCCGCTTTGACGACTTCCGTGACGTTGAAGTCGGACCCCTTGCGCGCGGCTATCTGGCGAAAAATATTCTCCACCATGAAGATCGCGCCATCCACCAGGATGCCGAAGTCGACGGCGCCGATGGAGAGCAGGTTCGCCGACGCATTTTGCAAGTCAAGACAACAGAAGGCGAACAGCAAAGCCAGCGGAATGGTCGTGGCGACTATGATTCCCGCCCGAAAATCGTACAGGAAAAAAATGAGCACGACGACCACCAGCAGCATGCCACGCAGCAAATTCCTCTCGACGATTTGCGTGGTCTGTTCGATCAGGTCGCTCACGTCGTAAAACGGCAGCACCTTTACATCCTTGGGCAACACCTCTTCGTTGAGTTCTTTGGTTTTCGCTTCCACCTGCTTGAGGACGTCCTGAGTCTTCTCGCCCTTGCGCATCAAAATCACGCCTTCCACGGCGTCGTCCTGGTTCTCGTAGCCGAATTCACCGAGTCGCGGAGCGGTGCCGATGACGACGCGCCCGACGTCCTTTACCAGGACCGGAGTGCCGTCATGCACCGCCAGCACCACGTTGCCGATGTCTTCCAGCGTGTTCAGCCT
>DATATA010000093.1:0-27579 GCA_036263775.1 Steroidobacteraceae bacterium | reverse complement strand
ACTCCCGCGCGATCGCCTCCTCGACCAGCGTCGACCACCACAGGGCCCGCGTCAGGGTGGGGTAGTTATGCGTCATTTTGAGGATGTTCTCGGGAGAAATCGTCGCTACTTTGGAGGTGACGACCGCACCGATTGAGTGGTCCATGCGCTTCAAGATGAATACGCGCAGGTCGCACAGATCTCCCGGCACAAAGTAGGCAACGATTTGCCGGCGACCGTCCTCGAGCGTCTTGTAGCGGCACGCAAATCCCTCCAGCAGCAATTTGACCCCGCCGGTGCGATCGCCCTGTGAAATGACATCCTCGCGCGCGGCAAATTCGCGGACATCCTGGGTGCTGTCGTTGACGACGTTGCACTCCTCGTCGGACAGCCGGGTGAAATTGGTCAACTTGCGCAGCAGCGGATTATTCATTTTTAAACACCGCCTCGTCTTTTGGCACAGCCTCGCTCGATGGTAACTCGATGCGTCAGAGCACCCCGTCCTTCAAAAATAACAGTTCTCCATCCCCGTGCAGCCCGCTTGCGACCAGACGCTTGATGACCTGCGGGCCGAAGCCCGGACTATAGCGCGCGGCAGCATCCATATCCTCATTCACAAGTGCTGCCGCTGCCGCGGCCAGTGAGATATTCTTGGGTTCATGCATACACGCCTTGGAATCGGCCTACTGCTCGCGCTCGCGCCCTGCCTGGCTGCTTTGGCTCAGGGGGCAGCACCCCTGGAACTCGAATCGAACTCGGGCATGGTGGTGAGTTCCCAGCACCTTGCGACCGACGTCGGCGCTGCAATCCTGCGCCAAGGCGGGAATGCCGTTGATGCCGCGGTCGCCGTGGGCTACGCGCTCGCCGTGACGCATCCTTGCTGCGGGAACCTAGGCGGCGGCGGATTCATGACCATCCACTTGGCCGACGGCAGGAATACCTTCCTCAATTTTCGCGAGAAGGCGCCGCTTGCAGCGCGCGCCGATATGTTTCTCGACGCGCACGGCAAGGTGGTCGCGAGCCGGAGCCTCGACGGCTACCTGGCGGTCGGCGTTCCCGGCACGGTCATGGGACTGGAGACGGCGCGCCAGAAATATGGGACCTTGCCGCGCGAGGCGCTGATCGCAGCGGCGATCAAGCTCGCGGAGCAAGGCTTCAACCTGACGCGCGGCGACGTCGATGTATTGGCCGACGGCACACGGCAGTTTCGCGGTCAGCCCAATGTTGCCGCGATTTTTCTAAAGCACGGCGACCCGTTCGCGCCGGGAGACCGATTGATCCAGACGGATCTTGCGGCGACCTTGCGCGCCGTCAGCAAGCGCGGCGTGGACGCGTTCTACCACGGCGCCTTACCTGCGGCGATTGGCGCCGCATCGCATGCGCATGGCGGACTGCTGACCGCCGAGGATTTTGCAGCCTATACCGTCACGGAATCCGCCCCCACAACCTGCTCGTATCGCGGCTACACCATCGTCTCCGCGCCGCCCCCGAGTTCGGGCGGAATTACGCTTTGCGAAATGCTGCAGGTGTTGGAGGGCTATCCGCTAAAGGCCTTGGGCTTCCACTCCAGCGCCGCGGTCCATGTGATGACCGAAGCGATGCGCTTCGCCTATCGCGACCGCAACACTTATTTGGGTGATCCGGCATTTATCGACAACCCAAGCGCGACGCTTCTATCGGCGCAACACGCACAAGAAATCCGAGCGCAGATCGAACCGGATCGTGCCACGCCTTCGGCGTCGCTGCAGGGCCTCGCGGCCGCCGACGAACACGCCACCACCACGCACTACTCCGTGGTCGATCACGCGGGCAATGCCGTGGCGGTCACCTACACCATCAATGATTCCTTCGGCGCCAAGGTGATCGCCGGCCATACCGGATTCTTCTTGAACGACGAGATGGACGATTTCACCGCCAAGCCCGGCGTGGCCAATGTGTTCGGTTTGGTGCAGGGGAAGGCCAATGCGGTTGCTCCGGGAAAGCGGCCTTTGAGTTCCATGACGCCCACGCTCGTTTTCAAGGACAGCAAGCCGGTTCTCGTCATCGGTACACCCGGCGGCTCCAGAATCATCACGACGGTGCTCGAAGTCATCGTCAACGTCATCGATCACGGCATGGCGCTGCAAGAGGCGATCGACGCGCCTCGCATCCATCATCAATGGCTGCCGGACACGATTGCCGCCGAACCTTTCGCCCTCTCCGCCGATACCGTGAAGGCGCTCACCGGCATGGGCTACAAGGTCGTGCCGCTGGAGCCTTGGGGTTCCGGCAATGCCGTCGAGGCGATCGGCATCGCGCCGGCGGACGCCGCTGCCGCGAAAGCACTGGGTTTCCCTCGACCGGGCGTTTTATACGGCGCAAGCGACTCCCGCGCCCCGGCAGGATCGGCGGCGGCGCCGTAGTTTCCGTTCGTTTCAATCACCGGGTATCCCAATGATCAAGCTCTCGATTCTCTACCCCAACAAGCCGGGCTCGCGCTTTGACATCAATTACTACGTGGCCACGCACATGCCGATGGCGATTCGCCTATTGAAGAAGAATCTGCGCAAGACTGAAGTTGACGCCGGCCTGCAAGGCACCGCGCCCGGCGAGCCTCCCGCGTTTCACGGCGGGTGCCAGTTTTACTTCGACAGCATCGCGGCGTTTTTGGAAGTGTGGGGACCCGCGGCGGCCGAACTGCAGGCCGACATTCCGCACTACACCGATGTCGCGCCGCTGATCCAATTCAACGAAGTCAAGCTGTCGGTCTGAAAGCGGCTGCGGCAATGGCGATTCACGCTCTATTTCCGACGCTGGTGTACGAGTCGGCTCTGCAACGCGGCGGCTCGAGCGAGTTCAATAGCCGGCTATTGATGGAATGCCGGCAGCTTCGCCTGGACGATGCCGCCGGCCGGCGCTGGTCCGCCCGCAACTATCCGGGCGGCTACACCTCGTATGGTTCGGCGCACCGCCTGCAAGCCGTCTCCCCGACCTTCGAATCGTTGCGGCGAAAATTGACGCGCCACGTCGCCGCTTTCGCGGCGGCCGCCGAGTGGAACTTGCAGGATCGCGAGCTTGAAATGACCGACTGCTGGGTCAATATCATGCCGAAGCATACGGTGCATGGCTTGCATCTTCATCCCCATGCGACTTTGAGCGGCAGTTACTTTGTTCAGGTGCCCCAAGGCTCGCCGGGCACGAAGTTCGAGGATCCGCGTCTCGATCGATTCATGGCCGCGCCGCCGCGCAAGACCGATGCGAAACGCGAGGCCCACCCCTGGGTGACCTTCCCGGCGGCCGCGGGGCGCCTCGTGCTGTTCGAGAGCTGGCTGCGACACGAGGTGGCGCCCAATGGCGTCAATGCCGAGCGAATCAGCGTAAGCTTCAATTACAACTGGTTTTGAGCCAAGGAATAATGAATGTCGAGCAGCGCGTCGGATGCCACCATGGCGGTATTTCTGGATTTGGAGAACATCGCTCTCGGCGCGCGCGATGCCAAGTATCCGAGTTTCGACATCGAAAAGGTGCTGGAGCGTCTCTTGCTCAAAGGCCATATCGTGGTGAAGAAGGCCTATTGCGATTTCGAGCGCTACAAGGACTTCAAGCGCGGCCTGCATGAGGCCGCGTTCGAGCTCATCGAGATTCCGCACGTGCGCCAGTCGGGCAAGAATTCGGCGGACATCCGCATGGTCGTTGATGCGCTGGACCTGTGCTACACCAAAAGCCACGTCGACACTTTCGTCATCTTGAGCGGCGACTCGGACTTCTCACCGCTCGTCAGCAAGCTGCGCGAGAACGCCAAAACCGTCATCGGGGTCGGGGTCAAGAATTCGACTTCGGATCTGTTCATCAACAATTGCGATGAGTTCATCTACTACGATGACCTGGTTCGCAAGCACCCGTCCAAGGCGCGCCGTGCCGCGGCAACCGTCAAGGCGCCGGCGGCATCCGAGAATGAGCCGCCGGAAACCAAGGGCAAAGGACCCGATTTGAGCAGCGCTTTCGAGCTCATCGTCGAAACGCTCGAGGCGTTGATCGAAGAGCGCGGCGGCAGCGAGCCGATCTGGGGTTCGATGATCAAGCAAGCGATCAAACGGCGTCAACCGGGCTTCAATGAACGCTTCTACGGCTTCAGGTCCTTCAACGACATGCTGAGCGATGCGCAAAAGCGCGGATTGCTCAGCCTGCGGGCGGATGAGAAATCCGGTGGCTACACGGTCCGCGTAGCGGACCGGCCGCGCGCCCCATAGGGGCAGGCGCGCTTGCGCGGCCGCTCATGCGAGCGGCGGCGCCCTTGAACTTCGATGCGGCCGGCCGCATTTGAGCCACATGGATATTACCCCGCGACGATCCTGGATGTGGGCTGAGGCCTGCGCAATGCTCGAAGAAGCGGAGCGCAAACACCGGCAATTTTTCGACCTGCTGTCGGCACCGTCCGACCGGCCCGTTTGGGAGCCGCCGGCAGACATCTTTGCCGACGATGCACATGTGCATGTCATCGTCGCCCTGCCCGGCGCGCGCGTCGATGAGGTGACGGTGCACATTACCCCTTCAGGGTTGCAGGTCGACACCGCTGTGCCGCCGCCGGCGGCAGACGCGGTCATGAACGTGGTCCGCTTGGAAATTCCCTACGGCCGCATGCGCCGGCGCATCGGGCTGCCGCCCGGACACTACGTGCTGACCGAGCGCCACTTGGAGCATGGCTGCCTGCATCTGCGCCTGACGAAGGAAATCCCATGAGTACCGGTGAAGACGTCCTGATCATCCTGCCCGTGCGCAACACCGTGCTGTTCCCGGGCGTGGTGCTGCCCGTTGCGATCGCGGGCAAGGAATCCATCGCTGCAGCGCAAGAAGCCGTGCGCACCCAGCGCCGTGTCGGCCTGCTGCTGCAAACCGATGCAAACATCGAGCAGGCCGGTCCCGAGTTGCCGCATCGCGTGGGCACCAGCGCCTCCATCGTGCGCTTCATTACCGCACCGGACGGAGCGCATCATCTGATTTGCCAGGGCGAGGAACGATTCACGGTGCTGGATTACGTCAGCCGCGAGCCTTTCCTGGTCGCGCGCATCGACGTGCATAAAGACCCCACCGCCCTCGATCAGGAGATCGAGGCGCGCGGACTGAATTTGCGCGAGAAGGCGATCGAGGCGGTGCAGTTGCTGCCGCAGACGCCCGGTGAACTGATCAACGCGATACGCAACATCGAATCGATTCCGGCGCTGGCCGACATGATCGCGAGCTTCATGGATCTGAAGGCCCCGGACAAGCAAGAAATTCTCGCCACCTTCGATCTTAAGGCCCGGCTCGACCGCGTGCTGACGCTGCTCGGCCGGCGCATCGAGGTCCTCAAAGTGTCGCGTCAAATCGATGAGAAGACGCGCGAAGCCTTCGATGACCGGCAAAAGGAGGCGGTGTTGCGCGAGCGGCTGCATCAGATCCAGAAGCAACTCGGCGAAAGCGACGGCTCCAAATCGGAGCTGGCGGAGTTAATGCAGCAGATCAAAGACGCAGGCATGCCGCCGGAAGTCGAGGAGCAGGCGCGGCGCGAGCTCACTCGCCTCGAGCGGATGCCGGAACAGGCCGCCGAATACTCGATGACGCGCACCTATCTGGAATGGCTGCTCGCCATGCCCTGGGCCAAGCTCGACCCAGAGCAGGTCGACATCGAGCAGGCTCGCCAAATACTCGATGAAGATCACTACGGGCTGGCCAAAATCAAGCGCCGGATTCTCGAGTTCCTCGCGGTGCGCAAGCTCAACCCGGAAGGCCGCAGCCCGATTCTGTGCTTTGTCGGCCCGCCCGGCGTCGGCAAGACGTCCCTCGGCCAAAGCATCGCCAAAGCCATCGGGCTCAAATTCGGGCGCGTAAGCTTGGGCGGCGTGCATGATGAGGCTGAGATTCGCGGTCATCGGCGCACCTATATCGGCTCTCTGCCCGGCAACATCGTGCAGGCCGTGCGCAAGGCCGGCCGACGCAATCCGGTCTTGATGCTGGACGAGGTGGATAAGCTCTCGGCGAGCTACCAGGGCGACCCGTTCTCGGCGCTTCTGGAAGTGCTCGATCCGGAGCAGAACAATTCGTTTCGCGACAACTATTTGGGCGTACCCTTCGATCTGTCCAAGGTGCTGTTCATCGGCACGGCCAATGTGCTCGATTCCATTCCCGCGCCATTGCGCGATCGCATGGAAATCATCGAGCTCACCGGCTACACCGAGGAGGAAAAGCTGCAGATCGCGAAGCGCTACCTGCTCAAGCGCCAATTGAAGGCGAACGGCTTGCGCGAGGAACAGGTGCAGATATCCGACGAGGCTTTGCGCCGCGTCATTGCCGACTACACGCGCGAAGCCGGCGTCAGAAACCTGGAGCGCCAGATCGGCAGCCTGCTGCGCAATTCTGCGGTCGCGATTGCCTCGGGAGAGGCGCAAAATGTCGCGATCGACGCGGCCGCCGTCGAACGGATCCTGGGCGCCGCACGCTTCGAAAGCGACGTGGCGCTGCGCACCAGTGTCCCTGGCGTCGCCACAGGACTCGCCTGGACCCCGGCCGGCGGCGATATCCTGTTTATAGAGACGAGCCGCGTGCGCGGCAGCGGCAAGTTGATCCTGACCGGTCAGCTGGGCGAGGTCATGAAGGAAAGTGCGCAGGCCGCCGTGACCTTGATCAAGTCCCAAGCCGACCGATTGGGCATCGATCCGGCTCAATTGGACAACAGCGATTTGCACATCCACGTTCCGGCTGGGGCGATTCCCAAGGATGGCCCGAGTGCCGGCGTGGCGATTGCGACGTCGCTGGCATCGCTCCTGACCCAGCGCACCGTGCGTGCCGACGTTGCCATGACCGGCGAGATCAGCCTGCGCGGCGTGGTCATGCCGGTGGGCGGCATCAAGGAAAAATGCGTGGCAGCGGCGCGCGCCGGGATTCGCACCGTGATCTTGCCGGCGCGCAATCGCCGCGATCTCGACGACATTCCAGACAGCGTGCACACGCGGCTGGAATTCGTCTGGGCGGAAAAGATCGAGGACGCGCTCGCCAGGGCGCTCGAGGGCGCTCCCGCGGAGCGCGCCGCCGCCTAACGATCCTTGCGATGCTGCGGCCACCAACGCTGGAGCAGCGCAGCAGCCCATTCCTTGCCGCCGAGACCGAAGGCCAGTGCGATCGCCAGCATGAGACCGCCGAGAATGATGAGAAAGGTTCGCTGCACTATGTCGCCGCCGACTTCGATCTGGCTGAGCGCGATCATCACTACGAACAGCATGATGGCGTAGCGCACCAGCCGGCCCAGCATATCGGCGTCCGGGATTTGCGCATCGATACAATAGTTATTCACAGCGTTGCCCACGAAGCTCGCGAAATAGGAGCCGAACACCATGATCAGCATGGCGATGAGCAATTTGGGCGTGAACAGCACCGCGCGCCCCAAAAGGTCGGTGATGTACGTCAATCCCATGCCGTTGAAGGCAATGATGAGCGCCGCCAAAACCACCACCCAGAAGGCCAGCAGCCCGAACAAGGTCGTGGTGTCGCCGCCCATGCCGGCCTGCTTCAAGAAATTATCGGTGCCCGCCCGTTCGGTCAGCACGTTGAAATTGATAGCGCGCAAGGCGCGCTCGACCGCGAACCGCGTCGCCTTGGCGACCAGCCATCCGACCGCGACCACGAGAAGTGCCAGCAGCAGTTTCGGCAGGAACGCGGCTGTCTGATGCAAGAATTCCCGAGTTGCATCCACCACCATATCAACGCTTTGCATGTGTGCCCCCCATTATTCACTGCCCCAATCCACGATCCCCTGCAGGGGGACGCCGACCCAGGCTGGCCGATTGCCCATCTCGTAGCGCAACTCGTACAGCGCTTTCTCGATCTCGAACAGTCCCAGCAGACCGTGTCCCGGCTGCAGCGCCTCGTATAGCGCGGCCTTGCGCGCCGACGCCTCGTAGGCCGACAAAAATGCCGCTCGCGCCTCATTCTCCCAAGCCCTCGCCAGCGGAACCAACTTGGCCGCTTCCGCCTCGTTATGCGCGACGCTGCGCACCGCGCTCTGCTGCACGTAACTGAAGGAACGCAGCATGCCGGCGACGTCGCGCAGCGGTGAATGCTTGGCACGCCGCTGTTCAAGGGTGTGGCCGGGTTCGCCCTCGAAATCGATGATCACGAAATCGTTGCGGGTCACGAGCACTTGACCGAGATGATAATCGCCGTGAATGCGGATGTTCTTGCCCGAAGGTGTCGCCACGGCACAGGCCTCGATACGCGCCATCAGCAGCTCGCGCTGCGCGAGCACCGCATTGGCACGCTCCCGATCGGCCGCGGGCACCGTCTCCAAGTTAGCCGCCAACAGATCCAGTGCACCGCGCGCCTCTTCCAGGGCACGCTGCCGGTAAGAATCGACGTCGGCACGCACCAGCGGCACGGGCGAAAAGGCCGCATCTTGGGTGGGCCGGGCCAGTGCCTGATGCAGCTCCGCGGTGCGCTGCGCCAGCACGCGGATCAAATTCAGGTAGGCTTCGTGCGCGTTCAGCGGCACCGCGTCGCCGACGGGCGTGGTGCGGTACTGCTCTAGATGGCGGCGCAAATATTCGAGCGAATAGGTCCAGCCATCGCCCTGGTTGGCTATGAAGCCTTGAAGCATCGCCAGGAGCCGCGTCTGGCCGTCATTCGCAATGTATTCGAGCACGCCGGCCAGAGGCGCGCAGTTGGCAAAGTGCGCGACTTCCGTCAGATACAGGCCCATCTCGAGTTCAGGATTCAACCCAACTCGCAGCCGCCGATAACCCTTGAGCATCAACCGCTCGCGCATGTTGACCACGGTATTGGAACTCGATCCGCGCGGCCGCTCAACCGGCAGTGCCGCGAATTCGGCTCCGGCAATTTCGGCGAACGCCGCGGTGCGCCGAAATTGCAACTTGCCCGAGGACATGGGAATCTCGCGGCCTGAGGCCATGGCGGCCACCATGGCGCGGCAGAACAACTCGTCCGCAAAGGCATCCCCCATCACCCCGACGGCGGCCTGCTGGCGGATCTTGGCGACGGCGGAGGTCGACAGATTCCGCGCGCGCTCGTCGTCGCGCTCCTCCCAGGCTATCGCCAGCGGCAAGAAATAGCCGGCATGCGGTTCGGCCCCGTCGAGTTCCACCAGCGCCACCAGCCACATCACCTTGTCTTCCTGCCACAGCACGTGCTCCGTGATGCGCGCCCGATCGATGGGCGTGCCCTTTGCGGCATACCAGCGCTGCGTCTCGATGTAGCGCGGCAGTGTGTCGGTTTCGAATTGCGTCCGGGTCTTCTCCGCCATGCCGATCCGCCACGGCACCACGCGTTCGCGAAACAGGCTGGTCCAACCATCGAACAGCACCACCACCGGCCGCTCGTCCACGGAAACGATCTGTTCGTGCCAGGAGGGGACCGCCGCGTCCGTGGCCAATCTGAACCAATAGAAGCCGTAGGCCGATATGGTCAGCAGGTACGGCAGCTCGCCGATCGGCGGGAACGTGGTGCGGCCGAGCATTTCCACGGGCACACGCCCCTTGAACGAGGCGAGGTTGAGTTCGACCGGCTGCGCCGAGCGCGAAAGATTTGCAACGCACAGGATGGTGTCGTCGCCGAATTCGCGCAGGTACGCAAGAATCTTGCGGTTGCCCGGCCTCAAGAAGCGCCGCGCGCCGCGCCCGAAGGCCTGGCTGGTTTTGCGTACCGCCAACATGCGCTTGGTCCAGCTCAAGAGCGAGCTGGGATCGCGCGACTGTGCCTCGACATTCGTGGACTGGTATCCATACACCGCATCCATGATGGGAGGCAGGTACAGACGCTGCGGGTCCGCCCTCGAAAAGCCGGCATTGCGGTCCGGGCTCCATTGCATCGGCGTGCGCACGCCGTTGCGGTCGCCGATGAAGAAATTGTCTCCCATGCCGATCTCATCGCCATAGTAGAGGATCGGCGAGCCGGGCATGGACAACAGCAGGCTGTTCATCAGCTTGATGCGTTCCAAGTCATTTTCCATCAACGGCGCCAGGCGGCGGCGGATGCCTAGGTTGATTCGAGCCTGCAGGTCCGCGGCGTACGTCGTGTACATGTAGTCGCGTTCCTTGCTGGTCACCATCTCGAGGGTCAGCTCATCGTGATTTCGCAGGAAGATCGCCCACTGGCAGGTCTCGGGAATATCCGGCGTCTGCTGCATGATCTCGATGATGGGGTAGCGATCCTCCTGAGCGATCGCCATGTAAATCCGCGGCATCAGCGGAAAGTGATAGGCCATGTGGCATTCATCGCCATCGCCGAAGTATTCGCGCACGTCCTCCGGCCACTGATTGGCCTCCGCCAGCAGGAACCGGTTCCGATAGGACGCATCGATGGCCGCGCGCAACTCCTTGATCACGGCGTGCGTTTCGCGCAAGTTTTCGTTGCTGGTGCCTTCGCGCTCGACCAGATAGGGGATGGCATCCAGGCGGAACCCGTCGACGCCCATCTCGAGCCAGAAGCGCATGACCTGCAGCACGGACTGCATGACCTGCGGATTGTCGAAATTCAAGTCCGGCTGGTGGCTGAAGAAGCGATGCCAGTAATAGGCCTTGGCGACCGGATCCCAGGTCCAGTTGGAGCTCTCGGTGTCGGTAAAGATGATGCGCGTGCCCAAATATTTCTGATCGGTATCGCTCCACACGTAGAAATCGCGCTGCGGCGAGCCCGGCGCTGCATTTCGCGCGGCCTGAAACCAAGGATGTTGATCGGAAGTGTGGTTGATGATGAGCTCGGTCACCACTTTCAGCTCGAGACGATGCGCCTCGCGCAGCATGGCGCGGAAATCGTCGAGCGTGCCGAATTGCGGGTGCACATTTTGATAGTCGGCGATGTCATAGCCGTCATCCTTGAGCGGCGAGGGATAGAACGGCATCAGCCAGATGGTGTTGACGCCCAAATCGCGGATGTATTCGAGCTTGGAAGTCAGGCCCTTGAAATCCCCGATGCCATCGTCGTTGGAATCGAAGAATGATTTGACGTTGACTTGATAGATGACGGCATCTTTGTACCAAAGTGCATCATCGGCGGCGATCCCGGTCGGCGGCGCAGTGTCCAGAATGGGGACTTGCACATCGTTCATTTTAAGCGTGATTCATAAATAGTAGTCGAAGTCCCGCTCGCTGCGCACCCTCTTGCGCAGTCTAAACACATGCGCAGGCGAGCGCTGCGGCTCCAGCAAAATATAGTTATATCTGCCGCGCCATATATAGCGCTGATCGCTCAGCAAATCATGCACCTGGTACGGCTGCGCGGAATCGATCTTCAGGCTGCCGATGTCCACATCCACCCATCCCGATTGCGGCTGATGCGGATCGAGGTTCACGACGGTGAGAATGACGTTGCCGGAAGCTGCGTCAACCTTGAGATACGCGATCAGCTGATCGTTGTCGATCTTGCAGAAATGCAGCCCGGCGTCGGATTGCAGCGCGGCATTTTCCCGTCGGATGCGGTTCATGCGGGCAATCAGCGACCACAGGCTGTCCGACCGCTCCAAGGTCCAGTGGCGAAGCTGATACTTCTCCGAGTCTCGATATTCTTCGCTGCCGGGTTCGCGCGGCGTGCTCTCCATCAGCTCGTACGTCGGTCCATAGATGCCGTAATTGCCGGACAGGGTCGCGGCGAGAATGAGCCGTGCCGCATACATCGGCCGCAGTCCCGACTGCAGCGTTTCCGGCAAAATGTCCGGCGTGTTGGGCCAGACGTTGGGCCGGTAATACTGGCTGCCGGGACCCAAGCTCAGTTCCGTGAAATAGTCGGTCAATTCCTGCTTGGTGTTGCGCCAGGTAAAGTACGTATACGACTGGGAGAAGCCCAGTTTCGCCAGACGGTGCATGACCTTCGGCCGGGTAAAGGCCTCTGCCAGATAGATGACGTCGGGATGTGCCTGCTTGGTGGCGCTGATCAGCCATTCCCAGAAGGCAAACGCCTTGGTGTGCGGATTGTCGACGCGGAATATTCTGACGCCGCGCGCGATCCAAAAATCCACGACGCTCTTGAGCTCATTCCATAACCCGCGCCAATCGGAGGTTTCGAAGTCGAACGGATAGATGTCCTGGTACTTCTTGGGAGGGTTCTCCGCGTACTGCACGCTGCCGTCCGGCCGATGCTTGAACCACGCCGGATGCTCCTTCACGTACGGATGATCGGGGGCGCACTGAAAGGCCAAGTCCAGGGCGATTTCGATATTGAGCGCCCGCGCCACATTCAACAACCGTTCGAAGTCTTCGAACGTACCGAGTTGCTTCAGAATCTCCTTGTGCCCGCCCTCCGCCGACCCGATGGCCCACGGACTGCCGACGTCGCCGGGTTTGGCGCGCAAGGCGTTGTTCGTCCCCTTGCGATTGACCCTTCCGATGGGATGGATGGGAGGAAAGTACAGCACGTCGAATCCCATTTCGGAAAGATACGGCAGCCGTGTTTCGACATCCTTGAATGTACCGTGAGCCCCCAACGCCGCGGCGGCCGAGCGCGGAAACAGTTCATACCAGCTGCTGAAGGCCGCACGTTTTCGATCGACGATCAGCTCCAGCGCGGCGGATTGGGCCAGGCTCCGGTCCGAATAGCGTGCGACGATGCTTGCGCGCGCCGGATCCAGCGCGCCGGCCCTCAAGGCCGTTACGTCCGCGGCCGCGTCCTTCAGGAGAGCCCGCAACTGTCCGGACCACTCGGTCAGAATGGCAGCGTCGCTGCCCGCGGCCCGAGCCGCCGACTCGCCGATCAGCACCGCGCCCACCTCGAGCGCCACGCGCATATCGGCTTGATCTTCGCGTCGTTCGAACTCGCGCCGCCAGGATTCGAAGTGATCCACCCAGGCGAAAACCGTGTACTGGTAGCGGCCCGGTTGGGGCGGCGTGAATTCCGCCGACCATGCGTCATTGGGCTGCGCCTGCATGTCGATCTCATGGTCGACCGTGGCGGAGCCCTGCAGCTTCCAGCGCAGCAGCACCCGGAGCTTGTCGTGGCCGTCGGTGAAGCAATGCGCTTCGATGTTGACCGGTTCGCCCGCAACCCGCTTGACCGGGAAGCGGCCGCCATCGACACAGGGCAAAATCGCATCGATGATCGCGCGGGCCCTGCCCTCCGCAACGGCCGCCGTGCCATCCGCAACGGCCGCCGTGCCATCCGCGACGTTAGCCACGATCTTCCCAGCGCAGCACAATGGTCGAAAGCGGCGGCAAGGTGAGGTTGACCGATTCGAGCCGGCCGTGCGCGCCGACCGGCACGGAATTGACCGCGCCGAGATTGCCCCAGCCGGCGCCGCCATAATCGCGGGCATCGGTATTGATGATTTCGCGCCACAGGCCGCGCACGGGGACGCCGACCAGAAAATTTTCGCGCGGCAGCGGAGTGAAGTTGCACACCACCAAGAGCGGCGCACCCTCGGGCGACTTGCGCAAGAACGCGATGACGCTCATTTCGGCGTTGCCGACATCCACCCATTCAAAACCTTGCGGCGAAAAATCCACCCGGTGCAGCGCAGATTCCCGTCGGTAGACACGATTCAAATCGCCGATCAAGCGCTTGATGCCGGCATGTCCCGGCAGGTCGGACACCCACCACTCCAGCTCTCCCTCATGCGTCCATTCGCGCCGCTGCCCGAACTCGCCGCCCATGAACAGCAGTTTTTTGCCGGGATGCGCCCACATGTAGCCGAACAGCGCGCGCAGGTTGGCAAACGCCTGCCAATCGTCCCCCGGCATTTTGCCGATGAGCGATCCCTTCCCATAGACGACCTCGTCGTGCGAGAGCGGCAGCACGAAGTTTTCGTTGAAGGCGTAAATCAAGGAGAAGGTCAATTCGCCATGATGGTATTTGCGGTAGACCGGGTCCTGCTGCATGTACGCAAGCGTGTCGTGCATCCAGCCCATGTTCCATTTCAAGCCGAACCCCAAGCCGCCCATGTCGGTCGGCCTCGACACCATCGGCCACGCGGTGGACTCCTCCGCGATCATGGTCGCGTCCGGGTGGTCTCGATATACAGCCTGATTCAAGATTCGCAGAAATTCGATCGCCTCGAGATTTTCCCGGCCCCCATGGCGGTTGGGAATCCACTCGCCCTCCTTGCGCGCGTAGTCCAAGTACAGCATCGAGGCCACTGCGTCCACGCGCAGCCCGTCGATATGGTATTTGTCGAACCAGAACAGCGCCGACGAAACCAGGAAGCTGCGCACTTCATTGCGGCCAAAATTGAAAATGGCCGAATTCCATTCGGGATGAAATCCCTGCTGCGGATCGGCATGCTCATAAAGATGCGTGCCGTCGAAATAAACCAGCCCATGCTGATCGGCGGGAAAATGCGACGGCACCCAGTCGAGAATGACGCCGATGCCGCGTTGGTGCAGGTGATCGACGAAGTACATCAAATCCTGCGGGGTGCCGTAGCGCGCCGTCGGCGCGAAGTAGCCCGTGGTTTGATAGCCCCAAGAGCCGTAGAAAGGATGCTCGGTGATCGGCATCAATTCGACGTGCGTGAAACCCAACTCGGCTAGATAGTCGGCCAGGGCATGCGCTGCCTCTCGATAGTTGAGAAAGTTGCCTTGATTGCGCCGCCATGAGCCTAGGTGCAGCTCATAGATCGACATTGGTGCATCAAGACCGTTGCGCGTGCCGCGCGAACTCATCCAAGCGCCGTCGTGCCAGTCATAGTCCAGGGACCATACGCGCGACGCGGTGGCGGGAGGCAGTTCGCTGCAAACGCCGAACGGATCGGCTTTTTCCACTTGGTAGCCGCCGAGGCGAGAGTTGATTCGGTACTTGTAGGCGTGGCCCTGGCGCACGCCGGCAACGCTGCCCTCCCAGATTCCGGAGTGATCGCCGCGCGGCGTCAGCGGATCAGCGTGCGGGTTCCAGCCGTTCCAGTCGCCGATTACGGAGACTTGCGCGGCATTCGGGGCCCACACGGCAAAATGTGTACCACTGCCGTCCGCGGCGGGGAGCGCGCCCAAGCCCTCGTACAGGCGGCTATGGGTGCCCTCGCGGAACAAATAGATATCGTGCTCAGTCAGCACGGCCGCCGGCTCGCTTGATGCAGCATATTCACCTCGGTGTCGCCACGCTGATCAAGGCGCCGCGTAATCCGTCGGGCTCCAAGATACTCAATTTCAGCCTAGGCGTTCGCATAACCCAATACTGTCGTCGCTCGACGGCTCAGCTTGTAGGACTTTGCTGGCCCGCCGCAAGTGCTCCGTCAACTGCGCGCGTCCTGCACCAGGCGATAGCCCACCGCCGTCTCGGTCAGGATGTGTTTCGGCTGGGCCGGATCATCCTCGAGCTTCTGGCGCAAATGACCCATGTACACGCGCACATAGTGGCCGTCCTCGGAATGCGCCGGACCCCACACGTCGCGCAGGATATGCCGATGCGTCAGCACCTTGCCGGCGTTTGCGATCAGCAGACCCAGCAGACGATATTCGATTGGCGTTAAATGAATCGCGGCGCCGCCTTTGTGAGCGGTTCGCAGGCTCAGATCGATGGTGACGTCTCCAAAGGTAAATGCCCCATCGGTATCGGCACCGGCCTCGAGGTGCCGCCGTGAGGTTGCGCGAACCCGTGCAAGCAATTCCCCGACGCCAAAAGGCTTGGTGAGGTAGTCGTCCGCGCCGGCATCCAAGGCTGCGATCTTGTCCCGCTCATCGACCCGCGCCGACAGTACAATGACGGGTACCTTCGACCAATCGCGAAGCACGCGCAGAAATTCGACTCCGTCGCCATCCGGCAATCCCAGGTCGAGAATGATGAGGTCCGGTCTGCGCGCGCGGGCATCGCTCAATCCTTGCTGCATCGTCTCGGCTTCATGGACGCTCCAGCCCTTCGCCTCCAACGCAGTGCGCACAAAGCGCCGAATTTGCCGTTCATCCTCGATGAGAATTACGACGGGCAGCGGCTCAGCCATCGTTTGACTTCGCTTCAGGTTCGAGAGCGGGTGGTGGGATCCCCAGCGGCAGCGTAAAGGTGAAAAGCGCGCCGCCTTCCGGACGCATCGCAGCAGCGATCCTGCCGTGATGCGATTCGATGATCGCGCGGCAAATCGACAGTCCCAGGCCCACGCCCGGCGTCGATGACTCGCGTTCGCCACGCGTAAATTTTTGAAATACCGCCTCTTCGCGCCCCATCGGCAGCCCCGGACCGTTGTCCGCAACCGATACGTTGAGTTGATCGCCGATTACCCGCGCCGACAAGGTTACGGTGCTGCCGGGCGGCGTGTACTTGGAGGTATTTTCCAGAAGATTCACCAGCACCCGTTCGACCGACACCGCGTCGAACTGGATCAGGGGCAAATCCCGCGGCAGCTGCACCACCACCGAATGCCGTTGCAGCATGGCACGCGTCGCCTCGAGCGCCGCACCCACCACTTCCTCCAGTGGCTGCCACTGCAGATTCAACTTGACCTCACCGCTCTCGATGCGGGCCATGTCGAGCAGATTGCCGACCATGGTGCTCATGCGGCGCGCCTCATCCTGGATCGCCTGCGCGGTCTCCATCTGCTCGCCCGATAATTTGGGCGCCGTGAGCGCCAAGGATTCCGCCAAACCTACCAGCACCGTCAAAGGCGTGCGTAGATCGTGCGACAGCGCAGCGAGCAGCGAATTGCGCAGCCGCTCGGATTCCATCTTGAGCAGCGCATCCTGCGCCACGCCGACGTAGTGCACGCGCTCAAGGGCTATCGCAATCAGCGCGGCGAACGTGTCGAGCAATTGACGTTGCTCCGGAATTCGCAGCAGGCGCCGGTTGTGCGCCTTCACCGCCAACACGCCGCGCGCCTTCGCGGGCGCGCGCAGCGGAACGTACAGCACCTCGCTGCCCGGCAGGGTGTCGGTGCCAATTCCCGCCGGCTGGCCCCGATCGAAGGCCCACTGGGCGGTACCGATCTCGACCGCCAACCCTGCATCGGTAGTCGACAGGGTCGCGATCAATCTGCCGCCGGCATCCGGCAGCAGCAGCGCAGCGTTTGCCCGAAACGTCCGCCGAATGGAATCATCGCTGATTTTCACGACTTGTTCGACTTGCACGGCGCCGGACAAATCGCGCGCGAATTCGTACAAGGCAGCGGCGCGCTCCTCGCGGTGTGATGCCACGCGCGCCTGGAAGCGCAGGCCCGCGGTGAGTTGGCCGGTGATCAGGCCCACAGCCAACATGATGAAAAACGTCAACAAGTACTGCACGTCGCTCACCGCGAACGACCAGCGCGGCGGCACGAAGAAAAAGTCGAAGGCGCAAACGTTCAGGACCGCAGCCAGCGCGGCTGGCCCTCGCCCAAGGCGCACTCCGATCAGCACCACGGCCAGAATGAATATCGCCACGATGTTGGAATTTTCGAAGTGCTCCGCCAGCGGCACGGATAGCAGGGTCACGCCGACACAGGTGGTGGCGGCCCACAAATAGCGCAGCCGCTTGAAATTGCGCCGGTTGCCGGACTCCAAGTCGGCCGCCGGCGACAGGGACGCGCTCTCGCGACCGATTTCCCCGGTGGATTTCTCCGCCCGGCCGATCTCGATCAGGTCGATGTCGGGCGCGAGCAAGGCCAGCTTCTGTCCGCTCGATCGCTGCCAGGGCCACAGGCGCCTGATGGGATCTCGACCGATCACGAGTTTGGACAGATTATTCTTGCGCGCATAAGCAACGATGCTCTCGGCAATCTCCGCACTCGCAATGACGGCGGTGGCCGCACCCAATTGCTGCGCCAAATTCAAGTTCGCGAGGATTTTCTCGCGCTTCGCCGGCGCCAAACGCTGCAGACTAGGCGTTTCAACATAGACGGCGTGCCACTCGGTATTCAGCTGGCCTGCCAAGCGTGCCGCAGCACGGACCACGCGTTCCGCGGCCGCATCGGGCCCGATACAGGTCAACAGCGCGGTAGCGGTCTTCCAAACAAACTCGATCGATCGATCGACCCGATAGGCTTGCACATCACCCTCGATCCGATCCGCGGTGCGCCGCAGGGCAAGCTCCCGCAACGCCATCAAATTGCCTTTGCGGAAGAAATGCTGTGCGGCATGGTCGGCTTGCTGGGCAAAATAAACCTTTCCGGCCTTCAGTCGCGCCAGCAGCTCATCCGCGGGGATATCGACCAGCACGACCTCATCGGCGGCGTCGAACACCTTGTCAGGAACCGTTTCCCAGACGCGTACATTGGTGATCCCGCCGACCACGTCGTTGAGGCTTTCCAAGTGCTGCACGTTCAGCGTGCTGAATACATCGATGCCCGCCGCCAAGAGTTCATCGACATCCTGCCAGCGCTTCGGATGTCGCGTGCCGGGCACGTTGGAATGCGCCAACTCGTCGACCAGGATCAAGTGCGGGTGCCGCACAAGCGCTGCGTCCAGGTCGAATTCGAGGAGCGTTTTCCCGCGATACTCGATGGACTTGGGCGGCAAAACTTCCAACCCCTCGAGCAGTACGGCAGTCTCCGCCCGTCCGTGGGTTTCGACGACACCGATTAGGACCGCACGAGCCTCGCTCGCCAGCTTGCGCGCCGCGGCCAGCATGGCGTAGGTTTTGCCCACGCCCGCCGATGAGCCGAAATAAATCCGCAGCTTGCCGCGCCGCGCCTCCAGCTCCTGGCGGTTGACTTTCGCCAGCAGCAAGTCGGGATCGGGGCGTTGGTCGGTCGGCGTTGCCATCGATTGCTATTCTGAGCGATTTACCGCCCGATTTACGGTCGGTTGGGTCTGGCCGTTTAAAATTTCACCAGAACGCCGGCGCCGACGACCACTTCCCGCGTACGTAGATCCGGGAACCAATCATTCGCGCTGCAGTTGCCCGTGGCGGGATCCGCGCCGCCATCGACACAGCTTCCCGGCGGACCGGTATTGCCCCCCGGAGGGGTTACGCCGTCCGAACCCGACCAATAGGGCACGCTCGAATGCCGAAACGTCGCTTCAGTCCACCACGTAATCCAATCCTTGGGCATGTACTGCAGGTTGAGCTGCGTGTCCCATTGATAGAGCGTCTGTCCGGGCTGTTGCGTGAAGTATGGGGAACCGCTTGCGGCCGTTGCACCATTGATGGGTGGCGTGAGCGCAAGATAGCGGCCCGGATTGTTCATGAAGCCCCCGCCGATTGTCACCGCGTACAGGTCGTTGTGGAACCACGTACGGTCGTAGAGCATCATGCCGAAGAAATTGTCCTTGTTCGGTCCGTGCGTACAGTTGATGCCACCGCCGTACTGACACCCGATATCGACGGTGTAGCTGAACGCCATTTTCGACACGCCGGCACCGCCGCCGCCGTGCGCATCGTAATACTTCACCAAAACGCTGTCGTCTTCGTGAATGCGCTTCACGCGCGAATAATCGATCGGCGGCCCTGCTCCCGCCAACGACCCGGCCGGGAGATTAGGAGCACCCCCATTCTGCGGCTGACAAAGCGTATCGGTGGTCCCGCGGATGCCATTGCCCCCCGTTTGGCAGTTCAAATTGTCTTGTCCGATGGAGTAGCTGTTGAAGACCAGCTTCAACGAGTCGTTGGGAATCCACAATATTTGGCCGCCGAATCCCGGTTTGCTGTTGAACTTGGCATAGGATTGCCAGCCGTTGATGAGCCAGGGTTCAATTTTTAAATTCTGCGTTGGCCACCACTGGACCCGCAGCCCATTGAAAAACCAGGGTGTGTTGGACGACACGAACGAAGGTTGATAGGTCCAGTTATCATAGTTGTAATAGCTGAACAGGCCGATGTACGACACGAACACTCCCGCCTCGACGTTCAGGCCATGATTGACATCGAAGTGATACCCCGCGTTCGCTTCGGAAAAGTATCGGTAAGCATCCTGCAGGTCCCATTGACCGACCGAGGAACTCGCGTCGTTGCGCGGCGTCGCCGTGGCGAACATGCCGAACATCGACAGAAATCGGGCTCTGACATTGTCCCAATGGAAGTCGCCGCCCAAGCTTACTTGTTCGATCTGGAATTCCCCAGAGCGAAACTCCTCGGTCGATCCTACGATCGTGTGATCCTGGGGATGATTCAGGCTTTGCAGATAGTTCATGTCCAAGCGGATTTCCGGCGTGAAGAACTTCGTATCGAACACGGGCGCCTTTTCACGCGAGGTGCCGTTCATCCAGCCGACGTAGCCAACTCGCGCCCAGGGGGTCTTTGTGTCGACTTCGGGGCCGGCGTCCGGCGCCTGCAGGGCCTCGGATATGGTCGCCGCCGTCGCAGCCGGTACCGTAGGCTTTGGCGCCGCGGCGAGTGACGGCACAGACATCTGCACATCGTAACGAGTGGCCTTGCTGGTCACGACCTGCAGAGCGGGCACCTGGACTTCCGGATAGCCGTCCAGCTGCAGCGTCAGGGACCAGGTGCCCGACGGAAGATCGGCGAATGAGTAGATACCGTCGCTGCCGGACAGCGTCGCGCGAATGGCTCCGCCGTCGGATCTCACTGCCGTTGCGGTCGCGCCGGACACCGGCACCTTATCCGGGTTTCTGACGATGCCGACTATCGCTCCGGGCGCATGCCCGGGCACCGAGGTTGCATCGGCGTGCACGCACAGCGTCAGCCCGATGGCAGCGACGAATAGATGCTTTTTCCAACCGGACCGGGTCCTCATCTATTTATCCTCAAAACAATTCTTAAGATCGAGAAATCAGCGCAGTCGATCGGGCGATCGGCAATCAATCGAGCAATCATTGCAGCCGATCGAGCAATCATTGCAGCCGATCGAGCGCGAGATTGAGTTCGAGCACGTTGATTCGACGCTCACCGATGACGCCGAAAAGGCGCTCGCGCACGTGCGTTTTGATCAGTGCTTCAACCCGCGCGAGTTCGAGATGCCGCGCGCGAGCAACTCGCGCCGCTTGGTATTCCGCGGCCGCTGGACTCACGTCGGGATCGAGACCGCTGGCGGACGCCGTCACGAGATCGACGGGGATCGGCCGCTGGTTGTCCGGATCTGCATCGCGCAGAGCCTTGGCGTTTGCTTTCACGGCATCAATGAGCGCGGGATTCAACGGTCCGAGGCTCGAGCCGGTCGAGCCCAAGCCATTGTAAGGCTGAGGGGTGGTGGCGGACGGACGCCCCCAGATGTACTTCGGATCAGCAAAGCTCTGGCCGATCAATGTCGATCCGATCAGCTTGCCGTCCGCATAAATCAAGCTGCCTTCCGCTTGATGCGGGAACGCCACTTTCGCAGCGCCGGCGATAACCAACGGATACGCGATCCCAAGCAAGAGGGTCATCAGCGCAAGGAGGCTGAGCGCGGGTCGAGTTAGTCTCATGAACATTTGTCTTGTCCTCAAGCCCAGCCGGCTGCCGCCAGAATCATGTCGATGAGTTTGATCCCGGGGAAAGGCACGATGATGCCGCCGAGCCCGTAGACCAGCAGATTGCGCCGCAGGAGAGGACCGGCGCCGAGCGGCCGATACTTCACACCCTTGATGGCGAGCGGAATGAGAGCGACGATGATCAGTGCATTGAAAATCACCGCTGACAGGATCGCGGAATTGGGCGTCGCCAGATGCATGATATTGAGTGCGCCTAGCTGGGGGTATGTCATTGCAAAGGCGGCCGGGATGATGGCGAAGTACTTGGCCACGTCATTGGCAATCGAAAATGTCGTCAAGGCGCCGCGGGTCATCAGCATCTGCTTGCCGGTCTCGACAATCTCGATGAGCTTGGTCGGATTCGAGTCGAGGTCGACCATGTTGCCGGCTTCCTTGGCGGCCTGCGTACCGGTATTCATCGCCACTGCAACGTCCGACTGCGCGAGCGCGGGCGCATCATTCGTGCCGTCCCCGGTCATCGCCACGAGTCGTCCTTGGGCTTGATGCTCGCGAATCAGTTTGAGTTTCGCCTCAGGCGTCGCCTCGGCGAGAAAATCGTCAACCCCCGACTCGGCAGCAATCGCCGCAGCCGTGAGGCGATTGTCGCCGGTGATCATGATGGTCTTTATGCCCATGTGCCGCAGGTCAGCGAAGCGCTCTTTGATGCCGCCCTTCACGATGTCCTTCAGCTCGATGACTCCGAGCACTCGTCCGCTGTCGGCGACCACGAGCGGAGTACTGCCTTGGCGCGCGACACGCTGCACGGCATCTTCGACTTCAGCCGGACATTTTTTGCCGAGTGCCTCGATATACTTCACGATGGTGTTCGGCGCGCCCTTGCGGATCTTGCGCTCGCCGATGTCGACGCCGCTCATTCGCGTGTGTGCCGAAAACGGCACGAAGATAGCGCCGAGAGTACCCAGATCTCGCTCACACAGATTGAAACGCTGTTTGGCGAGAATGACGATGCTGCGACCTTCCGGAGTCTCGTCGGCGAGCGATGCAAGTTGCGCGGCATCGGCCAATTCCTGCTCCGTCACGCCGGGCGCCGGGAGAATCACGGTTGCCTGTCGATTCCCGAGCGTGATGGTGCCGGTTTTATCGAGCAGCAAAACGTCAACATCTCCGGCGGCTTCGACGGCACGGCCGGAGGTGGCGATCACATTTGCCTGCATCATGCGGCTCATGCCGGCCACACCGATCGCGGACAAAAGGCCGCCGATCGTCGTGGGAATGAGGCAAACCAGCAGCGCCACCAGCGCGGTTATGGTGATCGGGCTCCCGACCTTGCTGACCTCAACGGCGAACAGCGAGAACGGCAGGAGGGTGACGATTACGATTAGAAAGACCAGCGTCAACGCCACCAGCAAAATGGTGAGTGCAATCTCGTTGGGAGTTTTCTGCCGCTTCGCCGCCTCGACCATCGAGATCATCCGATCTAAAAAGGTTTCACCGGGGTTGACAGTCACTCGCACCACCAGCCAGTCCGATAGCACGCGTGTGCCTCCAGTGACGGATGCGAAATCGCCGCCGGATTCGCGAATGACCGGCGCCGATTCGCCGGTGATGGCACTTTCATCGACCGAGGCGACACCCTCGATGACTTCGCCGTCGGCCGGAATGGTGTCATGGGTCTCCACCAGCACCACGTCGCCCTTTCTTAGATCCTCCGCCTTGACCGGCGATGTCTGTCTTGCGCCCGGGCTATTTTGGACCAGGCGCTTGGCCATGACGGTTCGACGCATGTTGCGAAGCGAAGAAGCCTGTGCGCGGCTGCGGCCTTCGGCGAGCGCTTCGGCAAAATTGGCGAAAATTACAGTGCACAGCAAGCAGACCGTGATGGCCAAAATGAAACCCGCCGGCGCCTCGCCGTATGCGGCAAGCGCCTGGCCGTAGAGGATGGCCGTCACTATGGTGCCGAGATAGACCACGAACATCACGGGGTTGCGCCACTGAATGCGCGGATCGAGCTTTTTGAGGGACTCGAGGAAGGCGGGGCCGATGAGCTTGCGATCAAACAGCGAGTGCGGTTGGCGAGACATGAGGAACTCGTTACTTGACGGCGGCAAGCATGAAGTGCTCGACCACCGGTCCCAGCGCCAGCGCCGGAACATAGGTTAGGACACCGATCAACAGGATCGAACCGATGAGCAGCGTCACGAACAAGGGCCCATGCGTCGGCATGGTGCCGTCCGTGACGGGGACCCTCTTCTTCGCGGCGAGCGATCCAGCGATGGCAAGCGCGGCCATGATCGGCCAGAAGCGCCCGATGAACATCGCCAGGCCCGTGGACACATTGTAGAAGACGGTGTTGGCGGACAGTCCAGTGAAGGTGCTGCCGTTGTTGTTGGCGACCGAAGAGAAGGCATACAAAATTTCGGTGAAACCGTGGGGACCCGGATTCGCGACGCCGGCCTTGCCGGCAAGGGTCATCACCGCAACGGCAGTGCCGATCAGCACGACAAACGGGGTCGTCAGAATGAAGACCGAGGCCATCTTCATTTCGAACGCCTCGATCTTCTTGCCTAGATACTCAGGCGTCCTGCCAATCATCAATCCGGCAATGAACACGCCGAGAATGGCGAACATCAGTATCGAGTACACGCCGGTGCCGACGCCGCCCGGTGCAACCTCGCCGAGCTCGATCAGCAGCAATGGCACAAGACCGCCGAGCGGAGTCATCGAGTCGTGCATGCTATTGACCGCACCACAAGAGGTCGCGGTGGTGACGGCCGCGAAGAGCGCCGAGGCGGCAATGCCGAAGCGGGTTTCCTTGCCCTCCATGTTGCCACCCGCCTGCAGGCTGCCCGCCATCTGGTCAATGCCCTGCTTCGCTAACTGGGGGTTGCCGAGTTGTTCGTTGTGGAACGCCGTGATCACCAGCGGCACGAACAGAATCAGCATGGCGGCCAGGATCACCCAGCCCTGACGGGTGTCGCCGACCATTTTTCCAAAGGTGTACGTGAGAGCGAATGGAATGACGAATATCGCCAGCATCTCCAGCAAGTTCGTCAGTGCAGTGGGATTCTCGTACGGATGAGCCGAATTCGCGTTGTAAAAACCTCCGCCGTTGGTGCCAAGTTCCTTGATGGCCTCTTGCGAGGCGATCGGCCCCATTGGCAGCGTCTGCGTCTGCGTCATCGCCATTTGGGTCACGGCGTTGCCCGCCGCGTCCTTGATGGGATTGCCGGCCGCGTCGGTCTTCGGATTCTGATAGGTAAGCTTCTCGACGGTCGTCGCGTCCCTGTAGCCGTCGATATTCTGGATGACACCCTGGCTCGCGAGCACGAGCGCAAGCACCGCCGCGAGCGGCAACAGCATGTAAAGAGTCGCACGCGTAACATCGACCCAAAAGTTGCCGATGCTCGCCGCCGTATGTCGCGCAAAACCCCGGATCAGAGCGATCGCCACGGCAATGCCGGTTGCCGCGGACAGGAAGTTCTGCACAGCGAGTGCGGCCATCTGTACGAGATAACCCATGGTCGACTCGCCCGAGTACCCCTGCCAGTTGGTGTTGGTAATGAAGCTGACGGCCGTATTGAACGAGGAGTCGGGGCTCACGGCCGCGAACTTTTGCGGATTGAGCGGCAGGAACAGCTGCAATCGCTGCAATCCATATACGACGATTGCGCCCAGCACATTGAACAAGAGCAATGCAATCGCATACTGCGTCCACGGCATTTCCTCCGCAGGATCGATCCCGGAGAGGCGATACAAGAGCGTCTCGAATCGAATCCCGGCGCGCAGGAAGAAATTCGGCCGGACTTGGTCTCCAGCTCGCTTGTCGCCTGCGCTTCGCATGACAGCGGCGATGTAACTGCCCAGCGGCTTGACGCACAGCACGACGATGCCGACGAATACTGTCAACAGCAGGTCGAACATCGTGTTGGCGTCCATCAGAACCGCTCCGCGCGCAGCAGTGCGTACAGTAGGTAGCCGAACAGAAACAGCGCCAGCAGCGCCGCGAGCCAATACATCGTGGTCATGGCGTCTTTCCCAGCCGATTGAACGCCAGCACGAGACCGTGCGTGGTCAGATACAGGCCGGCGAGAATCACTAGATAGATGGCGTCCAGATCACACTCCCCACAAATCCGCGCGGGCAATGCTAGTGGCGGCGATATAAATTTCTTGTAGTTTTTGTGTTTTCGCGGGTGGCCTGCCGGCGGCTGCGCCGGACGTCGCGCGCCTGCGCGCCCGGAGTTCGTACATATTATTTGCATGACGGCGGGTAGATTCGTGCAAAAATATGCTGATCCGTTCCGGAGATCAGCATGACGAGCACCGCATCGACCGAAGCCATCCTGGAGCCGGACCTGCCGATCATTGATGCGCATCACCACCTATGGGATTGGCCGGCGCCGATGCTTGCGGCAGCGCCGCTGCCGGAGCACGGCTTCCTGACCGTCGTACGCCGCGCGATGCGCTACTTGCTGCCGGAATTTCTATTGGACCTCAATTCCGGCCATAACATTCGGGCCACTGTGTTCGTGGAATGCCGGGCCATGTACCGCGCCGACGGGCCCGAATCATTCAAGCCCGTCGGAGAAACGGAGTTCGTGAACGGTGTGGCGGCGATGTGCGCGAGCGGCACCTATGGCCCGGTCCGCGCCTGCGCCGGCATCGTGGGTCATGTGGATTTCACCGCGGGCGCGGCGGTAAGCGAGGTTCTGGAAGCGCACTTAAGAGCGGCGGGTGACCGCTTCCGCGGCATCCGGCACGCTGCTTCTTACGATGCGGACTCCGCTGTTCTGGGGCCGCTGGTCCGAGCCGGAACGGGCATGTTCATGCAAAGGGCATTCCGCGAGGGTTACGCGCAACTAGGCAAGTACCCGCTGTCATTCGACGCCTGGCTATTGGAGCCGCAGCTGCCCGAACTGATCGATCTGGCGCACTCGTTTCCTGACATCCCCATCGTGCTCGACCATGTCGGCACACCGTTAGGAATCGCCAGCTACCAAGGCAAGCGTGAAGACCGCTTTCTTCTTTGGCGCGACAACATTCGAAAGCTGGCGGCACTCCCCAACCTATCCGTCAAACTCGGCGGACTGGCCATGGCGTTCTGCAATTTCCCTTCCTTCCTACAGTCTCCTGTAGCTTCCTCGACGCAACTCGCCGGCGAGTGGCGTCCCTATATTGAAACCTGCATCGAGGCCTTCGGCGCGAATCGCTGCATGTTCGAGAGCAACTTCCCCGTGGATATGGGAAGCTGCAGCTATCCTGTGCTGTGGAACGCGTTTAAATTGTTGTCCAAGCAATATTCCGCGGAAGAGCGAACCGCCCTGTTCAGCGGCACGGCTCAACGCGTCTACCGTCTGAAGATCTAGGTCAACATGCACGTCGTGAATTCCGATCCCGGTCTTTCCAAGGCCGACACGTACGGCGAGATCCGGGTGCAATTGACCGGGCTGTTTTCCGGCGAGCGCAACGGCTTGGCAAACGCTGCCAACCTATGCGCGCTGCTGTATCAGATGCTGCCGGACGTCAATTGGGTGGGCTTCTATTTCTTGCAGGACGGCGAACTCGTGTTGGGCCCGTTCCAAGGCAAGGTGGCTTGCGTTCGCATACCGCTCGGCCGGGGAGTTTGCGGCACGGCCGCGGCGCGCAAGGAAATCTTGGTGGTGCCCGACGTGAACGAATTTCCCGGACACATCGCCTGCGACGCTGCGTCGCGTTCCGAGATCGTTGTGCCCTTGATCAAAGATGGCCGGCTATTGGGCGTGCTCGATGTCGACAGCCCGCATTTGGCGCGGTTTGACCACGATGATCGATCGGGGCTCGCGGCCGCCGCGGATGTCTTGCTGCAAGCTTCGGACTTCCGCCGGTTGGCCGATTAGTGGCCGACCGAGGCGCCTCGCCGGCGCCTACGCGTGACAGCAGCATCGGGGTCCGCATTGGAAACCCTCACAGGCGCGCCTTTCGCTTCAGCATCCACCCTACAGGATTGCGCCGCCGTCACGGCAGCCATCAATTCTGTCGGCGTCTGAACCTGCGGCTACTCCGGCCTCATGCTGCCGATACTGGAGGATCCCGTACGCTGTGCCCTCGAAGGTGATGCCTCTCCCTGGTTAACACACTATAATCGCGCTCCCGCGCTGCCAAGAGTTGCTGAAGCGCGGCGTCCTAACATCGGGGGTGGTTTGCACAATGAATGTAACGTCGCGCCTAGTGCTGCTTTTTTCCGTGGCTTTCGCCGTGTCTGGAGCTTTGGCCGCTGAGCCGTTTCCATCGACTTATCAAGTGCCCGTCAATGCGCCGGTGCTCATACAAGGCGCCACCGTGCTGACCGGCACCGGCGAGCGCCTCGATGGCGCCGACGTGTTGATCAGCAACGGCCGCATTCAAGC
>DATATA010000037.1:0-21468 GCA_036263775.1 Steroidobacteraceae bacterium | reverse complement strand
TCCGCCCTGCGTCACGCTCACGCCGTCGCCGGCAACGGTCACCCTGAGCTCAGCGAGTCCTGCCGCTGCCACGCTGACCTGGGGCCCGGCCACAACGGCGTTCCCGCTGTCGTTTCCGGCCACGCAATGCTCGATCTCGGCGAGCGACGGAACATTTCTGACGCCGGCGAGCGTTTCCGGTTCAGGGTCCGTCTCGACCGGCACGCTGACGACGCTGGGTACTTATTCCGTTCAGCTCATGTGCTCGGCGGCCGCAGGCAACAGCATCACGAGCTTCACGCAAGCGACCGTGAAGGTCATTGCGCTCGCATCGATCGATGTCACGCCCGCGGCGCCGCAGGTAGCCGCCGGCGGCACGACGCAATTGACGGCCACCGGCACTTATACCGACGGTTCGACGAAAGATCTCACGCCCACGGCCACCTGGGTTTCCGGCGCGCCGAGTGTCGCGGCCGTGACCGGGGGTCTCGTGAGCTGCAACGCCTACGCAAGCGCCTCCGGATCCGCGACCATTTCAGCAACCGGTGCCACGGCAACTGGCACGACAACCGGCTCGACGACCGTGACTTGTTTGGCCCCGGTGCTCAAGTCGATCACGATCCAACCCTCGCAGCTGACGCTGCCGGCAGGCGGCACCGGACAACTGGCGGCGACCGGCAACTTCTCTTCAGGACCCACGCAGCCTCTCACCAATTCGATCCAGTGGAGTTCCAGCGTGCCAAGCGTCGCGACGGTGTCAGCGGGCGGCCTCGTGACCTGCAACGCAAACCTAAGCAGCAACGGCTCCGCAACGGTCACGGCGACGAGCGGCAGCATCAGCGCATCGATCGGTGTCACCTGCCAAGCCCAGCAGCTCAAGTACATCAAAGTGACGCCGGAGAATTACTGTGAAATTCCCGACGGCGGCAAGCGGCAGCTGAAGGCCATCGGCTACTTTACATCGGGTGTGACGAAAGACATTACCGCAACCGCGAACTGGCACTCCAGCGCCACGAGTGTGGCCACGGTGTCCACGGGGTTGGTGATGTGCCAACAGTCGCATTCGTACAAGGATGGCAAAGCAACCATCTCTGCGAGTGTCGGCGGCGTGAACGGGTCGACCAACATCGTGTGCGACGGACTGGACCGCTGGTAGGCATTTGCGATTCGCGTTGCGCTTGAAGCGCAGCGCCGCACGGTGTCGTTCATGAAAGTGTCCCGGAGCGTGGCGCTTTTCCCGCCGGCATCCGGTTTACCCTTGCATGGAGGATCTCATGCACAAACTAATCATCTTTGCAGTGCTATTTTCTGCCGTTCAGCTCAAGGCGGTTGCCGATGAAAAGCTGCCGCCGGGGACGGTCAAGCACGGAACCCTGGCCAACGCCAATCTCATCCGCGACGCGAAGGTTGGAGTAGCCGGCAAGGTCGGCACGATGGGCTGCAATAATCTCGGCGATGTCGATATCTACGTCACAGCCATGCCCGTCGGCGCACCCGGCAGCCGGCGCTGGAAAGAACTATGGATCGTGTCCGGATGCAATAAAAAGTATCCGGTCAACATCGAATTCGCGGAGAGCGGCAAGGACGCGGACTGGACTATCCGATAGTTCGCACAGGCCGGCGCGCGCCGGCGCTTGCGGCTCAGGTTGCCGCGGGCGGCGCGCCGTCGGAGAAGCCCCCGCAGGTCTTTGGGATATCCTCATTGATCTTGAACAGCGGACCGCCCCAACCTTGGATAAGCACTCCATCCTTGGCCATCTGATACGTGGTGAACAGCTTCAGAATCGTGTTGACGAAGGCCACGATTGGGCCCGGCAGCTGGTAACCCACACCCGAGTCGATGCTTGCCGAGCCGCTCGCCACATGACAGTCGACCATCACCTGGCTCGCCTGCTTGGAGATGTCAGCCGTGAAGGTGACCCCCAGGAAGACTCCTGTCATGAAGCCAAAACCACCGAGCCCGATCATCGGCCGGACATTGACCGCGCCCCCGATGGTATTGATGCCGACCGAGAGGCCGCTGACATTCGAGACGAGCCGCGATGTGGCCTGCGAATCAGGGGTATCGTGCGACTTTTGCCCGCCCTTGTAGCCCGCAAACAACTTGCCGTTCAAACCCCACGAGCCGCTGCTCATCAGCGACGATCGCTTGGCCTCGAAGTTAGTGTGCAGATTGAAGGAGGTGTGGAAGGACAATGCCAGCGGCAGACCCGCTACCGGGCAGGGTAGAGAAATGTCGATGGGCGAGGCCGTCGTGGAGTTGACGTTGATGTATTGGTCCAGGTCGCTCGTGGCCTCGATCGCCATGCGCAGTGAGATGGAGCCGCTGATCTCGATGCCGAAAGTCTTGATGCCGGAGCTGTCGATGACCAGCAGGAAGTCCACGTGTGGGGTGGGAAGCACCATTTGGCCGTAGCCGTTGAATACGATGCCGCTCTTTACGTACGAGAAGTTGATGCCTATCCCGCCATCCGAGCCGATCGCCGGTACCACCTTGAGGCCCGACGAGGGAATATTCACCACAGGCCCGTCGCCGGTGTCCGGCATCCACGGCCTCGTGATGGACAGGTTCTTGCCGAGCCCGCTCGGCAGCGCCAACTGCGTCTGCAGGAAGCCGGCGCGCAGGTATCGCGGCTCACTGAACTCACGATCAAAGTTGTCTGACTGCTGCTTGGCAGTGACATCGTTGGTATTGGGAAAATCCGGCGCCGTGTAGATGATCAGATCCTTCGGACTGAAGTCGCTGTGGATCATGAAGGTGCCCTGCTTCACGATCTCGGTGATCTGCACGGGTGCGAGCTTCACCGTCACCGTGTCGCCGTCGCGCGTGAGCTGGCCGACGCGGCCGACCACGCGCCCCGTGGCAAAGATGATCTCGCCTTCCTCGAACTCGCCGACGTGTTCTGCCTTGGCGTCGAACCTGAAGGTCATGCCGTCCGTCTTGGCCTCGCGGATTGCCTCATCGCCGTGCTCCATCAGGATCACACCGTCCTGGTAAATCACACGCGCATCCCGCTTCGGCGCCATGCCGTACTTGCGCTCCGTCGCGGTGAGTTTCTGCGGGTCGATGAAGGTTCCCTGAGCCGCGTCGGGATAGTTCTTAGGATCGAAGAAACTCTGCGCGCTCTCGCCCTCCTTCGAGCCTGGAATCACTCTCGCCCCGGTCGTTGCCGGAGGATGGGTTCCCTGGGCGGCTGGTGAGGACGCGGCGGCGGGCGGACGAGTCGGCGGCTGCGCTTGCTTGCTGCAGGCAGTGAGCAGGGCACAAGCAAGTATCAGATTCGCCAGGTCGGCTTTGCGCACGGGAATTCCTCGCTTTGCCCCACTCCCTTACTAAACAGCAGAAACGAGAAAAACCCGCCACAGCGCAGCCTCTGCTTGGATGATTTGCACCCGGAATGGTGGCTATTCCCCTGAGCCATGCGCGTTTTGTGACCTGCCGCATACCATAATCGCGCTCGAAATCTTAAATTGCGCCCCCATATTTCAGGACGCGCCCGTCCGCGCGGGTGGGCGGCGTAGGAAGAAACAGGAGATTTTGAGATGTTACTTAGAGTTGCTCGATGGACCCATAACGCCCTACTTTTGGCCATGGGTTTGCTGACCATCGCATTGGTCGTTTTCGCGGTTTGACCGTGCAGTATGGCTTCAACGGTTGGAAGATTCCTTCCCCGACGCCTTCGCCGGGGAACACCGGCGTCACCCTAAATAAGTCCATGCGCCCGTAGAGCTTCGCGGCATGACACGGCGCGGCGCGGCTGTGTTCGTCGATTGTGCGTTGCGACAATTTGGACTCCCTCTTTGGGTTTGACGGCGAGTCTGTTGACTGCAAATCGTGTGATCGAGCGGCATGCGTGCGATTCCTCCGACAACTTGATGAGGGATTTGACCGACGACCCGCCGACGGCGCTACCGCACACTTTCCCCATGTCACAAGATCAATATCAAAAGGGCCTAAGTGCCATTCGCTCCTTTTTAGATGGCGCGCTGCGCGACCGCGGCATCGTGGCGCAGTCCGTGCAATTGGCCGAGCAAAGTCCGCAACGCGAGGCAAGTCTGTCGGTCTCGGCCAATGGCAAGACCCAAGCTGCCGTGTTCAGCTACGCCGAAGTGGAAGATTCCGGGGAAGCCATTGATGCACCCACCGCCGCAAAGATACGCCGATTGGTCAGTCATTTTTTTCAAGACAATTCCTGATGCGACTATGACCGCGGCCGCGGTCCCGCCCGTTTCCCGTTTCACATTTACACAGCCGTGCTCGATAGGCTCGTTTGCGCCCAGGTCCCCGGGTTGGCTGCTTCCCCGGCATCATTGCCGTAGAGTTGGCGCTGAACTGTCGCCAACTTGACGTAGCGCCGTCGTAAAACAATCCTGGTTGTCTGAACAAGATGATGGCGCCTTGAACTAAGCCGTCGTGGAAGGTTATGAAGATCAATGCCGAACTCGTGATCGCGCTTCGCGCCAAAAAAGCCTGGTCGCAGGACGAGCTGTCGATCGCCTCGGGACTCAATCTGCGCACCATACAGCGCATTGAAAACGAGGCGTCAGCTTCGCTGCAATCGAAAAAGGCCCTGGCTTCCGTTTTTGGCATCGATATTCACGACTTGGAATATGTGGAGAAACCGTCCGTGACAAGGTACGAATACAAATCGGTGGAAATGCCCTTCCGCTTTGGCGTCCTCAAGCAGGGCATGCCCAACATCGAAAAGATTCTAAATGTCGAAGGCGACAAGGGGTGGCGCCTGCATCAAATCATCATGCCGGCCGGCGCCAGCTTTGGCCAGTCGGACAGGATGACCGCGATTTTCGAGCGCGAAAAGAAAACATGACCCCAACGGGGCAACGGGCGTCCGGTTGCGGCACCGCAGATTCATCCTGCCGCATCCAGCCAACCGCCTTGGAATCCGGCACGTTGCAACCCGCGCCGCACATAGGGATTGCGGCGCATGATGCGCCAAATGAACCCGCTGCGAAAATTCTCGATCATCGTGATGGTGAGACCCTCATCGATGCCGAGATAGGCATTGTCGAACCAGCCTGCATCCGGCACGACATGGCCGTAGGTAAGTGGCACATCGGCATATTTGAAACTGAGATTGAAGGCATCCACGAAGCCGAAGGTCGAGTAGATGTACCTGCCGTACTGCTCCTTCATCAACCTCAAGGTGGGCATGGCAATCTCGGGCGTGAAGGGCAGCGCGCCCGCGACCGCGCTGGGCGTGAGCGTACCATCGTCGAAATTTTGCGCCCCGCCTGGCCCGCGGGCCGCGTAGGCATGGAATGCGCGCGTTTCGCCGTTGAATTCGAGTTTGGCATTGGCCGGTCCGTCGCTCGCGCTGATGCCCCACAGCCGCGATGAGTATCCCACCCACTTCATGGGATTGGCGATCACGTAGCTGCGCTGCGCGAAAATGGCACGGCGCGTGTTGTCGAAATAGTCGAGTCCCTTGCGGCGCATGTACGCATCGCGGATGTCGCGGAAATCGATCCACACGTGCGAGTACTCATGGCCAAACAAAGGCGGAAACGCGAGATACCACTCACCCTCGTTCACCCAGTGAAAATCAAACGTCGAGGTATAGGACTGCCATGCAGTGGCCGGCATCGGTGCGCTGGGTGAGCCTAACCCCAGGATGTACATGATCGACGACTCGTTATACCCGCGCCAATTCCTTTGGTGAAATCCCATTTCCGGCGTCCAGCTGAGCGCAACCGCACCGTCATCGCGCGAGGCCCAGCCCCAATCGATCCGCCGGTAGAGCCAATCGGCGATCTTGCGCAACTCTCTTTCCTGTGGATCGGAACCGTCGAAATAGCTCTGGCAAAACAACACGCCCGCGATGAATAGCGAGGTATCCATCATCGATAGCTCGGAATGCTCGTTGAAACGAATGCCGGTTTCCATGTCGAGGAAGTGATAATAAAAACCCTTGTATCCGGCAAACCCCTTGGCAGCTGCGCCCTGCGGCGCGTCCCGAAAGAAGCGCAGCGTCCTTAGCACCCGCTCGCGCGCGTCGGCGCGCGACACGTAGCCGCGTTCCACGCCGATGGGATAGGCGGTGAGCGCGAAGCCGACCGCGCCGAGGCTGGAAAAAATGCGCGTCGGATAGCGGTCCGGCACCAGCCCATTTTTGGGATTGGCATTTGCCCAGAAAAAATCAAACGTCTTGCGCTCGATGTCCTCGAGAAATTCGCCGGCACTATTCGGTGTATCCGTCTCCTCCAAGAGCTTTTGGTGTGCAGCGGGCTTCAGCGCGCCGCAGCCGCAGATCAGCAGCATTATCAGCAGCGAGCCGAATCGGACAATGGCAGCTATGGGAATGTCGGTGAACTGCCGATCAGTCATCGCTTCCCATCAGAACCTCGCTCCCACCGTCAACTTGAGGGTGCGGGGCACGCCAAAGATGTTGCCGTTGTAGTTGTAGGTTACCGGATTATTCGGATTCGCGACTCCGTTGGCGCCAAAATTAAGAATGGTGTCCGCGTAGTTGTGGAAGTTGAAAACATTGAGCCCATCGAGGCGCACATAAGCCGACGCAACGTTGGCGATATCGAAATTCTTGGTCACCTGAAGATCGAGCGAGCGATAGCCGAAGAAATTCTTCGGCGTTACCGAGATGGGATTACAGTTGCTGCCGTTCGGATAGATCATGCCGAAACACGCCACATCGTCGACCGGAGTCGGCGTCGCCAGCGTCAGTTTCGCAGCCACCAGAAAGCCCCACGGTGCCTCGTACGAGCCGGTGCCGACGATGCGATGCCTTGGCGCGGCGTTCGAATTGATGAAGGGGTACTGTTGGATGGTCGGTTCGTCAAACGCAAAGTGCTCGATGGTAGAGCGGTTCGTCGAGGAATCGGTGTACGTATAAGCGAAGGTTGCGCTCCAATGCGATTCTTGAGTAAACGGCTTTTCCGCCGACAGCAGTAGCTGCGTGGTCTTGGTCTCGATGCCGTTGTTGCCGATGATCAGCGAGCCGAAGCCAGGAACGCTGTTGCCGAAGTCCGAGCCGCCGTTCACGAAAAATGCGCCGTTGGCTGCGCGGTTTCCCAATGTATAGACGAAGCCGTTTTTGCTGATGATGCGCGCCACGGCGGCGCTGGTATTCCAATCGCCCAGTTTGTTGCGCATACCGATGCTGAACTGATCCGAGTAGGGTACTTTCAAATTGTTGTTCACGGCGTCGATTTCCGCTCCGGCGGCGTTTGACGCAACCAGGGCCTGCAAGTTCGATAAGCCGTTCAAGTAATTCGGATTGAACGGCACGCAGGGCGTTCCAACGCAGCCCTGATTGGCTGCCGTGCCGGCAGCGTTCGGGAAGAACACCGTGAATTCGGGCAGCGCTGCCTTGGTTTCTTCGACCTGCAAGTAATCATACAAATCCCGATCATACGAGCGGCCATAGCCGCCGTATATCACATGCCTCTGGTCGGCATTCAAATCAAACGAAAACCCGAGCCGGGGCTGGAATTCGCCGGTGTACGCCTTGCGGTTGTTCCCGGTACTGATGTAGTCGTTGATGTTGACGCCGCCCTTTGCCAACGATTGCGCGTAGGTTTGTCCTGCGGGTGCGCGCGGGTCTTGGGAGTTATAGGCCGCTACGACGTCAGCAGGCGTGACATAGTTCAGATAGCCCAGGTTCCTCTCATAATCCCAGCGCATGCCGATATTCCAGGTCAAATGCTCGTTCTGCACCCAATCGTCCTGAAGGTACACGCCGAACTGGTTGTCTCTCGAGGTCGCCGTTGGATTCAATCCCGGAACAGGATTGGTAAACAGGGCCTTGTAGGGCAAGGTATCCGTACCTGCGGGGGTCACGTTGAAAAAGAACTGCGGGTTGATGTTCTCGGCGTCGGCCGCCGTCAGATCGATTCGCTTGAACTTGGCGCCGGTCTTGATGGTGTGATCGCCCAGCCAGTGCAGGTCGCTGAACGTGAAGTCATCCTGTATCCCCGGTCCGCGCTGGCCTTTGTTTTGTGCGGCGCGCGGATCCGCGGAGCCCGTGGCGAGGACCTCCGCCTGATTGTTTGCGACCACGGTGTACTGCAAGCCGTTGCCTGAATTCGTGGCCGACGGCTGATTGAAGGCGTCTTCGTGGGTGAACAGTAATTCATTCAACCAGTGATTGCCGTTGTGCGCCCAGCGCAGCGTATAGCGGGTGTCATTGTTCTTGACCGTGATGTCCGCGGAGGCTGCCTTCGAGATGCCGAGATTGTTGATCTGGTTCTCATTGCGTACCTTGACGCTGAACTCGATGCGATCGTAGTCCGAAGGCTCGAAATCGAGTTTGCCGAAGTAAAGATCTTCGTTGAACGGCAACGCCGCCGGTCCGAATTGCGCATTGACGTCCGCAGGCAGAAAATTTTCGATGGGCAGTCCATTGAGCGTGGTGACGCCGGGCGTTACGGTGATGGGGGTGTTGAAACGCTTGCCTTCGTACGTAAAAAAGAAATGCAGCACGTCCTTTAGAATCGGTCCGCCCACCGCGACGCCAAATTCCTTGTCCTGCGAGGGCGTCTTGATGCCGCTAGCGTCCTCGGACGGCGTCTCCGCGCGCCAACGGCCGCTTTCGTACTGCCCATACACTTCGCCGTGAAACTCATTGGTGCCGGACTTGGTGCCGGCAGTCACGGCGGCGCTCGATACCTGATCGAATTCGGCCTTGTAATTGGAAGTGATCACCTTGTACTCGCCGATCGCAAGCTGCGGAAAGGGATTGCCTTGGGTGTCGAATTGGCCGCTGACGCCGCCTTCTTTCACATAATTCTTCTGCCCGACGCCGTCAATATAGACATTGATCGCACTGGCGTTCTGGCCGCCGCTCTGCAGCGAGGTTTGACCCTGATCGTTGACGCTGAACACCAGGCCCGGCACCGTATCGGCGAACTCCAGGAAATTGCGCGTGATCTGCGGCACCGTCTCGATCTGGTGCAGGGAGACCGTCGTCCCGACTTCGGAAGTTCTCACTTCCGTGAGCCGCTGGGCCTTGACCGTGACCTCGGCCAGCGGGGCCGCCTCGGCAGTCGGTGCCGCCAGATCGAGGGTCGCTGTCGAAGCCACCGACAAAATGACCGTGGTTTCGGTGCCGGGCCCGGCTTCCACGGTATAGGTTCCCGGCTGCAGACCGGGCAGCGTGTAGCTGCCATCCGCATCCGCCTTGGTGCGTCGCGTGACGCCGTTTGCAACGTTTTTCGCCACCACCTCGGCGTTCGCGGCCGCTTTGCCGCGCAGAGTTGCATCGGCCGTTTGCGACCACGCGGTGCGCATGCCGGCGCCGGCGCCCAGCGTCGCCGCGATGGCGGCCGCAAACAACATCTTTTGGTATTTCGGTCCTGTCTTCATGGCGTTGCCCCCGCAGTTATCCTGTCGCGTGATTCGCGCGCGGCGTACTTTTCAATTTGTGTGGTGAAAGAGCGTGACTCGTTGCGGGGGGACGCTCGAAACAGGTGCCGTGGATACGGCAACCACATGGGTGCCTTGCGCGCAACATCCTTACATGTCATAGCCATGGATTCCCCCATAGGCTTCCCGTCCGTGGAAGCGATTTCGCTGCTGACAGAAGTTGCGGTTTAGAATGCCGCATCACTTCTTTTTTAATGCTAGCCCCTTATGCGTTCCTTTGTCCACATCACGGTCTTATCCGCTGCGATGATTTTCGCGGCGAATTCAGCTCTCTGCGCGTCGGCGAGGGGCGCGGAGGAAATTACAATCGATCCCGCGGCGTCACATCATCCCTTTCCGCATTTCTGGGAGCAGATGTTCGGCTCGGGGCGTGCAATTCTTACAATGCGCGAGAGCTATCGCAGCGATCTGCGCCGTGTCAAAGGCGCAACAAATATGCGGTACGTGCGCTTCCATGCCATTTTGCACGACGAGGTCGGCATCTACGATGAGGACAAGCACGGGAATCCGCTCTACAACTTCTCGTACGTCGATCAGATTTACGACGGCCTGCTTGCGAATCACGTTCGTCCATTCGTCGAGATATCGTTCATGCCGAGCAAGCTCGCCGCCCGCAACGCCGTGCACAGTTTCAAATATCACCCGATCGTCGCCCCGCCCAAGGACTACGCCAAGTGGGATGCGTTGATGACGGCCTTTGCCGCGCATCTCATCGAGAGGTACGGCATCGACGAAGTGTCGCAGTGGTATTTCGAGGTCTGGAACGAACCCAATATAGATTTCTGGACCGGTGTCCCCAAGCAGCAGACCTACTGGACCTTATACGATCACACCGCCACGGCGCTGAAGAAGGTCGACAGCCGGCTGCGGGTCGGCGGACCTGCCACCGCGCAAGCGGCCTGGGTGGACGCATTCATCCGCCATTGTGTGGAAAACGGCATTCCGTTCGATTTTGTTTCGACACATGTGTACGCCAACGACAAGGCCGAGGATGTCTTCGCCGGCCACGAAGTGATTCGCCGCGATGAAATGGTCTGTCGCGCCGCGCGCAAGGTGCACGACCAAGTGGCCGCATCGCCGCGCCCCAGCGTTCCGATCATCTGGAGCGAGTACAACGCGACATACTTCAATGACCCGAGAATTACCGACACGGTGTTCATGGGCCCCTGGCTCGCGGACACGGTGCGCCGCTGCGACGGCCTCGCCGACATGATGTCCTATTGGACCTTCTCCGATGTCTTCGAAGAGCAGGGAGTGGTCAGCCGGCCCTTCCACGGTGGATTCGGACTGATCGCGGCAGGGGGAATTCCAAAGCCGGCTTTCAATGCGTTCAAGATGCTGCATGGTTTGGGTGAGGAGCGCCTCGATGCGGATTCCGAACACGCGCTGGTTACCCGCCGAACCGACGGCACGCTCGTCATCGCGCTGTGGAACTATGTGGCTCCCGGTGTGGCCGGAACGTCCAGTGAAATGGTGCTGCGGCTGCCCGGTCTGTCGGCGCGCTCTGCGAAAATCACCCGGCTCGATGCCGACCACGGCGACGTCCACAGCGAATATGCCCGTTTGGGTTCGCCGCTAAACCCAAGTCGCGCGCAATTGGATTTGCTGGCGAGGGCCGCGGTGCTGCCGGCATCGTCGAACGCGCCTATCCCGGAGCAGCGGCTGTCGATCACGCTGCCGCCCAACGGTCTCGATATCGTCGAGATTGCGCCGCTTGCAGCGAAGCCTTGAGCCGCGGCGGCCTTCAAATCAATCGTCGTATGCCAGGTGATCCATCATCTCGGCGAATCGTCCCCAAGCGACGCGTTTCGCGGACTTGCGATTGTGCCCGGACCAATACAACGATCCGCGCCCGACTTGAAGTTCGCCGGCCTTGATGCCGCGCGCGTAGATTTCCAGCCGCAGCGCCGACTTGGCTTTCGCAAGATGGAAATTGGAGAGTTTGGCGCGGACTTCGAATTTCTTAAGCGACTCGGGCTTTCTTCTTCGCTTCGCTTTGGCCACAAAGCACCCTCTTCAGGGTTCGAGCGTGCCGAGCCGCCCGAGCACCGCATCGCGGCTCTGTGCATCATCGAACTCAATCACGAATTTTCCCGTGCCGTCGGTACGCTGGTGCAGCTCCACGCGCAGTCCGCGGCGGCGCATCACCTCGCTGATGACCGCGAGCGGCGCAGACGCCGAGGATGCACGCCCGCTGCGTGTCTGGGCCGCCTTGCGCACGTGGGATTCGGTCTCGCGCACGCTCCATTGACGCGTCGCGATCATCTGCGCGAGGCGCACGCGCTCCTCCTCGTCCTCGAGTCCGAGCAACGCACGTGCATGACCCATGCTCAAAGTCCGGCTCTCGAGCATCGTGGTGACTTCAGCGGGTAGGTCGAGGAGGCGCAGCAGGTTGCTCACCGCCGCGCGCGAGCGGCCGATCGCGTGCGCGACTTGCTCGTGCGTGAGCGAAAATTCCTCGATCAGCCGCTTAAGGGCGCGTGCCTCGTCCGCCGGGCTTAGTTCCTCGCGCTGAATGTTCTCGATCAGCGATACCGCGAGGGCTTCCTGATCATTGAACTCGCGAATGACCGCCGGCACATCGGTGAATCCCGCCAGCTGCGCCGCGCGCAGGCGCCGCTCGCCCGCCACCACTTCGAACTGATGGGGAAAGCCGGGCACCGGCCGCACGATGAGGGGCTGGATGAGGCCGGTGGCCTTGATCGAGGCGACGAGTTCCTCGAGCAGCTCGGGCCGCGATTCACTGCGAGTAGGCTGCGGACATGCGCGAATCGCCTTGATCGGGATGGCGCCGGCGCCCTGCCGATAGGGACGGCGGGGGTGCGAATTCAGGAAAGCCTGAAGCTCGCTTACCCCGTCCGCGTTAGCACCCATATCCCAAGCCTACCGCTATCCGCCAGGAACTACAATTTGCCCAGCACGTCGCTTGCCAGCGTCTTTTCCATGGATATCTGCTCGGCCGCCGTGGGCCCGTAAACCTTGAACAAATAGGCTGTGGCGCCCTTTTTGACGCTCAAAGTCACGAACTGCTTGCCGCTGGCGGGGCCCATTGTCGTCAGGATGGCATCATCGCCCAACCCGGATACCAAGGTCTTACTCACGCCTGGGAGCGAGGTTTTTATTTTGCCCCACCCTGCGGCGCTGCCATCCCAGAGCGACAGCGTTACCATCATATGGGGGGCGGACCACGAGCACCCCGTGTCGGCAATCGGCTGGGCGGCACCGACGGTGACGCCGACCGCGGCGCTGACTCGGGCGGAGTTCAACAGGCTGCAGGGAGCGGGTCCCCCTGCAGGCGCTCTTTGAGCCTCAGCCGTGCTCGAGCTGAGCGCCGTCAACGTCCCACCGAAGGCGAGGATGAAATACCGCAGGCTGATGGTCTTCATTAGAATCTCCCCTAACTGCAGGCTTCCCGCGGCTATTATGCCATCCGCTAATATCCCGCCGCTTGCCCGTCGCGCCGCGGATCGCTCGCCGCCACGTACCCTTCCACGGCCGGATCGCCCAGGCGCCAGATGAACTGACCGGCACCAAAATCCTGATAACTGTCGTGAATGACTTCAATCTGATGTCCCATCTCGACCAGCTCGCGCGTGGTGGCGTCCGGCATCGATGCCTCGACGTTGATCGACAGGTCTTGATTGAATCGCCATCGCGGCGCATCGCAGGCCGCTTGCGGCTGCTGGCGATACAGCAGCATGCGCACCAGGGTCTGCAAATGTCCCTGCGGCTGCATATTGCCGCCCATCACGCCGAAGCTCATTTGCGGCAATCCACCCTTGGTGAGAAAACCGGGAATGATGGTGTGAAACGGCCGCTTGCGCGGCGCGACGCAATTCGGACTTGCCGCGTCGAGCGAGAAGGCATGCCCGCGATTCTGCAGCGACAGCCCCCATTCCGGCACCACCACGCCTGAGCCGAACCCCATGTAGTTGCTTTGAATGAAGCTCACCATCATGCCGCGCGAGTCCGCCGCGGTCAGGTAAATGGTGCCGCCCATGTCCTTATGACCCTCGCCGAAATTTTGCGCGCGCTTGAGATCGATGAGCGCGGCGCGCTTTTCAAGATACTTCGGATCCAGCATCTCCTCGACCGAACGGCGCATGGAGGCCGGGTCCGCAACGTGCGCGTAGGTGTCTGCGAATCCCAGTTTCATCGCTTCGATTTGCAAATGCTGAGCCTGCGCGCTATCCACGGGATGTGCGGCAACATCCACGTGCTGCAGGATACCGAGTGCGATCAGTGCCGCAATCCCCTGGCCGTTCGGCGGAATCTGATGCAGCCTATGCCCGTGGAAATCCATGCCGATGGGGTCCACCCACTCGGGCGAGAACGCTTCGAAATCCGCGACGCGCATCGACCCGCCGTGTTTTGCCGCATGCGCCGCGGCGGCGGCCGCGATTTCGCCGCCGTAGAAAGCAGCGCCCTGCGTCACCGCGATCCTGGTCAGCGCACGGGCCGCACCTGGGAACTCGAAGCGCTCGCCGACCTGCGGTGCGCGGCCCGAGGGCATGAATGTTTCCGCAAAACCCGGAAGGTCTTTTAGGTCCGCGATCGCCGCGGCCCACTTCTCTTGCAGCACCACCGGGACGGCATAGCCGCGTTCGGCGATCTCGATCGCGGGCTCGAGCAGATCGCCAAAGCTCAATTTGCCGAAGCGCTTGGAGAGTTCAACCCAGCCGGCCACGGCGCCGGGCACCGTGACGGAATCCCAGCCGCGCGTCGGCGGCTGCGGCGCCTCGCCATACTTTTGATGAAAATATTCCGCTGTCCAGGCAGCCGGAGCAGGCCCGGAGGCGTTGAGGCCGTGCAGCTGCCGGCCATCCCACAAAATGCAAAAGGCATCGGAGCCCAAGCCGTTGCTGCAGGGTTCCAATACCGTCATGGCGGCAGCCGCGCCGATGGCGGCGTCCACCGCATTGCCGCCTTTTTTAAGCAGCGACAGCCCCACCTGCGCGGCCAGCGGGTGGGAAGTCGATACGACATTGCGCGCGAACACCGGCAGGCGAATTGACGGATAGCCGGCGCGCCAGTCGAAACTCATGAGCCTACTCGGCAGCCGCCGGCGCGTGACCCCCGGTTGAGGGACGCCGCACCAAGAAGCATAGGGGAATCATCAGCACGCTGAGCCATGCCGAAGCATAGAACAGGTCCAGCGACGATAAGAGATAACTTTGGCCGACCATAATCTGGGTCATCGCGCCCGCCGCGCCCTGATCACCCAAACCGAGGTGATGTAGTTGCTTCAGGGCCTCGTGATAGGCCGGCGAATACTGCGTCACCGCCTCGGCGAGCTGCGATTGATGCAGAGCCTCGCGGCGGTCCCACAAGGTGGTGATGACCGAGGTGGCGAAACCCGCCGCCGTGATGCGCAGGAAATTTGACAGACCCGAGGCCGCGGGCACTTTCTGCGGCGGCAAGCCATCGAAGGACACTGCCAGCATGGCGACGAAGAATACGCCCATCGCCAGACCCTGCACCAGTTGCGGCGCCATGAACACCCAGTAGCTCGAGTCGGCGGTGAACTGGGCACGCATGAAGTAAGAAATGGCGAAGCAGGCGAAGGAAGCGGCCGCGAGCATGCGCGGGTCATAACGGCGCATCAGTTGGCCCATCAGAAGCGACGTGCAGATGGCGGTGATGCCGCTGGGCGCGGACACCAGGCCCGCCCAAGTGGCGGTGTAGCCTAGATTGCTCTGCAGCCACAGCGGCATCAGCACGATGTTGCCGAAGAACACCGCGTAGCCCAAACACATGGCGAGCGTGCCGAGCGCGAAGCTGCGCGACTTGAACAGGCTCAAGTCGACGATCGGATGCTCTTCCGTGAGTTCCCATACCAGCCAGACCAGAAATCCGACGATCGTGACGGCGAGCAGCGCGACGATGAACGGTGAATTGAACCAGTCCAAATCCTTGCCCTTGTCGAGCATGATTTGCAGCGCCCCGACCCACACGAACAAGATAAAGAGGCCGAAACGATCGATGGGGATTTTGCGGGTCGGCGTTTCCTGCGCCTTCAAATTGTTCCAGCACATCCAGGCGCAGAAGGCGCCCACCGGCACGTTGATGAGGAAAATCCACGGCCAGACGTAGTTGTCGGAAATGTAGCCGCCGAGCAAGGGTCCTGCGATTGGCGCCACCAGCGTCGTGATCGACCAGATGGTGAGCGCCGTGGTGCGCTTGCCGGGACCGAACACATTGAGGAGCAGCGCCTGGCTGCCGGGAATCATGGGTCCGGAGACCGCGCCCTGCAGCACGCGAAAAAAGATCAACGAGGAAAGACTCCAGGCGAGTCCGCAGAGTAACGAGGCGATGGTAAAAAGGGCCACCGAGAAGACGAAGGTGCGCACCACGCCGAAGCGCTGCATGAGCCACCCCGTCAAGGGCACGGACACGCCGTTCGCCACCGCGAAGGAGGTGATCACCCAGGTGCCTTGATCGGTGCTGACGCCGAGGTTGCCCGCGATGGTGGGAATGGAGACGTTCGCGATGGACGTGTCGAGCACCTGCATGAACGTACCCAGCGCAAGTGCCACCGCGGTGACGGCCTTGCGCCCGCCGAGCAGCGCCGGCGCGGCACTCATCGTTGGTGCATCCGCGCTCACGGCCGGCCGGCTAACAGCAGCGCGCCTTGGCCGGCACGCTTGTTGCGGCTGAGTTTCGCCGGCTCATGCGCCTTGGGTCCCGCATTGTCCGCAATGATGGATGCGATCAGCGTATTGACGCCCGGATCATCGCCGGCGCTCATCTGTCTCGGCAGGGCCACGTTGCGCACCGCGGTCGACATGAGCGCACCTGCGGTATTGTGCAGATCCACGCGCACGGTGGTCGAGAGCCCGATGCGCAACGGATGCGCTTTTAGCTCCTGCGGGTCCAAGAGGATGCGCACCGGCACGCGCTGCACGATCTTGATCCAGTTGCCGGAGGCATTCTGCGAAGGCAAGAGCGCAAACGCATTGCCGCTGCCGGCGGCGATGCCGGCGACGCGGCCGTGATAGGTGACCTGGTGCCCGTAGAGGTCGGTGCGCACCGTGACCGGCTGGCCGGTGCGCATGCGGTCCAGCTGCACTTCCTTGAAGTTCGCATCCACCCAGACGTTTTCGAGCGGCACCACCGCCAGCAGCGGTGTACCGGCATCGACTCGCTGGCCCACCTGCACCGAGCGTTTGGCGATGACGCCGCTCACGGGCGAAGTGAGTTCAGTGCGATGCAAGGCGAGCGCGGCGTTGCGCACGGCGGCCGCCGCCGCGAGGACTTGCGGATGATTCGCAATGGTCGTGCCGTCGATCTGCGCCACGGTTTGGCTCAATTGCTCCCGCGCCGCGGCGACATTGGCGCGGGTTGTGGTCACCGCATCGCGCGCGTGCGAGAGCTCTTCGGCGGAGATGGCGCCGTCCGAGATCAATGTGCCGCGACGCTTCAAATCATCATCGGCGGTGCGCGCCGCTTGTTCGCGCTGCGTGATTTGCGCGCGCAATTCCTGACCCTGCGCGAACAGGCCGCGCACCTGGCGCACCGCCCGCGCAAGATCCGCCTCGGCGTTCTCCTGCGCGATCTTCGCGTCCGCCGGATCCAGCTGCAGCAACGGTTGACCGGCATCGATGAACTGGGTGTCGTCCACGTTGAGCGACAGCACCGTGCCGGGGACTTCGCTCGTCACCTGCACTACATCGCCATTGACGTAGCCATCGTCGGTGCTCTCAAAATACCGGGCGGCAAAGAACCAATAGCCCCCGTAGGCAAGAACGCCCAACAGGACTATGGCGCCTATGCTGACCAGCCCCAAGAGGCGGCCTCTGCCCCGAGCCTTGCCCGCTGCCGGAGTGCCCGCGGCCGGCGGTGTGCCTGGCTGAGGAATCGAAGGAGTGGTGTCGCTGGAATCTTTCGTGTTCATGGTATTGCTCGCGTCAAAACTGGATTTGAATTAGAGGCGGCCTTTACGTCCGCTGTGCGTGCATCGAAGCTGCCGCCCGTGGCAAGCAGCAGAGTCACCCGCGCCACCGCTTGGTTCGCGACGATGTCGACCATCGTTTGGCGCGCAGTGAGCACTTGGGTCTCGGCATTGAGCACCGAGAGATAGCTGGCGAGACCGGCGCGATAGCGCTCCTCGGCCAGCTTGTAGGCGGCTTCGGTGGCGTCCAAGGTCTGCTGTTGTTCGACGCGTTCACGCGCCAACGCATCGATGCGTGTGAGCTGGTCGGCCGTTTGCTGCACGGCGCGCAGCACCGTGTCGTTGTAGCCGGCGATGGCCGAGTCGAGCTGCGCCTCGCTGCTCTGGTACTGCCCGCGCAGACGCCCGCCGTCGAACAGCGGCAGCGAAATCAACGGACCTGCGCCATAGCCGCGCGCGCTCCACTGCACCAAGTTGTTCAAGCCGAAGGCGCCGATGCCCGCGAGCGCCTTTAAATTGATGTCGGGATAAAACGCCGCACGATCGGAGAGCCGCTGCGAGTCAGCCGCCTCGATATGCAGTCGTGCGGCGAGCACGTCCGGCCGCCGCGCCAACAAATTGATCGGCAACGCCGTCGGTACCGGCAGCGCCGCATCGAGATTCAGCACCGGCCGCTGCATCGAGGCGTAGGCCTCGGCGCCCTGCCCCGTCAGGGCGGCCAACGAGTGCACCGCCAGATCCGCCGCGGCTTGCGCCTGATCGCGCGCCACGTGGGCCTGCGGCAATTGACCTTCGGCCTCGCGCAACTCGAGCTGCGTGTCCACTCCCGCCGCGACCCGGCGGCGCGTGATGGCGACGATATTTTCGCGCTGTGCAGCGGAGCGCTCCGCGATCTGCGCCAACGCGTTCTCGCGGTACAGCTCCACATAGGCCTGCGCGATCGCCGTGGTGAGCATGAGCTTGGCGCTCTCGACATCCAACGCTGCGGATCGGCTCAATGCCTCGGCCTCGTGCACCGCGTTGGCTTGCTTGCCGAAGAAATCCAGGTCCCACCCCAAGCTTGCACCCGCTTGCCCCATCCAGAAGGTATGGCCGGCCAAGGGCGGCGGAATGACATAGTTCTCCGGCGCGCGCTGATACAAGGCGCTTGCATCCAAGTTCGCGGAGGGCAGCCGCTTCGATTCAGCGATCTGTGAACGGGCCAAGGCGTCGGCGACGCGCGCCTGCGCCCGGGCGAGCGTAGGACTGTCCTCAAGACCCGTACGGATCAGCCGGTCGAGCTGCGGATCGTCGAAAGATTTCCACCAGCCGTCGGGAATCGCCTCCACAGCCGCGCCGCTCAAGCCCACGCGGATGTTTTTCAGTTGCTCAGGATGTGCCGATTCCTTCGGCGGCAGCACGCAGCCTCCTAACAGCATGCTGAGAACCAACAATGAGGTTTTGAGAGACATGGCTTATGCCTCCTCCACGGCCGCGACGTTCGGTTCGACGTGCGCTTGAAGCGTCGTATTGAGCTTGACCAGCAAGCGCAGCAATTCCTGAAACTCTGGCTTGCTGAACTCGGCCAGAACCTCGTTCATCTTGTCCACGACCTGCGGGATGAGCGATTCAATCGTCTCGCGGCCGGCCGGGGTCAGCTGCAGTTCCACCTTGCGCCGATCTCGGTCGCGGCGGACGCGTTCCAACAAGCCGCGTTCGGCCAATTGGTCGATGACGCGCGTCAGCGCACCGCTGTCGTGACGATACTGAGAACAAATAACCTCGGATTGACCGCGATGCCGTCGCGCAAAGTCGCCAGGATGACGTACTGGATGAAGCTGAAACCGTGCTGCTCGATCACCGGCTCCAACACATCGAGCGTCAAGGAGTGCGCACGCTTTACCAGGTACCCGATGCTCGACTGGGACCTGTAGGTTGCGGCCTTATAATGCTGCTTGGACATTTAGTGCCTCGGCAATTACTGCTTCGGCAGCAATTATGCGCCTATGTCCGCTTCTGTCAATAGAGAGATATATTATTATTAATCATACAGTTACATCAAAACAAAGCTTTTGGAGTTCCGGCTCGAAAGATCGAAAACGCATAAGTTGATGCCGGAAACGCCGCGTGATTTCGCACCGGCGCACCCGGTCCAATTGGCGAAGCGCTCAGCGCTCAAGGGTTTCGACCGATCTTGCGCGATAGCTTCGCGGCAAAGCGCTTGGCCGATCGGCGGTAGAGCCGCTTGCCGAGTTTGCGCGCCCGCCGCTGCAACTTCCGGCGCTTGAGTCCAATGCGCAGCGTAAGCGCTTCGCGGCCGGCCGCATCGTTTGCGCCCAGATCGCAGAGCTTGGCATCCAGCCTCGCCAGATCGTGATCCTCGCCCAGCAGGGACGACAACTTGTGCGCCCGCCGCCGGATTTTATTGAGCTTCGCATCGAATAGATCCTTGACGATCGCTGCTTGATTCGACAAATACTTGACCTGCTTGCGCCACTCGTGCAATTTATCGTCCGCACCGCCGGCCGCGCGATCCATGGCATTGCGACCGGAGCTATAGACCCGTTTCATGCCCAGGCTCGCGGAGCGCGCGTCCGGCATGCGCAATCGTACGCCTTGCAGGCGCTGATCGACTTGCGCCAAGGATGCACGGCTATGACTCAGCGATTGCCGGGTCAATTGACGGCCGGCTTGCCGTTGAACGGTCCTAAACCCGGCGCGCAGCGCGACATGAGCCTCGCGCAACTGCGGATCGCCGCGGCAGATGGATTCGAGCGTTTCCGGCAACACCCGCGTATCGCGCACCGGCGATAAAGGGCGCGCCGCATCACGCACCGCGGCGTTCGCGATCCGGTAAGCGCGCTTGCCTATCTCTCCTCTCATGAGACGCAGCACCGCCCTGGCGCGCTTCATTTCTTGTCGTGCCGCATGCACCTCGCGGGCACTCCGACCGGATTCGTGAGCTATGGCATCGCTGAGCAAGTGCTGCAGGACCTTGCGCACGGATGGCGGACCCGCGGCGGCTAGCTGGGGGCTCGGCCGAACGCCCTGCGCAGTTCGCCTTTGGCTCGATCCAGCACCCGGCGGCGCGCAGGCGCCAGGCCCTTGCCTGCCCGATTGATCTCGAAATTCAACATCGACATCGCCGATTGAAACGGACTGGCCTTACGGCGATGGCTGGCTTCGGCGGACTTCTTCAGTGACAGCGCGATCTGGCGCGCGCTGCGCGATTTGAATACCCCGGCCTTCAAATCCAGCGCATCGCTATCCCGCGTGACCTTGGCAGACCATTTTCGAGACGACGCGATCCTCTTAGGGTGCGCAGCAGCGTTCGACCGCTTGCCACGGCCGCTTTTCGCGGTGTGCTTGCGCGTTGCCATGCGCCTAGACTTTCACATTTAAACTCGAGGCTCTGTCGGCGCTGCCGCCGAGGACATGCCAGCGCCTTCCGACCGGATGCATGGTCACGCGGCGGGCTTCCCGCGCCGCGACAGGTATACATGCAGCTTTCGCACACGCCAGACGAGCACCGCAGCGATGAGCCAGAGCACTACCGCGCCGCCGAGTACCCACGCCGTCTCGTGGCGAGGCAGCTCGCGCCACACGAACCATGCGAAACCCGCGAGGGCAATCGCGCCGAGCGCTGCCCCGCGCGCATCCAAAGCCACGGCCAAGCGGCCCCGAAGCGTGACCGCAATCCCCGCTTTGCGCTTTTTCTCCAGTTCGTGTTTGTCGACCAGGGTCGCGCTGGCGGGAAAGATGGCCGGAAAGGCCAGGAACAGTCCCCCGATCACGGGCCCGAATCCTTTGGCGATCAGCCCGGCAATCGCGGTTATGGCGCCGCCAAGCAAGAATCGAATCAGGTATTCATGCCAGTGGGTTCGGCGCAGGGAGGAGAGGTCTATTCGTATTCGCATGGCGGCGCTCTAACGCAAAAACGCCGCCCACAAACCGCAGGCGCTCAAAACCCACAACGCCAGCAAACTCAAGGTCATGACCGGCGCCTTGAGGCGTCTCATGCCGACGAAGTACACACAGGCGATCGTGTACAGGAAAAAAGCCGCGGCGCCCGCGATCATCGATCGGGCTTCGGTGGCTGCGTACGCCCTGCCCTGGGTCATGACTGTGAGGGCGAGCGTAGCCAAGGCGACCGACGGTGCCGCGCCGAATAATCCGGCAAAGCCTCGCGGACGCAGCAAATCGCCGATCACCGCAAAGA
>DATATA010000065.1:0-22361 GCA_036263775.1 Steroidobacteraceae bacterium | reverse complement strand
CCCAGATGATCGGCGCCGATTGCCTGGTGCTGCTGTCGGATGTCGACGGACTCTACACCGCGGATCCGAAAGAAGACCCGGATGCGCACTTCATCGCCCGTGTATTGGAAATCACGCCGGCTATCGAGGCAATGGCGAGCGGCGCCGCCAGCGACTTAGGCTCGGGGGGCATGCACACGAAGATTGCCGCGGCAAAAATCGCCGTCTCCGCCGGGTGTCATTTGTGTATTTCCTTGGGAACGGACGAGCACCCCTTGCGGCGCATCGAGGAGGGAGGCCGGTGCACCTGGTTTGTACCGACCTCCACGCCGCTGGCAACCCGCAAGCAATGGATCGCGAGCACGCTGAAGCCCGCGGGAGCCATCACCGTCGACGATGGCGCGGTTCGTGCATTGATGGGCGGCAAGAGCTTGCTGCCGGCCGGCGTCACGCGGGCGGTGGGGCGATTCGACCGCGGCGACACGGTCAGCATCATCGGACCCGACGGGACTGAAATAGGGCGCGGCATCTGTGCGTATTCCGACGTGGACGCGGCGCGCATCATCGGCCGCAAGTCCGCCGATATCGAGACGGTGCTGGGCTTTCGAGGCCGCGACGAAATCGTGCATCGGGACGACTTGGTGCTGCTCAGAATCCTGTGAACGACATCGCCGATCTGATGCAACACCTCGGCCGTGCTGCCCGCTCGGCCGCACAGCAGCTGGCGTTCGCCTCGACGGAGCAGAAGAATCGCGCCTTGCTCGCCGCCGCGTCGGCGTTGCGGTCCTCGAGCAGCAAAATTCTGAGCGCAAATGCAGCGGATCTGCGCGAATCGGGTGCGGGACTCTCCGCCGCGCTCCTCGACCGGCTGCGCCTCGATGAAGCGCGCGTGCAGAGGATGGCGCGCGGACTTCAGGATATCGGGGCGGCGCGCGATCCCATCGGCGTGCGTTTGGCCGAATGGTCGCGCCCGAACGGCATGGTGATCCAGCGGGTTTGCGTGCCGCTGGGCGTCATCGGCATCATTTACGAAAGCCGCCCCAATGTCACCGCCGACGCCGGAGCGCTGTGCCTGAAGTCCGGCAACGCGGTGATCCTGCGCGGTGGTTCGGAGAGCGTGCGGTCCAGCGCCGCCATCCATGCATGTCTGCAGCAAGGTCTCATCGCCGCATCGCTGCCGGCAAGCTGTATTCAAATCGTACCGACCACCGATCGCAGCGCCGTGGGCCACATGCTTTCCGACATGAATGACAGCATCGACGTCCTGGTGCCGCGCGGCGGCAAGAGTCTGATCGCACGCGTGCAGAGGGAAGCGCGAGTGCCCGTGATCGGACATCTTGAAGGAGTCTGCCATGTGTACGTTCATGGGGGCGCGGACCTTGCGATGTCGAAACGCATCGTGATCAACGCCAAAATGCGCCGCACCGGCGTTTGCGGTGCAGCCGAGACACTGCTGGTGGACCGGGCTTGCGCGGCCACCCATCTTGAGCCCTTGGTGCAGTCCTTGCTGGCAGCCGGTTGCGAGGTACGCGGCGATGAGCTCAGCGCACGCGTCGATGCGCGAGTGAAGCACGCCACCGAGCAGGATTGGTACTCCGAATACCTCGACGCCATCATTGCCGTGCGCGTGGTCGAGGATTTGCATGCAGCGATTGCGCACATTGCGCAATTCGGATCGCGGCACACCGACTGCATCGTCACGCAGGATGCGGATGCAGCCGAGCAATTTCTGGCCCGAGTCGACAGCGCCATCGTGCTGCACAACGCCTCCACGCAGTTTGCCGACGGCGCCGAGTTCGGAATGGGCGCCGAGATCGGCATCAGTACGGACAAATTTCATGCGCGCGGCCCGGTGGGCGTCGAGCAACTGACCAGCTATAAGTACGTGGTACGGGGCGGCGGCCAAGTGCGCGAATAAGGGTCCTGCGCACCCCTTCGCATATTCGGGGCTTGCGGCGTTCCCCTAACGGCCCCTTATGTAAATTTGTCGGGCACAGCACAGTTTTTGGGACTATGCGCTGGTGCAATGTCTCAAATGCTCGAAATGTTGCCCTACTTGTTGGCCGCTGCGGGTGGAGCCGTCGCGACGGCCGCCACTTTAGGTCTGCGCCGGCGTGCCGTGCAGAACCTTAAAGCCAATCCGGGCCATGAGCCTTCCCGCGGCGTCGATCTTCCAAAGCAGACGATCGCCGAATTGCAGCGCTTTCGCGTGGTCGTCGACAGCTGCGTCGATTCGATCTACATGGTCGATCGCGAGACGCTCAAGTTCGTGGATGCGACGGCCACAGCCTCGAGCCGGACCGGTTATTCCCATGAAGAATTGATGCAGATGGGGCCGCTGGATCTGCTCAAGACCAGCCGCGAAGATTTGATCCGCTCGTACGACGAAGCGATTGCCGCGGGCCCGCAGGGCATTCGCAACGAGTCCGTCGGCCGGCTCAAGGATGGCACCGAGACCTGTGTGGAACTCAACCGCCAGGCCGTGCGCATCGATGGCCGCTGGATCATCGTGACGATCTCCAGGGACGTGACGCAGCGAAAACGCGGCGAATTGGCCGCGCAGCGCTTTGCCCGCATGTTCGCGGTATTGAGCGATACCAACGAGGCCATCATGCGGGTCAGCTCGCCTGCGGATCTCTTTCAGCGCGTCTGCGAGGCGGCCGTGCACGGCGGCAGGCTGCCGGCCGCGAGCGTCTGCATCCCGAGCGAGCATTCGGCCGACGCGCGCATCATCGCCGTCGCCGGGCTCGGTGCGGAAAAATTTCGCAACGTACGCCTCTCCATCGACGGCTCCACGCCCGAGGGGCGCGGACTGGTCGGCACGGCGTTTCGCACGCAGGCGCCCTGCATCAGCAATGATTTTCTCAACGATGCGCGCACCGCGTATTGGCATGAGGTGGCGCGGCAAGCGGACATTGCAGCGGGAGTGGCGCTGCCGCTCGTGCAGCACGGCCACAGCATCGGAGTGCTGCTGCTCTACTCGTCGGACAAGAACGCCTTCGACGAAGAAGTGGTGCAGTTGCTCATGCACATGGGCCGCAACATCGTGTTCGCGCTCGATAACTTCAAGCGCGAGGCGGAGCGCGCCGCCGCGGAGGAGCAATTGCGCGCCGCCGACGCCAGACTCAAGCGCGCAACACGCGGCGCCAACGACGGACTCTGGGAACTCGATGTGGCGAGCCGCGAGATGTGGGTCTCGGAGCATTTCGCGGAAATGTTCGGCCATGAGCAGCACGAATTCTTGGGCGCCCGGCAAAAATTCTTCGACATCTTGCACGCCGACGATGCGGTGCGTCTGCGCGAAGCGATCGAGCGCAGCATCCGAGAAAACGTGCTGGTCGATGTGGAAGTGCGCGCCAAGACGCGCGCGGGCGAAGCGCGCTGGTATCGGGTGCGCGGCGCGCTGGAGCGCAATGCGGAGGGCGTGCCGCTGACGGTGTCGGGCTCGCAGCGCGACATCACGCAGCGTCAGCAATACGCCTTGGCGCTGCTCGAGGCCACGGAAACGGCGGCCGCCGCGAACAAGGCGAAGAGCCAGTTCCTCGCCAACATGAGCCACGAGATTCGCACGCCGATGAACGGCGTCATCGGCATGATCGAATTGCTGCTGGAAACGGAACTCAATCCCATGCAGCTGGACTATGCGGAGACCGTACGCGACAGCGCCGCCGCGCTCCTCACCGTCATCAACGACATTCTGGATTTTTCCAAGGTCGAGGCCGGCAAGCTCGACCTTGAATTGCTCGACATGGATATGCGCGACACCGTGGAAGATGTGGCGCGCTTACTGGCGATTCAGGCGCACGCCAAAGGGCTCGAGGTCATTGCCCTCATCGATCCCAGCTTGCCCGACCTGGTTCGCGGCGACGCCGGCCGCCTGCGCCAGGTGCTCTTGAATCTCGGCGGCAATGCGGTCAAGTTCACTCAAAAAGGCGAAGTGTCGATCGAATGCAAGGTCGCGCAGAAGGACGAGCGGGGCGTCATGCTCCGCTGCGAAGTTCGCGATACCGGCATGGGGATTCCCGCGAGCCGCGTCGAGGCCCTGTTCACGGCCTTCACGCAGGTGGATGCCTCGACGACGCGCCGCTTCGGCGGCACGGGCCTAGGACTGTCGATCGTCAAGCGGCTCATCGCACTGATGGGCGGCGAAGTCGGCGTCTCGAGCGAGGAAGGGGCGGGCTCGACGTTCTGGTTCACGGTGCGATTGGGATTGGCACAGGACGCGACCAAGGCGCGCCCGGCGCCGCCCACTCAGCTTCGCGGCCAGCGCATCATCATCGTCGATGACAACATGACGAACCGCAAGGTATTGATGGGCCAACTTTCGTTATGCGGAATGGATGCGGTGTGCGCGAGCTCCGCAGATGAAGCCCTGAGCCTCATGCGGCATGCGGCCTTGGCGGGGCGTCCATTCGAAGTCGCGCTGCTCGATCATCAAATGCCCGGCTGCGATGGTGCGACCTTGGGCAAGACCATTCTGGCGGAGCATGCACTGCGTGGGGCGCGCTTGATTCTGCTGACCTCCTCGGGTCAGCGCGGTGATGGGCGGATGTTCTCGGAACTCGGCTTCGCGGGGTACTTGCTCAAACCCGTCACGCAGCGCGATCTCACCGATTGTCTGATGATGGTGCTCGGCAGCGAGGCCGAGGGCTGGCGCATGGCCACTCAACCCATCGTGACGCGCCATGCGCTGCGCTCGCAGCGGTTGCGGGAGACGCATCACATTCTGCTCGCCGAGGATAATGTGGTGAATCAGAAAGTCGCTTGCCGCATTCTCGAGAAACTGGGATACCGGGTCGACGTGGCCGCCGACGGACAAGCTGCACTCGAGGCGTGGCAAAGCGGCCGCTATCACTTGATCCTCATGGATTGCCAGATGCCGGTCATGGATGGGTACGAAACCACTCGAAAAATCCGCGAACGTGAGTCCGGCGACCGGCGCATCCCCATCATTGCCCTGACCGCTCACGCCATGAAGGGCGCCGACAACGAGTGCCGCGCGGCCGGCATGGATGACTACTTGTCGAAACCCATCGACCGCGAGCATCTGCACAGGGCGTTGCAACGCTGGCTCGACGACCCGGGCGAGAGTTCCGCGCCGGATGGTCAGGTCGCTGGATAGTCAAATTATCCGCCGGCATCCTCGGCGCTGATCTCGCCGGCGACGATACGGGGCAAAGAATAGCCCTGCGGTCCATGCTCAATCAGCACCATGCCGCAATTGGGCGGAACATGAGCCTCGTCCCATTGGCCACGGACGTACGCCCACAAGCAGGTCATGACACCGCCATGACTGACCACGACCACATCCTTGGCGGGATGCGCCGCGGCCAATCGATCGAGAACAGGTCCGACGCGCGCTTGAACCTCCTCGTAGCTCTCGCCGCCTCGAGGTTTCCACGCCCACGGGCGCCGCGGATCATAGTCCGGCTCGGTCAAGAATGACTCGTAAGAGCGGCCTCGATGCGCTCCGATCTCGCGCTCGTGCAAGTCAGCCTCGAACTCGAGCGGCAGGCCCAATGCGCCGGCGATGATGCGCGCCGTCTCGCTCGCACGCCGGTATGCACTCGTGACCACCAATTCCGGCCGAAACCGCGCCGCGATGTGCCGGGCAGCCCATTGCGCTTGGCGGTAGCCCAATTCCGTCAGCGGCAAATCATGCGGCGAGAGCGCGAATATGCGCTCCCGATTCCCCGAGCTCTCCCCGTGCCTCACGAGAATCAATCTGCTCATGCGTGATGCGTGTCCTTGAGATCGGCGAGTTGCCGCAGCCAGCCGCGAACCGCATTCACATCCGCCAGGTAAAATTGTCCTTGCACGCGATCGCCGACCCCGACCGAGATGCCGCCGTGCGCTTCGACCATGCCGAATCCGTCCTGATCGGTGAGGTCGTCGCCGACAAACACCGGACGCCGGCCGCTGAATGGGGGCTCCTTCATGAATGCCTGGATCGCCGTGGCCTTGCTGAAGCCGCGCGGCTTGATTTCGAACAGCATTTTGCCGCCCTGAATGTGGTAGTTGCTGCCGAGCGGTTTGGCAATTGCCACGACGGCCTCGCGCAGCGCCTGTTCAAATTGCGGCGCCATGCGAAAATGCAGCCCGATGGTCCGATCCTTGTCCTCGAGCAACGTTCCGGGATGGGCGGCGACCAAAGCACTAAGGGCCGTGCGCGCGCGGTCGAGCTGCGAGTCGACGAAGCTCGCGCCCATAATCGTGCCGTCGGCGCGGCGCCGCTCCACGCCGTGCAGACCGGCGGCCGGCAGCGTCAACGGCGCAAACATTTGATCGAGCGTTGCGATCTGGCGCCCGCTTACGAGAGCGACGGCGCCCCCCAAGCGTTCCGCTATTTCGCGCAACAGCGACTTGATCTCAAGGTCGGCGGTGGTCTCCGAAGGCGTGTCGGTGAGATCGACCAGCGTGCCGTCGACATCTAAAAACAAACACCAATCGAGGGCGGGCGGCGGCGGTGATTGCTTCATGTGCCAAAAACATAGCCTACGCAGTCGAGGCTGCCAATGCCCTGCCGCCAATTATTTCAATGTAAGTTTTACATGAAATTCATTGCTTAAAAACCAAGACTGTGCACTCAATCTTCTGTATTTTGTGGTTCAACGCTGCGCTTTTTGGAATTAACGGAGATGCGATGTTTCGCTCGGTGATGCTGCGATTCGTCCTGCCGGTCGCGCTTGCTTCATGCGTCGTGGCGTATTTTGGTTTGCCCTACATCCAGAGGCTGCTGGCCGAGTGGTTTCGTTCCGACGTCGAATTGCGCGCGCAGCTGGTGATGCATTCGATGGAGGACCCGATCACGGACCTGGTGGAGAACGGCAGCGAGGCGCGCCTGCGGGTTTACCTGGCGAAGATCGCAACCGACGAACGCCTGCTCGCAATATTGGTATGCCGGCCCAACGGCTCCACCATTTTTAAATCCGAACGCACTCCGGCGGCGGTTACGTGCGAGGCGGAGGGCGGCACCACTCCGCCACGGTCCCACATCATGCAGCTACCGTCTGGATCGGTGCAGATATCGCGCTTCGACTTCGATTCGGCGCAGCCCAAGCCGTTTCGGGTGCTCATGCTGCACGACTTGAGCTTCGTGGATCGCCGCCAGCGTACGGCCCGAGACTTCGTGCTGGCGTTTGTCGGCATCTCGATACTGCTGCTGGCGCTCCTGATCGTCCTGGTGGCGTGGCTGCAGCTGCGGCGCTGGGTCCAGGTGCTGCTGGGCGACATCCGTGGAAAGCGCTTCTTGGACAATGCCCAGTCACCCCGCTACTCACTGCCCATTCTCTCGCAGGTGCGCCAGGTGCTTGCCGAGGCCGAGGAGCAGCAGCGCCTGGAAATCGACTATCGCGAGAACTGGACTCCGCAGGCGCTGCAGCAGGTGGTGCGCGGTCAATTGAATTCCGCACAGGTCATCATCGTTTCCAATCGCGAACCATACATCCACAACTTCGATGCCAATCATCAGCCGGTGTGGCAAGTTCCGGCGAGCGGCATGGTCACCGCGCTCGAACCCATCATGCGGGCCTGCTCCGGCGTGTGGGTGGCGCATGGCGCGGGCAGCGCGGATCGAGAGACGGTGGATCGGAACGATCAAATCCGCGTGCCGCCCGATGACCCCACCTATACGCTGCGGCGCGTCTGGCTGACGGCCGATCAGGAGCAAGGCTACTACTACGGCTTCTCCAACGAGGGCTTATGGCCGCTGTGCCATCTAGCCTATGTGCGTCCCGCGTTTCGCGCCAGCGACTGGCAGGCTTACGAGGAGGTCAATGCCAAATTCGCGGACGTCGTCATGGCGGAGTCCGTGTCCGACAGCCCGGTGATCCTCATTCAAGATTTTCACTTTGCCTTGCTGCCGTTGTTGCTGCGCAAGCGCATACCGCGGGCCACAATCGCCTTGTTCTGGCACATCCCGTGGCCCAACGCCGAGACATTCGGCGTCTGCCCCTGGAAGCGTGAAATGCTGACGCACATGCTGTCGGCGGACATTTTGGGCTTTCATACTCGATATCACTGCCAGAATTTTCTCGATACGGTGGATCGCTTCGTCGAGTGCCAAATCGACCGCGAGCACATGACCGTGACGCTCCGGGGCCGCGTCTGCCGCGTGGCACCCTATCCCATTTCGATCGAGTGGCCGCCGCGCTGGCTCGCGCTGCTGCCGGATGTTGCATCCTGCCGTGCTGCGGTGCGTGAGCGCTATCGGATCGGCGCCGATGTGGTCATCGGGCTTGGAGTGGAGCGCTGGGACTTCACCAAGGGAATCATCGAGCGTTTTCAAGCGCTGGAGGTGCTGCTCGACAACAATCCGCGGCACCGCGGGCGCATCAGCCTGCTGCAGGTGGCAGCGCCTTCGCGGGGTCAATTGCCCGCCTACCAGGCGCTGCAGCAGCATACCTACGGCGAGGTCGAACGCATCAATTCGAAATTCGCCCAAGGCGATTGGCGTCCAATCGTGTTGATCGACGAGCATCAAGCGCCGGTGCGCGTCTACGAGCTGTACCGGGCGACGGACTTCTGTCTGGTCAACAGCCTGCACGACGGCATGAACTTGGTCGCCAAGGAATTCGTGGCGGCGCGGGACGATGAGGACGGCGTGTTGATCTTGAGCACCTTTGCCGGCGCATCGCGCGAGCTGGCCGAGGCGGTGCTGATCAATCCCTTCGATGTCACGGAGACCGCAAATGCCATGGAGGTCGCGATCCATATGGGCCGGGATGAGCGCCGCAACCGAATGAGCTTGATGCGCCGTACGGTCAAGGAAAATAACGTGTATCGCTGGGCAGGACGCATGCTGATGGACGCGGCGCGCATCCGTCAGCGTCAGAGCCTGCCATCCATGGCGCGCCGCTTCGGGACCTTTGGGCGCTAGCGGATCCTACCCCAAGGCGCGGCCCGGCCGGGCGTTTTGCGCAAAAGCGCGCAGCCGCTGCGCCGCGCTCCGCAAGGTCTCCTCGCGCTTGGCAATGCACAGCCGCACGAGCGTCATGCGCGGCGGCTGTGCGTAGAAGGGAGACAGCGGAATGACGGCGACCTTCGCCTCGCGGACCAGCCGGTCGGCAAATTTCATGTCATCGTCCTGGCTGATGGCACCATAGTCCACCAATTGAAAATAGGTGCCGGCCGCCGGCAGGGGCTCGAGGCCCGAACCGTGCAGCAGCCCCGTCAGCAAATCGCGCTTGGTCTCGAAGAAAGCGGCGAGGCCGGCCCAAGCGTCGGGATAGCTCGCGAGATAGCGTGCAATGGCATATTGCAGCGGCGAGACGATGCTGAAGGTATTGAATTGGTGCACCTTGCGCAGCTCACGCGTCATCTGCGGCGGCGCGACGCAGTAGCCGGTTCGCCAGCCGGTGGCATGCAGCGTCTTGCCGAACGAAAACACCGCATAGCTGCGTTCGCGAAGCTCAGGATGCGCCAGCACCGTTTGGTGGCGCCGTCCGTCGAACAGCACGTGTTCGTAGACCTCATCGGCGATGACCGTGATCGGCCGCCCACGGATGCAGGCCGCCAGCGCATCCAAATCATCGCGCGTTGCCACGGTGCAGCTGGGGTTTTGCGGACTGTTGACGATGACGAGCCGCGTGCGCGGGCTCAATGCATTCTGAACTTCGTCCCAATCGAATCGAAATGCAGGGGGCTTGAGCGCAATGCGCACGCAGCGCGCGCCGGCCAGACGCACCGCCGGTTCATACGAGTCGTAGGCAGGATCGAAGATAATGACCTCATCGCCGGGCCCGGCGGAGGCTTGAATGGCGTCATACAGAGCCTCGGTGGCGCCGCATGTCACGGTGATTTCAGCGTGCGGATCGAACTGGCGCTGATAGCAGGCCTCGAGCTTCTTGGAGATCTGCTCGCGCAGCTCGAGCGTGCCTTCCATCGGCGCGTATTGATTGCGTCCCTCGGCAACGACATCAACCAGCGCCTGTGAAAGGCGCGGATCGATTGCATAGTCCGGAAAGCCCTGGCCGATGTTCAGGGCATGCTCCTCGGCCGCGCGCCGCGACATGATCGTGAAGATCGTCGTGCCGACCTCAGGCAATTTGCTCTTGAATTGCACCTCAGCGCTCCAGATTTTGCAGGCCGCCGGCCAGCGAGCGCACGACGAGACCCTGTTTTCGCAGCGCTCGTGCAGCCGCCAAGCTGCGCTTGCCGGTGGCGCATACCAGCACGGTTTGGCGTCCGGCCGCGAGAAGCCCGGGATTTGCCAGGAGTTCGTGCATTGGGACATGCCGGGCGGCCGCCGGCCGCGCTGCGACTTCCTCGAGGGTTCGGATATCAATGACATCGAGCTCCTGCTCAGCCGCGGCGGCCAGCGATTCCAGGGCAATTTCGATTCCGGAATCTTCTTGCGCGACCTCGTGAATATGCGCGCAGGCGGGTGCTCGGCACTCCGCGCGCCGCGCGGCCTTGATCTTCAAGGTGGAGAAATTCATGAAATCCAGCAGCAGCAGTTCACCTTCGAGCTGCCCGCCGATCTGCAACAATATTTTCAACGTGAGCAGCGCCTGCATGGTGCCGAACGCGCCGGGCACCGGCCCCAAGACTCCGGCTTCGGCGCAATTGCCCACGACACCGTCGCCGACCGCGTCCGGCCACAGACAGCGCAGACAGGCGTAACGGGGGTCGGGTTTGTAAACCTGAAGCTGGCCTTCGTATTGATATACGCTGGCGAACACCGCCGGCTTGTGCGCGAGCACCGCGGCATCATTGATTAGGTACTTGGTGCGAAAATTATCGCTGCAGTCCAGGATGATGTCGTAGCCGCGGATCAATCGAAGCGCGTTGCCGCCGTTTAATCGCGCCGGGTGCAGTTCCACCTGCACGGCAGGATTGATGCGGGTGATTGCAGCGCGCGCCAGTTCCCCCTTGGGTTTGCCGACGTCGGCGAGCGCGTAAATGGGCTGTCGATGCAAATTGCTGGCATCCAAGGCGTCGGCGTCGATGAGGCCTAAAAATCCCACTCCTGCGCCGGCCAGGTACTGCATGACGGGACTTCCGAGCCCGCCCAAGCCGACGATGAGGACACGTGCGCGCGCCAAAATCTCTTGGCCCTTCGCGCCGATCTCCTTGAGCAATATCTGCCGGGAATAGTCGGGCTGCATCGCCTAGGAGCCTCCGTCACCCTCGCGGCCGCGTGGAATACTCAGACAGGCTCCCAGGGATTCGAGGCAGCGCGCCGATGGTGTTCGGCGTGCGAGCGGCGCGGCTCCGCCGCACAACGCTCGCAGTTGACCCATCCGGAATCGCCGCTGCGATAGTGTTCTTTCTTCCAAATGGGCACGCGATGCTTCACTTCATCGATGATGAACCTGCAGGCATCGAATGCTTCGCCGCGATGCGCGGAACTTACGCCCACCCACACCGCCATCTCGGCCAGCTGCAAGATACCGACGCGGTGAATGCAAAGAACATGCTTAACCGGGAAACGCCGCAGCGCCTCGGCGACGATGCGATTGCCTTCCTTCAGGGCGAGGTCCTGGAATGCTTCGTATTCCAGCCGCGTGACTTCCTTTCCTTCGTTGAGATCGCGCACCCAGCCTTCAAAGCTGACATAGCCGCCGGCCCCGAGGTCTTGCAGCTCACGCCGAGATCCCTCAGTGTCGATCGTAGCTTGGGTGAAGCGGAAACCCATCAGCCGCCCGCCACCGGAGGTATGAACACCACGGCGTCGTTGGCCGCGAGCTTGCGAGACCATTCGCTGAATTCGCTGTTGACCGCGACCTTTAACTGCTCGCGCGTCAAGGTAAAGCCGTGGCGGGCAGCGAGTTCGGTATAGAGGTCCGCCGGCGTGGCTGCCGCGGTTTCGAGTATCTCCTCGGAGCGGCCGGCCTGTTCGCGCATCAAGGCGTAGTACTGAATTTTAAGTTGCATGGGGGCTGATGTTTCCAGCGTCGCAGTGGCTTGCGCATATTCCTCGGGGGTGTTCACATTATCCAATGCACGTGCATCCACCGGTTCGAGAAGACGAGCGCCGTGGCGGATGAGAAACTTTCTCGGACACTGGCCGCCGCCGGCTTGATAGTCGGCCAGCGCAGGCGCCGCCGAGGGTTCCCAAACAGCGCATAGGGGTTCAGGCAAGCCATCATGCACGCTTGTGTACGCGGTGGCGAGACTCTTAGGATCGCGCGCACGCAGCAACGCTTCGACCGCCGCGTCGGAAAGAAATGGCAGGTCGCAGGCCAGCACCAGCCATGCCGCCCGCGGGTGCGCGGCGAGTGCGGAACGGATACCGACAATCGGCCCTTTGCCCTCGACGGCATCCACAATCATCGGATATTGCGCGCGCGTCGGATCGAGAGTCTGATTGGTACGCACCGACACGAAGACCTTTCCGACATGGCGCCTTGCGAGCTCGGCGGCGCGATCCAATTGAGTCTTGCCGCGGTACTCGAGCGACGCTTTGTCGCGGTTCATCCGGGTGCTCGAACCGCCCGCAAGAATCAGCCCATGAATGCCCTCAAGGCTCATGTTGCGCCCGCCGCATAGGCGCTCTTGCCGCCTTCCTTGGCCAATAGGCGCACGCCGCCGATGACGATGTCGTGCGACAGACCCTTGCACATGTCATACACGGTCAGCGCCGCGATGCTGGCGCCGGTCAGCGCCTCCATTTCGACGCCGGTCTTATGGTGCACGCTTACCGTGCAGCGAATAACGGCAGCGTCGCCTTCCAAGTCGATGACGATGCGACAGCTCTCGAGCCCGAGCGGGTGGCAGAACGGAATGAGCTCGTGAGTGCGCTTGGCGCCGAGGACTCCGGCGACAATGGCGGTGTCGAATACCGGACCCTTCGGCGAACGCAGGGCGTTGTCGCGCAATGCCGCGGCTACGGCCGAGGGAAATTGCACGCGTGCTTCCGCCGTGGCGCTGCGCTGCGTCGCATCCTTGCCGCTGACATCGACCATCGTGGGACGCTGATCGGCGTCCAAATGCGTAAAAGTCATGGATTCAACCGCCGATGTAATACATCTCGATTTTCGTAGGCGCAGGATCCGCGCGCCGCAGTTCCTCGCGAAGCTCGCTGTAGCGATCGGCTCGGCCTAGCCACGCGCCGCGAAGGAGCTTCAGCAGCTCGGCATCGTCGGCGCCATTGCGCAGGGGCGTGCGCAAGTCCAGCCCATGAGCCGCGAACAGGCATGTGTAGAACTTGCCTTCCGAAGACAGGCGCGCGCGGCTGCAGGCGCCGCAAAAGGGCTGCGACACCGAAGAGATGAAACCGACTTCGCCGCTCCCGTCATCGAAGCGCCAGCGCTGCGCGACCTCGCCGCGGTAATTTTGCGAAACCGGGTGAATGGGCCAGCGCTCATGGACGCGCGCCGCCAGTTCGCGCGAAGGCACCACCATTTCCGGCCGCCAATGATTGCGATTGCCGACGTCCATGAATTCGATGAAGCGCACGATGACCGGCGTACCGCGGAAGCGTTCGACCAAATCGAGCGCGCCTTGGTCATTTACTCCGCGCTCAATGACGGCGTTGATCTTGACCGGAGACAACCCGGCGGCTACCGCGGCGTCAATCCCCGCCAGCACTTGGTCGAGTGCGCCGAATCCACCGCTCAAGTGCTTGAAAATATCTTCATCCAAGCTGTCCAGGCTCACGGTGATGCGCCGGAGTCCGTTCGCGCGCAGATCGACCGCATGCTTCGCAAGCAGCACGCCGTTGGTCGTCAGGGCGATGTCTTCGATGCCGGTTATGCCGGTCAAATCGCCCACCAAGTCCGCCAGGTTGGTACGCAGCAACGGCTCGCCGCCGGTGAGCCGCACTTTTTGAACGCCCAATGAGGCGAATAATCTGGTCAGCCGCACGATTTCATCGAACGACAATCGCTCCTGCGATTTCAAAAACTGATAGTGCTCGTGGAACTGTTCCTTGGGCATGCAGTAGGGGCAGCGAAAATTGCATCGGTCCATGACCGAAATCCGCAAGTCGTGCAGCGGACGGCCCAGCTGGTCGAGCGGGTTCTTTGCACCGCGAATATCGTGAATAACGCTGGTCATGCGGACTTCAAGTCACCAGCGATACACGCTGGTAACAAATCCTTTGGCGTAGGTGTTGGGACCCGGGGGGAGTTCCACGAATCCGTCGGTGCCAGCCAGGCTCAGGAAATCCCCCGAACCGTTGGGCGGACGAGGACTCGCCCATGGCCGCCCCCAATCATCGTGTTCGATCGTGACCGGCATAAAGTAGGCCAAGGAATGCTTGAATGTCACCGGACTCGACAGCGCAAGCCGCTCGGGCGGCAGGCGCTTGGTGCCCATCGCCTCGGCAATGGCGGGGATGACGTAGCGGATGAGGCACACCAAGGTGGAGACCGGATTGCCGGGCAAGCCAAATACCGATTGACCGTGCGGCCCGATACCAAACCACATGGGCTTTCCCGGCCGCTGAGCAACGTTGTGGAAGACCTCCTGCACGCCGAGCTGCATCAGCGCCCTGGGCACCAGATCGAATTTGCCCATGGACACACCGCCGCTCAACACCACCACTTCATGGGTGGTCAAGTGCAAGGACAGGCGTTCACGCAACTGGGCTTCATCATCGAGCACATGGTCATTGCCGACCCGGGCGAATCCGCGCCGGCGGAACGTGGCCGCCACCGCATAGGCGTTGGAGCGGCGCACTTGAAATTCCGCAATCGGATCACCGGGTTCGATCAGTTCATCGCCCGTCGAGACAACCATGATGGCCGGCTGGCTGCTCACGCGGACCCTGGCCATGCCGGCGGAGGCCGCTACGGCCACTTCCGGTGCGCGCAACAAGGTCCCGGATTCCAACAGCAGTTGGCCCTGGCGGCTGTCGGCGCCGCGCCGATGAATGTTGTGGTACGGCGAATCCACCACGGTGGCGTTGATCGAGGCGAGCCCATCACTGACATCGACCTGCTCGATCGGAATGACGTTGTCGCAGCCGATCGGCAAAATTGCGCCCGTCATGACCTCGATCGCATGATCCAAGGCCGCCAGCTTCGTCGCCGGCGCACCCGCTGCCTGCACTCCCTGGATCTGAAAACGGCGCTGCCCGCGCCGCAAAGCCTCGCTGTCCACCGCCATGCCGTCCATGGAGACGCGGTCAAACGGCGGTGCATCGCGCTCCGCGTAGATGTTCTCGCGCAGAGTGGCCCCGACGCACTGCGTTAAAGGCAGCGATTCGATGGGCAAACACGTCAGCCGAGAGTGGATGGCCTCTTCGGCCAGACGCGGAGTGATGAGCGTACTAGCCTGCATAGTTCAAGATCCGCGGCGGTGTGACCCGCCGCGCCGATGATCATTACTTTTGTTTCGCTTTGAAGACTTTCAACTGTTCGTTGAACCTTCCGACCACCGCCTGTAGTTCATCGACGGCAGCATTATGTTTCTGCACGAGAATTTTCTGTGCCTGATCGACCTTTTTCTTTTCATCCGGCGTCATCTTGGAAACATCCTTGGGTGAAGCATCCATTTCCAGATTGAGACAGTCGAGATAGGAGTTCATTTCGCCGTTGTAGCGGTCGAAATCATGCTTGGCTGCAATCATTTCGTCCCGAGTGGCCGTATTGCCATTGGGGGGCGCCGCGGGCGATTGCGGGTAGGTGCATGTCGCCTGCGCGTGGGCGGCCAATCCGAATGCGAAAACAAGCGTAAGTGGTATCCAAGCCTTCATCGGGAATCCTCTAGTTATCAAGACAAATGAGGTGAAACGAAGCCAGTGTGATCTTAAGGCCAAGGGCGCAAGGCCGCCAGCGCAGCGATATTTATACGGTAAGCATCTGATTTGGCAGATCTATTTGATAATATTCGAGCGGCATAGTTCCCGCGATCGTAAAACCCGATGCGACCCTGGGTGCGGCCGCCGGCTGAATTTTGGCGCCGCTGTCGAATTTGCCGCGCCAGATTCGACTAAGGTACGGCGAATCACGCCATAACGACGGAAATGCACACATGAACTATTTATTGCTGATTTACAACAACGAAGCGGAAACGATGGCACTCGGCGAAGCCAATCTCAAAAAGATGATGGGCGACTACACGGACTTTACTAAATCCATCGTGCAAGCCGGGAATTTCAAGGCCGGTGACCGCTTAAGGCCCGTCTCCTCGGCGTCCACGGTGCGCGTGCGCAACGGGAAAACGGCCATTACCGATGGACCCTTCGCGGAGACGCGCGAGCAACTGGGCGGCTACTACCTGGTCGAAGCGAAGAACCTCGATGAAGCCACCGCCATCGCCGCGCGCATCCCGGGTGCCCAGTACGGCAGCATCGAAGTGCGCCCCGTTTGGCCGCCCGTTGCCTAAAGAGCCGGCCAATGCGATGAACGGCAATGCCGTCGGCCAAGTGATCGAAGAAGTATTTTGCCGAGAGGCGGGTCGAGTCCTCGCGACTTTGATCCGCCTCCTCGGCGATTTCGATCTGGCCGAGGAGGCGCGGCAGGACGCCTTCGCGGCGGCCATCGAGCAATGGCCGTCGCACGGCACACCGGCCAATCCCGGCGCGTGGCTGATCAGCGCAGGCCGCAACAAGGCGATCGACCGAATTCGCCGCGATAAGCTGTTCAGGGAAAAAATTGCCGGCGAATTTGCCGGGGGCGAAAGCGGCGTCGCGCCGGCGGTCGACGAGGTTGACACGGAAGTATTCGGCGACGATCGCCTGCGTCTCATTTTCACGTGCTGTCACCCGGCGCTCAACGAAGAGGCGCGAATTGCGCTCACCCTGCGCGAGGTGTGCGGGTTGAGTACACAGGCGGTGGCTCGTGCTTTTTTGACCGGCGAAGAGACCATGGCGCAGCGACTGGTACGCGCCAAGAAAAAAATCCGCGATGCGGGAATTCCCTACGAGACGCCGGAGCCTTCGGTGCTCGAGGAACGAATCGAGGTCGTGCTTGCGGTGGTGTATGGGGTGTTCACGGAAGGCTACGCCGCGACCACGGGTGCGCAATTGATCGACGTTGAGCTGTGCGCCGAAGCTATTCGGTTGGCCCGTTTGCTCGATGCGTTGTTGCCGAATCATGCCGGCGTGACAGGTTTACTTGCCCTGATGCTCTTGCATGATGCGCGACGCGCTTCGCGCGTTTCGGATGCGGGCGACGTGGTATTACTCGATGATCAAGACCGCTCGCAATGGGACCGCAACGAAATCTCCGAAGGCCTGGTGCTGGTGGACAAATCTCTTTCGATTCGCGGGCAGGTGAGCGTATACGCGGTCCAGAGCGCCATCGCGGCCCTGCATGCAAAAGCCAAGGACAGCGCCAGCACCGATTGGCCGCAGATAGTGGGCCTGTACGAGGTGCTGTTGAGATTGCAGCCCACTCCCGTCATCGAATTGAATCATGCAGTCGCGGTGTCGATGGTCGACGGCGCGGCGCGCGCTCTCGACTTGGTCGACTCGCTGGCGGCGCGCGGACGGGTCACTCAATATCACCTGCTGCATGCCGCCCGGGGCCGTTTCCTGGAGCAGCTCGGACGGTCGAGGGAAGCTCGGGAGGCTTACAGCACCGCGCTGCGCACCGCCACGCTCGAGCCGGAGAAACGCTTTCTCGCGGCGCGCATTGCGGGCGTTCAGGGCATTGGCACGGCGCCCGTGTCCGGGTGAGCCGCACCCGTGTCCGGGTGAGCCGCACCCGTGTCCGGATGAGCCGGGGCAGGCACGGCGGAGCCGCGCACCTCGGTTCGGGCCGCCTCGTCAGCCGAGGGCGGCACTTCCTGCGCAACGACCGAGGTTGTGTTGATGACCGAGGGATCGTCGCGCAGCTTGACGAAAAGAGCACCGCCTTTTGGATGCGGCACGGGCAGTGCGGATCCTAAAAAGCCATCCGGCACCTTCACCGGGTGTGCGAAGTCCCGATCGTCGGATATCGAGTCGATCAGGAATAAATTTGAACCCGATAGCTTGCAGGCAAGCTCAGGAGTGGCAGGGCATTTCAATTCCTTCAGCATGGGAAGACGCACGAGATTGGCAAGCGGTTGCCAATCGCCGACGACACCCTTGAAATTAATCCGAAACTGCAACGGCCCGAAGGCTGCTCCGCCGAACACCTTGGCGGGATTGAGCGTTGCAACGGCTACCTGCGAATTCTCGAGCATCACGCCGCCGTTGCCGAAGTTCAAGGTGGCGCTGGACGATTCGTCGCCGGTGGTGACTTCGATATTTTCATCGCGCGCAAAGACCGCGGGCGACTGAGTGCGCAGAGAAAAGGTCAATACCGCATCCTGCGGCAATTCGCTCGGGTGAGCCAGCAAGATATTGCTGTCGTGGCTCGATGCGGAGGGTTGTACGTTCATGCCGAGCAGCGTGACCGCGGGACGCGGCGCATCGATGTTGCCGATCGAGGGAAACACGCGGCCATCCTTCAGAGTTACTTTGGCCGCGATGCCGCGCTCCGGCTTCAGACCGGTCACCGTCGGCGGATCCTGAGCAACCATGGGCAGCTCATCAACGCCGTGAGTCGAGGTGAGTTCGCCCGGCACGAACACGTTGCCTTTAAAACTCAAGCTGGCGACCTCATCGAGGCGGTTGCCCTTCAGCATGCCGACTATGTCGCCGGCATGAATGGAGAAGCCATCGATGCGTCCGGCGTCGGCGAAGGTATGAATGGCAATCGGATCCGGCTGAGCATTGCCGAATTGCTTGACGAGCAGCGTCATGGCACCCGGCGTCGCCTCCTGCAAAGGCAGCTTTATTTCGACTTCATCGGGCCGGGTGCTCTTCCAGTCCACCTTCAACTCCTTGCCTCCCGGGTCCTTAAGCATGATGGCATCGACACAACTCACGCTATCGGCCTGAAGATGTACCGTGTCTTGGCGTCCGACGATCAGCGCGGCTTCATCGCCGGCGGCGAGTTCCCAGGATTTCGCGTGCACATTTATCAAATGAAACGTCGGACCTTCATAAGGTTCGAAGCCCCAGTACCCTTTAAGCGCGGCGTGCACGCTGTCTCCGAGTTCGGCAGTACCGAGGCCGGTGGTGTCGACCACATAACCACCCTGGATCGGGTCTGCCTTCGTGGGAAGCGCGATCGTTTTGCCGTCCCGGCCGGTGACGTTGAGAGTCAGGTCGTGCGCATACCCGGTGGAGAATGCCAGCGGCGCGCCATCAACGGGAAGCACCAGGGAAGAGCGGCGCACGCAAAATATTTCTTTTGGATCTACCGCGTGCAGCGGCGGCAATTGCGCCGATTCAACTGCGGGCAGGGCGATCACCAGCACCGACCTTGGACTGTGAAATGAAGGAGCGGCGTTCAGGGTCAGGGCAAGTTTATCGCCTCGTTGCGACGCCAAGGCGGGAATATATTGGTATTGCGCGGTCCGAAACGATTCGAAGATGCGCGCGACGTCCAGAACCGAGGCGATATATGGACTGTAGTAGCCGTAACTGAGTTGCGGCGTGTAGCTGGCCTCCATCGCCAGGTCGCTGCCCGGGCCTGAGGTCAACGCTTCGACAATCGATGTGCTGTGGCCGTCATTCAAAATGAGCGACTCTTGACCCTGCATGAGGCACGACGCCTGCAGCTCAGCGATTCGATCGAGGCACTTTTCGTCGACCTTGATTGCAAGGCTGCGCGCCAGCAGCGGCGCCGCGTGCTTGAGTTTGGCGGGGTCACCTTCATTGAGAACGTGCACGGCGGCGAGGAACCGTTCCAGTCGGGAACGGTCGAGTGCAGCCTGGTTCAGATCTTGCGAGGTGCGCACGAAAGCTCCTGGCCGTCCGCGCACTGCTCCGACCACTGTGCGCAAGTCACCGCCTGTGTGAGGTGCGAGGAACAAGAGCACTTGCTGCGCGCCCTGCGGGACGGTCACGGTAAGTCCTTCGCTGCCGCATTTGGCCGTCCAGATTTTGCAGGCGAAAAACCACTTTTCAGGCGGCGGATTGGTCGAGCCGCTCAAGAACGCCGCCACCATCAAATACTCGACAGACTGCGTTTCCGGCAGATCCGCCTTTATCCAAATCCGGTCGCCGGGCGCAAGATTCGGGACTTGGGAGGCGGGCAGGGTATTGCCGCCGCGGGTCACTTTGACCTCCAAGGTCGGCCCCGCAAGATCGAAGGGCGCAGGCGCAGCTGCAACAACGGAAGTCATTGCAACGGCCAACAGCACAAAAAGGCATCGAATAGGTGTCATCCAGCAACTTGTAAGGGTTGGTTCGGGGGCCTCGTTAGAGTGTATAGCCCCGGGAGAGTTCGTCCAGGCCGCAATAATCGTCGAGGTATTAAGTTTCCTACATACCGATTTCGAGTATGCATATGACTGCAAGGAATTTGAACCGCCGCGAGCTGCCCCCACGTAGTTAGTCCTACAAGCGGAGGAGGGTTTCACGTGAGCAGCAGTCAAATCACGCATACCGGCGATGCCACATTCGAGAATGAGGTCCTGAAGTCCGAAACACCTGTGCTGGTGGATTTCTGGGCCGAATGGTGCGGTCCTTGCAAAATGATTGCGCCAATTCTCGAAGAAACGGCCGGCGAGTACGAGGGCAGGCTTCGGATTGCCAAGTTGAATGTCGATGAAAACGCGGCGACGGCAGCGAGATTCAACATTCGCAGCATTCCGACGCTGCTGCTATTCAACAATGGGGAGGTCATCGCGCACAAAGTGGGCGCGCTATCGCAATCTCATCTTCGCGCATTTTTGGATGAGCATTTGCGCGAAGTTCTCGCCTGACGATTGGACCGAGGTTTTCGAACTTATGACAATCAGAAACCCGCGTATGCGGTCGATAATTGAGCCGCTATGGCAAGAAGTGAGCTCCTTGTGGTCGACCGTGGAATTCGCTTTTTACGATCCGTCGAAGGGCGAGGCCGAGCTGGCGCAAGAAGTATTGGCGGTCAATCCAACTGCCGCTGCTGCGCCAAGCGACACTGGACCCGTCGCACACGCAGGCTGGTTCGAGCAGTGCTGGTGATGTCTCGCGGGCCGGAGGAATAAATCCGGCCCAAAGGTTTCAGAATCAGCGGCGCAACGCTAAACTGCGCGCGGGCGCCCGTAGCTCAGCTGGATAGAGCACCTGGCTTCGAACCAGGTGGTCGGCGGTTCGAATCCGTCCGGGCGCGCTCTCAATATTTCGTCAGATCAGTAACTTAGGGTCTCCGTCGCCTGGATCAGGCGGTGATTGCAACCACTCCGGACGACGCGGTCGAGGACAAGATTTACGATTTTGCTCTCGCAAAGATCGGCCGCGATTTCAAAAAAGAAGAGGAGGTTATTAGCCCCCTCGCTGTCGGCGTAAGAAGTCTCTATGTGACCTCCTTAGTGCATCGCGAGGTATGCAACGGTGGTTTCAATCAGTTCTGCTTTAATTGCAGTGGAGAATTTGCGCTGCTTGCACCGTCCGCGTTTGAGTTTTTTGGGGCTCACGCGCTCGCAGCCGTTGTGCGTGCGGCCAACTCCGTAAGGGCCTCAGAAGCAAAATGGATGCGCGCAATCACACGCATCCGAACGATTGAAAATTTCATGCAATCCAAGCCTAAGGCGGTGACCTCACGTCATCCAGCTTTGAAGAAACAAAACGCATGCAGTTGATGCCGTTAGAAGACTCTCGCTGGGCAACATATAGCGGTGGGTATAGGTCACCCTACAACGTTGTTCCTCTGATTCATCAATTGAAAAACGAGGGTGCTTCGAGCGGTTTTTGGGAGGTTGTTTGGGATGAACTGCACCACCACGGCGACGTGGGCGAGGCTTCCTATGCTCTTGTACCTTATTTGGTAGATCATCAATCGCGTAGGCAAGAACTCGATGAAGATCTTTTTCATTTCTGCGTCATTGTCGAATTGCAGCAGCCGGAGAACGGTAACCCGCCTGTACCGCCGGAAGTCGAATTGTCTTACGCAATTGCCATGAGACGGCTTCCCGTGATTGGCACGGAAAAGCTTCGCCGAGGTTGCAACAAGGCAGTACTGATGGGGGTTGCTGCTGCTACCGCTCTAGCCGGTGGCCATCGAGTTCTCGCGCGCGCCTACGCTGAATTTAGTCGCGTTGATGCAATCGATTATCTTAGGAATCTAAACGGCTTCACCCCTTCTCCGGCCGACAATTAAATATGATGTATTCGTTGCCGCAAAGCTGCCCGTCTCCACCCGCAGAAATGGGTCGAATATTCGCATTCGCGCTGGCTCGTAGCACCACAGGCGCTTTCCGAGCCTGGAGCCGTCGTTCCCGCGATAGCGTCCTACAGGGTACTGGCAATCCGAGTGCGCAGGCGGCCCTCGTAGTCGCGCTTTCCGAGCGGCACACCCCGTGTGCGCAGGATGTCGTATGCAGTGACGGCGTGGAAATAGAAGTTGGGCACCGAAAATGAAAGGATGAGGGTCTCCGACGTGAAGGATAGCCTCCGCGGGCCGATCTGAAGGTCGAGGTCCTTGCCCGCCCAGCTGTTGACCTCGTCGGGGGTGAACGCCTTCAACGCCGTT
>DATATA010000033.1:0-14652 GCA_036263775.1 Steroidobacteraceae bacterium | reverse complement strand
TGCCCGTCACCAGCGGGACTATGGCGCCCCCCACGATCGCCATGCAAATCACCCCGGAGCCCTCCGCCGCCCGCTCCCGCAAGCCTGGTGATGCCGCCGAATGCAAAAAACAAAACGAAGACGAAGGCTTGCAGATCCGGCGCGTAGGTTGCTTGGGTGGTCTGGTTCGAACCAAGGGATGCGGCGTGCATCAGGCGAAGGGATTTTTGCGGATGATGGTTTGATCGCGATCGGGGCCGGTTGAAATAATCGTGATGGGCACGCCGACGAGCGATTGCAGCCGCTCTAGGTATTTTTGCGCGTGCACCGGCAACCTGTCATAGCTCGTGATCCCCACGGTGCTCTCCTTCCAGCCCGGCATGTCCTCATAGACCGCCTCGCAGTCGCCAAAATTTTCCGAAAGCAACGGCGGCGTCGTGGCGACACCGGCATCGGTCCGGTAACCCACGCAAATTCGGATCCTGTCCAAGCCGTCCAGCACGTCGAGCTTGGTCACGCACAACAAGGAGCAACTGTTGTGCACGATGGAACGACGCAGCGCTACGGCATCGAACCAACCGCAACGCCGCCGGCGTCCGGTCACCGAGCCGAATTCATGTCCGACGCGAGACAGGTACTCGCCGGTCTCGTCGAGCAGCTCCGTCGGAAAAGGGCCGGCGCCGACGCGGGTGGCGTAAGCTTTGACGATGCCGAGCACCTCATGCAGCCGTCGCGGACCTATTCCGCTTCCCGCGGCCGCGCCGCCGGCTGTCGTCGTGGAAGAAGTCACATACGGATACGTGCCCAAATCGACGTCCAGCATCGCTCCCTGCGCGCCTTCGAACAGCACATTGCGGCCCTCGACGCCCAATTGCTCCAGTATGCCGGTGACGTCCGCCACCAGCGGCTTCAGGCGCTCGCCCAGGGCCAAATTGGACTCGAGCACTTGCTGGAAATCGACCGGCGCGGTTTGAAAATAGCGCTGCAAGACGAAGTTGTGATAGTCGAGGATCTCGCCCAGCTTGGCGGCGAATCGCTCGCGATGAAACAAGTCCGCGACGCGCAATGCCCGGCGTGCCACCTTGTCTTCGTAGGCCGGCCCGATGCCGCGCCCCGTCGTGCCGATGGCTTTCTCGCCCTGGGCCTTCTCGCGCGCTTTGTCGAGCGCGACATGCGAGGAGAGGATCAGGGGACAGGCGGGACTGACGCGCAGGCGTTCGAATACCGGCACGCCCTGCCCGATCAACATTTCTGCTTCCTTGAAGAATGCCTCGAGCGAGAGCACCACGCCATTGCCGATCAGGCAGCGCACATGCCCGTGCAGGATGCCGGAAGGGATCAGCGACAGAACGGTTTTCTTGCCACCGATCACCAGGGTATGTCCGGCGTTGTGGCCGCCTTGGAAGCGCACCACCGCCTGCACCTGGTCGGTCAGAAGATCAACGACTTTGCCCTTGCCTTCATCGCCCCACTGCAGGCCGATCACGACCAGGTTCTTACCCATTGCGCGCCATCCAGAGCAATGCAAGGCCCGCCACCATGCTGATCAGTCCGCCCCAGCGCAGCTGCGACGGCTCGGTTTTCGCGAGCTTGGACATCAGACGCTGCGCGGCAGCCGGATTCAAGAAGGGAAGGATTCCTTCGAGCACCAGGTACAAGGCGAACGCTCCACCCAAATAGCGCGCTAATTCAGTCCAACCGATATCCATTGTGACTTAACGCTATTTCGGAGGCGGCTGCTGTTGCGGCTTGTTGAAGTACTTGAAATACGCATTGTCGGGCGCGATCACGAGCATGTCGCCCTGCGTACCCACGGCCTCGCGGTATGACTGCATGCTGCGATAGAAACTGTAGAACTCCGCGTTCTTCGAATACGCCTTGGCATACACCTCGCTCGCCGAGGCATCGCCCTGGCCGCGGGTTTGCGCAGCCTGGCGCGCCGCGTCTGCCAGAATTTCGGTTTGCGACTTGTTCGCCTCGGCACGAATTTTATCGGACGCCTCCACCCCTTCCGCGCGCAACTTCGCAGCTTGCGCCTTGAACGAGGCGCGCATGCGGTCGAACACCGAATCCTGCACCTGCTGCGGCAGATCTATCTTGGTGATGCGCACGTCCACGAGCTCGACGCCGAGCTGCTCCGCCAGCGGGCGCGCCGTCTTCATCATGGAATCGGTGAACTCCGCACGTTCCGCGGTAATGACCTGCTGCAAGGTGCGCTGCGTAACCACGCTTTTGATGCTGTCTTTGACGGTCTCGCCCAAGCGGGCATTGGCCACTTCCTCGGAGCCGCTGGTGGATTCATAGTAGCGCCGCAGGTTCAGGATGCGCCACTTGACGTAGAAATCCACGTTCAGCTGCTCCTGCTCGCGCGTCAGAAAGTGCTCGGATGGATACATCTGCGTCAATATCCGGCGGTCGTAGCGCCGCACTTCATTCACCAGGGGAATCTTGAAATGCAGCCCCGGCTGGTAATTCCAATCAACGATTTCGCCGCCGGTGGACTTGATGGCAAGCTGACCCTCGTCCACGGTGAAGACGCTGGCGCGCACGATCAGAATGACCGCGACCAGTGCAAGCAGGATATAAAGTATCCGGTTTTGCATCAGCGCACCCCACGCGCCCGCGCGGGATCTTCCGCCGGAGTCACCTGGATCTCCGGCATCCGCGAGGATGGCGCCACCGTCATGGTGTCGTTGGGGTTTGAGATCGACTGCGGCCCCGAGGAGATCAACTTCTCCAGGGGCAGGTACATCATGTTGCTGTTGCCCTTGGTATCGACGATGACCTTGCGCGAGTTCTTGTAGACGTTCTCCATCGCCTCGAGATACATGCGTTCACGCGTGACTGCGGGGGCATGTTCGTACTGGCTCAAGACCTGTTCGAAGCGCGAGGTTTCGCCTTGCGCCAGAGCCAGTACCTGCAGCCGGTAGGCCTCGGCGTCGAGCAGGTTCTTGGCCGCCTGGCCGCGCGCGCGCGGCACCACGTCGTTGCGGTAGGTTTCCGCATCCTGCTGATAGCGCTGCCGGTCCTTGTCCGCCTTGATGGCGTCGCGCTGCGCATCTTGCACCGGATCCGGAACGATCACATCGCCCAGTTTGACGCTGATGATGTTGACGCCCATGTCGTAGTTGTCCAGCGTCTTTTGCAGCAGTTTCTTGGCGCGATCCGTGATCGACGGATCGAAGGCCAGCGCCTTGTCGAGCGGTGCCTGGCCGACGGCCTCGCGCATCGCGCTTTCGCTCACTTGTACCAGTGTCTCTTCAACATTGTTGACCTGGAACAAGTATTTGCGCGGATCCGGCTTGGTGTATTGCACCGCTGATTTGACTTCGACCAAATTCGTATCGGCGGTCAGCATTCTCGCATCGTCCGTCACGCTGAACTGCTGCGAGACGTTGACGATGCGCTTCTGTTCGATCGGCCAGGGAAGGTGCCAGTTATAGCCGGGACCGGTGGTTTGCATGTACTTGCCGAAGCGCAAGATGACTGCGCGCTCCTGCGCATCCACTCGATATAGGCCGCTGCCGACCCAAACCGCCGCGATCAGGACCAGAATACTGCTCAAGCCTTTGCCGAATCCCGGCGAACTCTGGCCGCCGCCCAAGCCGCCGCCGCCGCCGCGGCCAAACAGCGCACTTAGGCGGCGCTGGAAATTTCGCAGCACATCATCCAGATCGTTTTGCGATTGCTGAGGTCGGTTCCAGGGATTGCGCTTCTCCCCGTCAGGTTCGTTCCAAGCCATGAGTTGTGCCTAAATTTGTGTTGCGGGTTTCGGGATCATGGATGAAGGGGCCGCGTATTCTATCAGGCGAGCAGCTGCCTACCTAGAGAACTCACGCGACGCGCTGTGCAAGCGCGCGCTCAGGTACCAAGAGAATGACGCCTTTGGCACCCGCCAATTTGGCAACCTCGCTCCTATCGAGCTCCACTTCCACATCCCAACTGCCGTCTTCGCATTGCCGCTCGCTGCGCACGGCATTGCGCCGGTACAACTCCGATCTGACGGCGGCAGCCTGCAGCTGCAGATGAAAAGTGCGGCGCACTTGGTTCGGGCGCACCGCCCGCGTCATGGCCGCACGCAACACGTCCAGCCCTAAGCCGCTCGCTGCGGAAACCCAAACCTGAGTTGCAACCTCGTCGGCCCCATCGACGCGTCGCGCACCGTCGCCGCTCAAATCAATCTTATTGAAAACCAGCAGCTCGCGAATATCCCCAGCCCCGATGCCGCGCAACACCTCGCGCACCTGCTCTATGCGCTCATCGCGCTTTGGATCGCTGGCGTCGACGACGTGCAGGAGCAAATCAGCCTCGCGCGCCTCCTGCAGCGTCGAACGAAACGCGGCGATGAGCTCATGCGGTAACGCGCGCACGAATCCCACCGTATCCGCCAATACCACCTCGCCCACGTCCGCCAATTTCACGCGGCGCACGGTCGGATCGAGCGTCGCAAACAACTGGTCGGCAACGAAGGTCTCCGCGCCGGTCAACACGTTGAACAGCGTCGACTTGCCGGCGTTGGTATAGCCGACCAGCGCGACGGTCGGCACCGGCACTTCGCGCCTTACATGACGTCCCGTGTCGCGTTGCCGATCGAGCTTCTCCAAGCGCGAGCGCAAAGTGCGGATGCGTTTGGCGATCAAACGTCGATCGGTTTCCAATTGCGTCTCACCCGGACCGCGCAGCCCGATTCCACCCTTCTGCCGCTCGAGGTGAGTCCATCCCCGTACCAAGCGCGTCGCCAAATGCGACAGCTGCGCAAGCTCCACCTGCAGTTTGCCCTCGAAGCTGCGGGCGCGCTGCGCAAAGATGTCCAAAATCAAACCGTTACGGTCCAATACTCGACGGCCCGTCAGTTTTTCCAGGTTGCGTTCCTGGCTGGGACTGAGGGTTTGGTCGACAAGCACCAAGTCGGCGCGCTGCGCCTCGGCGAAGGCGTGGATTTCCTCCGCTTTACCTGAGCCCACAAAATATTTGGGATCGGGGCGCGCACGCGAGGCCAGCACAGTGCCGACCGAGATCGTGCCCGCGGAAGCCGCCAGCGCCGCAAATTCCGCAATGTCGTTCGGCTCGACCGGGTGTCCGATGCCGACACCGACCAAAACGGCCCGCTCGCCGCCCTGCGGGCGTTCAAATAATTGCAGAGTGCCACCCACTCATTCGACGATAGCCGGTTCCGTCACTTCGCCATCCTCTCCGGTCGGCAAGCGCACATTGCGTGCGGGCACAACGGTGGAGATGGCGTGTTTGTAGACCATCTGACTGACGCTGTTTCTCAACAAAACGACGAACTGGTCGAATGAATCGATCTGCCCTTGTAGTTTGATGCCATTCACCAGGTAAATCGAAACGGGTACCCTTTCTTTGCGCAGGGCATTTAAGAATGGATCCTGCAGAGACTGGCCACGGGCCATGAGTAAAGCTCCTTGTTTTTAGTGTCGTTTATACTGCCGTATCACTTCCATGCGGCACGAGGCACACCCGATTAATGCTAGCACAGCGCAACGGCCCCGTTGAAGCTAAGGCCCATTACGCAAATCCGCCCTCGGATAGTGCATCAAAAATCGCGCGTGCAACGTCCGGACGCATGGAATCTAACCATCGTGCATTCGTGCGCCGACGAAGCCAGGTCATTTGCCGCTTGGCGAGCTGTCGCGTCGCCGCAATGGCCTGATTTGTGGCTTCACTCAACGCACTTTGTCCCGCCAAATATCGCCACAGTTGCCGATATCCGACCGCGCGCATGGATGGATGTTCCGGGCTCAAATCGCCTCTCTCGTACAGGCTCCTGACTTCTTCCACGAAACCGGCCTCGAGCATTGCCTTAAATCGCAGTTCGATCTTGGTGTGTAACTCGCCGCGTTCAAGGGGCGCAAGTGCAAATTCGATGACATTTACGTCGGCAAACACCGACAGCCGCGATTGTTGCAGCGATGTGATGGGCATGCCGGTGATGCGATAGACCTCGAGGGCCCGCTGAATGCGTTGCGGATCGTTGATGTGAATGCGTGCCGCCGCCTGCGGGTCGACCTGGGCGAGATCCTGGTGCACGGCCGCCCACCCCGCCTGCGCCGCTTTGGCGTCAATTGCGGCGCGCACCTCTAAATCAGCCTCCGGCAAATCAGCGATCCCCTCGGTGAGCGCGTGGAAGTACATCATCGTGCCTCCCACCAGCAGCGGCTGACCACCCCGCGACCAGATGTCCTGCATTGCCTGCTGCGCATCGAGCGTGAACTCGCCGACGGAATAGCCGGCGGTCGGATCGCGGATATCGATCAGATGATGCGGAATTCGGGCACGCACGCTCAATGAGGGTTTGGCCGTGCCGATGTCCATGCCGCGATAGACCAAAGCCGAATCGACGCTGATGATTTCCAGCGGCAGTTGCTCGGCGAGCCGTACGGCCACCTCGGACTTGCCCGCACCGGTGGGACCCACCAGCAACACCGCGCAGCGGCGCGTTGGCAGGCTCCCATTCACCGGCCGCGCAAAAACAGGCGGTCCAGCTCGCTCATCGACAAACGAACCCAGGTGGGGCGGCCGTGATTGCACTGGTCGGCGCGCTCCGTGCCCTCCATTTCACGCAGCAACGCATTCATTTCAGGCACGCTCAAGGTTCGCTGGGCGCGCACGGCCGCGTGACACGCCATGGTGGCGAGCAGATGATTGATGGATTCCTCGACGCGCCTGGAATGACCTGAGTCCACCAGGTCCGACAGAACGTCGCGCACGATCCCCGCGGGATCGCGCCCCACCAACAGTGAAGGGATCGCACGCAGCGCCAGCTGCGCGGGTCCCATGCGGGTAACCCCGAAACCCAATGCCGAGAATTCTTGACCGTGGCTTTCCGCCGCGTCTGCCTGCGCGGGCGCGACGTGCAGAATTTCAGGCATGAGCAGCTGCTGTTGCGCCGTCTGGCCCGCGAGCAGTTTCTTCATTCCCTCGTACATGATTCGTTCATGCGCGGCGTGCATGTCCACCAACACCATACCGTCGGCGGATTGCGCCAAAATATAGACGCCATGCAACTGCGCGATGGCGTAGCCCAAGGGCGCGGAAGCAGCCGGAGCCCCAACGCCGTCCACCCGGTCCGAAGGCGCCGAGGCATCGCGCACTTCCATGACGGGGCTCAAGTAAGGTCGATAGGCATCGGCCGCTGTGCGGTGCGCAGGCTCGGGCAGCGCGAATCGCGCTTGCGACGGACCTGCGGCGGCAAAACCGCTGACCGCGCCGGTCAGCCAATCGGCCGGCGCGCTGCCGCTCGATTCCCCGGAAGGCCGGGTGTCGGCGAGCACTTTTTCCAGCGTGCGAAATACGAAATCATGGATGCGGCGCGAATCGCGGAATCGAACCTCGAGCTTCTGCGGATGAGCGTTCACATCGACCTGGCCGGGATGCAAGTCCAAGTACAGTACGTAGGCGCAAAACCTGCCGTGAAACAACACGTCTCGATAGGCCAGGCGCGCAGCCCCGACCAGCAGCCTATCGCGCACGAAGCGCCCGTTCAGATAGGTGAACTGCAGGTCCGCTTGGCTGCGCGAGAAGGTCGGCGACGCCAGCCACCCGGACAGGCGCAGCGCTTCGGTTTCATGCTGCAATTCGATCACATGCGCGGCAAATTCCTCGCCGCAAATCCTGGCGAGGCGATTCAGCCGCTCGGAGCTGCTCTGCGCCGCCGCGAAGCTCCATACACTCTTGCCGTTGTGTGCCAGCGCAAAAGCCACGTCGAAACGCGACAGCGCCAGGCGTTCCAGCATGCGGACGATGTGCTGGTACTCGGTGCTTTCGGCGCGCAGGAATTTGCGCCGCGCCGGCACGTTGAAAAACAAGTCCCGCACCTCGACGCTGGTGCCGAGGCCATGCGCGGCCGGCACCGGCGCCCCCACCGCGCCGTCGCGTGCATTGATGACCCAGGCATGGGACTCCCGTGGCGAGCGCGACACCAGCGACAGCCGCGATACGGAGGCAATGCTCGGCAGCGCCTCGCCGCGAAAGCCTAAGGTCGCGACCTGCTCCAGATCGTCGAGCGACGCGATCTTGCTGGTGGCATGGCGGGCCAAGGCCAACGCGATCTCGGCAGCGTCGATGCCGCAGCCGTCATCGCGGACTCGCACCAGTCCGCAGCCGCCGCGTTCCAGTTCCACATCGATCCGGCGCGCGCCGGCATCCAGCGCGTTTTCCACCAGTTCCTTGACGACGGAGGCCGGGCGCTCGATCACCTCGCCGGCAGCGATTTGACTGATAAGGGAATCGGAGAGCAATTGAATGTGCAATGGCGACCTCGAGTCGCGCATTTTCGCACAAGCCGGCGGAATTGAGGGTGCGCGATACCGCCACCGCCCCAGGACCGCTAGCCGCCGGAGTCGCCGGGACTAACCGAGGTTGCCAGCACAGGCCGCGCCGAGCCGCCGCTCGCGAGTTGCGCGATGCGCGTGCCCATTGGCGGATTGGCGTAGAAATAATCATGCACGCCGCGATGAATCGCTGTTGCGAGCGTCGCCTGATGGGCGGCCGAGCGCAACCGCTGCTCTTCCTGCGGATTCGATATATAGGCCGTCTCAACCAGCATCGAGGGAATATCGGGGGATTTCAACACGACGAAGCCGGCCCGCTGCACTTCATGCTTGCGGATTTGGCCCGCCTGCGAGAGTTCCTGCAAGACGCGTTCGGCGGCCACTTGGCTGGCGTTGATGGATGCCGATTGCGACAGATCAAGGAGCACCGAGGCCAGTACTTCGTCCTTGTCGTCCAGCGACACCCCGCCGATCAGGTCCGAGGCATTTTCACGCTCAGCCAGCCAGCGCGAAGCTTCGTTGGTTGCTCCTCGCTGCGACAAGATGTAGACCGACGAGCCGTCGATGCTGCGATCGCGTATCGAGTCGGCATGAATGGACACGAACAGGTCCGCTTGCTGCGCGCGGGCGCGGCGCATGCGATCGACCAGCGGCACAAAATAATCGCCGCCGCGGATGAGCACTGCTTTCATGCCTGCTTCGGCATTGATCTTCGTGGCGAGCTCGCGCGCAATCGCCAGCACCACGTCTTTTTCGCGCGTGCCGCTCTTTCCGATGGCGCCGGGGTCCTCGCCGCCGTGTCCGGCATCGACGGCGATGATGAGATCGCGCGCATCCGAAGGTGCGTGCTTGACCTTGATGGGCTTGTCGAGGCGCGGCCTGCCGCCTCCTAAGTCGATCACTAAGCGGTAGCCATAGTGAGCATTCGGCGTGGTCAAAAAACTCTTCGCGTGAATGGGGCGGGAAACATCGAGCACCAAGCGAAGATTGCCGGAGGGCTTGCGTGAAATCCGCACTCGCTTCACGGCGCCCGCTCCGGCCGGCGCTGCATGAGCCGACTTGCCGAGCCGAGCGCCCGGGACATCCAGCACCACCCGCTCAGGGTTGTGAAGCACCAGCAAGCTGTGCCGCGCGCTGCCCGAAAGGTCGACCACCACGCGTGTACTGTCAGGTCCCGCCCAGAGCCGGACACCACGAACCTCGACGGCGCGCGCGAGCCGCGGCAACAGCACGGCGAACAACAAAATTGCGGCGCACTGCATGAGCAGACGGTTCATGGGCGTTAAGTTAACGCCGAAGCCAATTTTTTTTCAAGTTAAATTAGATACATAGGCTCTTAAGCTAGTGTCGATTCCTAGCTTCGAGAGCCACGCTGCCCCCATCGCACTGCCTCCGATGAGCTGAGCGGCGCGCGCTTCGCCGGCGTAGGTCAGCTGTATCGTCAGGTCAGCGGGCGGCACGGCACGACCGCCCTTCTCCGGCCATTCGATCAGCATGAGGTTATCGGGACCCAAGAGATCGCGAAGCCCCAGCTCATCCACTTCGCTCTGGGTTTGAAGCCGGTACAGATCGACGTGCACGCAGGTCAGCCCGGCGACGCTGTAGGTATCCACCAAGGTGTAGGTGGGACTGCGCACTGCGGCGGTAACGCCAAGCGCATGCAGCATGCTGCGGGCGCAGGTAGTCTTGCCGCTGCCCAACTCGCCCCGCAAGTGCACGACGGCACCTGCCCGAGCAGCTGGAAAGGTGCCCGCGAGGGCGACGCCCAACGCTTCCGTGGCGTGGGTGTCCGGCAGGTCAATCCTCAAGGGGGCAGAGGCCATCGGTTTATTATACGGATGCAATGGGCACCTCTGGACAACACCCCACCCTCGACCACGCCGCTCTCACCGCTTCCATCCGAGGCTGGGTCAAGGATCTTGGATTTACCGGAATGGGGATTGCCTGCATCGATCTGCCTCAAGACGAGGCAAATTTTCTCGAATGGTTGCGCCTCGGATTTAGCGGCGAAATGGCCTACATGTCCCGGCATGGCAGCAAACGTACTCGTCCGGCGGAACTGGTTCCCGGCACGGTGAGCTGCATCAGCGTTCGCCTGGACTACTGGCCGCAGGCAGCCGCAGGTGCGTGGGAGACGCTTGCAGACCCGAACGTGGGCTACATTTCCCGCTATGCCTTGGGGCGCGACTACCACAAGCTGATGCGCTCGCGTCTTCAGAAACTTTGCGATCGCATTCAAGATGCGCTCGGCCCCTTCGGGCATCGGGTGTTCACCGACAGCGCGCCGGTGCTCGAGAAGGCCTTGGCGCGCAATGCGGGCTTGGGCTGGATCGGCAAGCACACGAATCTGATCGATCGCCATGCCGGTTCATATTTCTTTCTTGGCGAAATCTACGTCGATCTGAAGCTGCCGCCCGACGAACCGAGCAGTGCGCACTGCGGCTCGTGCAGCGCCTGCATGCCGGCCTGCCCGACCGGCGCCATTGTCGCGCCCTATCGGCTCGACGCGCGCCGCTGCATTTCCTATCTGACGATCGAGCTCACCGGCGCCATTCCAACGGAATTTCGCCGCGCCGTCGGCAATCGCATCTACGGCTGCGACGACTGTCAGCTCGTCTGTCCATGGAACAAGTTTGCGCGCCCCAGCGGGGAAAAGGACTTCGCGGTCCGCCATGGATTGGATCACTCGCAGCTGATCGATCTGTTCGCATGGAGCGAAGCCGATTTCTTGGAGAAGACCAGCGGCAGTGCCATCCGGCGACTCGGCTATGAACGATGGCTGCGCAATATTGCCGTGGCGCTCGGCAATGCACCTACCTCATCGGCCGTGATTGCGGCGCTCAGCGCTCGAGCGCAGCACTCCTCAGCCCTGGTGCGCGAGCACGTCGGCTGGGCACTGGCGCGGCACCGGTCCGCTTGATGCCTGGGTCTCAAGTGGCCGGCAGCAGCGAGCGTCCGCCCGGATTGAAGAAATGCCGGCCGCGGCGCGCCTTGGTGATTTCGGCGAACAGTTGCGCGTAGTCAGCCTCGCTGGCCACCGGATCAATCGCGGCCGAATTGACAATCAGCAAGGGCGAAGCGTCGTAGCTGTGGAAAAACCGCGCATAGGCCTGCGTGAGTTTCTCCAAATAGGCGCGTTCGATGTGCTGCTCGTAGCGAATGCCGCGCTTGCCGATGCGGTCGACCAGCACATCCACCGGCGCCTGAAGGTAGACCACCAGATCCGGCTTGGGCGCATCCACGACCACACGCTCGTAGACGCGTTCATAGAGCGCATATTCCGCATCGTCCAACGTGACGCGCGCGAACAGCCGGTCCTTTTCCAACAGGTAGTCCGCCACGCGCACGGCGCCGAACAGGTCTTCCTGGCGGACATCTTCGAGCTGCCGTGCACGCTGAAACAAGAAGAACAATTGCGTCTGAAATGCGGCGGCACGCGGGTTCTTGTAGAAGCGTTCGAGAAAGGGATTTTGGTCGGCCTGCTCCAGCACGAGCTGCCCGCCCAGCGATTGGCTCAAGCGGCGCGCCAGACTGGTTTTGCCGACGCCTATCGGCCCCTCGACAACGATGAATCGATGCGGAACTGCGACTGCCATTAAAGACTCTTACTCCAGGACTGAAATTCCCTCACCGCCGACGCTGTGCTTCAAATCGAGCACCGTGCCAATCCCTGGGATGTTGATCGTCGGGGCGATGTCCGCCAGAGGATACAGGACGAAGTTGCGCATCGACACTCCGGGATGCGGCACGGTCAAACCCGGTTCGGCCACTGCCGCATCAACCATCCAAAGCAAGTCCAAATCAATCACACGAGGCCCCCAGCGTGCTTGTCGATTGCGTCCCATGCCGCGTTCGATGTTGAGCAGCTCGGCGAGCAATTCTCCGGGAATTAGCGCGGTCAAGAATCCGACCGCGGCATTGACGAAGTCCGGCTGATCTTGCGGCCCCATCGGCCGGGAAAGGTACAGACGCGATTGCAGCAGCGAGCGCACGGCACCCAGGGCGGTTATGCGGGCCGTGGCCTCGCGCACGCGCTCGCGCGGAGATTCCAGATTGCTGCCGATCGCCACATATGCCGGGCGCCAGAGCGTGCTCATTGCTAACTGCGAGCCGCTCCGCCGCGCCGACGGCGGCGGCGTCGACGTCCGGGGGCCGGCGATCCCTCGGGCGATGGCTCCGGCGGACGCGCCTGAACCAGCGCGATGCGCTCATCCTGCGGCAGCACTTGAATGTCGGTCCACCACTTGGCGAGCTCGGGGTCCGCAACGCCCGCCTGCGCACGCAACAGCAGAAAATCATACGCGGCGCGAAAGCGCGGATGCTGCAGCAGGCTCAAGGATTTGACGCCGCTACGGCGATTGAAGCGCGGCTGCAACATCAGCAGCTCGCGCATGGGTATGCCGAAACGCCGCGGAATGGCCACGCGCGATTGCTGCGCGCGCAGCACGCTGTCGCAGGCCTGCAAGAGCAGCGCAAGATCCGGTGTGGGGCCCGCCTGCCGCTCATTGAGTTCGCGCAGCACTGCACTCCACAGCAGCACGGCAAACAGAAATGTCGGCGTTACCGGCTTGTCGGCCGCGATCCGCGCGTCCGTGTTCGCCAGCCCCATTTCGAGCATTTCCGCGGCGTACGCATACGGCGGCAGCGCAAAGGCCGCGGCGGATTGCGGAAACAGGTGTTCGAACAGGCGGTATTGCTGAAGCAGCCGGTAGGATTTTGCGCCGAATCCCGACAAGAACAATTTCAATACCTCGTCAAACAGCCGCGCCGGAGGAACGCCGTCCAGCAGATAGGCGAGTTGCTTGATCGGCTGTTCGGTGTTGGGCTCAATACTGAAATCGAGCTTGGCCGCGAAGCGCACCGCGCGCAGCATGCGCACCGGGTCTTCGCGATAACGCGTCTCGGGATCGCCGATCAGCTTGAGGCGCCGCGCCTTCACATCGTTGACGCCATCGACAAAATCCCAAATCGAGAAATCCTCGATGTTGTAGTACAGCCCGTTCGCGGAAAAGTCGCGCCGCCAGACGTCTTCTTCGATGCTGCCATAGATGTTGTCGCGCAGAATCCGTCCGCGCGGATCGAAAGCGCGGTGCTCGGAGTCGCTGGGCGGTGTAAAGTCGCTCGACGGCGTAAAGTCGCTCGACGGCGTGAAGTCGCTCGACGGCGTGAACTCGGCTGCCGGCTCGTCCGAAGCTGCGTCGCCCGCGCTTTCCGCGCCTGCCTCGGATGCTCCTTCGGCATCCGCATCCTCGTCGCCTTCGCGTTCCGGGGCCGCGGCGGCGCGAAAGGTCGCAACTTCGATTATCTCGTTGCCAAAGAACACATGTGCCAAACGAAATCGGCGGCCGATCAAACGGCAATTGCGAAACAATCGCCGCACGTCCTCAGGTAGAGCGTCGGTCGCCACGTCGAAGTCCTTGGGCCTTAAGTCGAGCAGCAAATCACGCACCGCGCCGCCTACGAGGAAGCCCTGATATCCGGCCTCCTTCAGCCGATAGAGCACTTTTAAGGCATTCGGCGAGATCGCAGAACGCGATATCGAATGCTCAGACCGGGGAACAATTACAGGCGGGAGTGGCGTTGGCGATGAGTTCAAAAAGAGGGGTTCCGCTTGAGTCCAAAAAATTGGGCCGTATACTACCAGCCCTCTTGGGGCCACAAGGCCCTTTAGATGCGCAAGTCCGCTCCCTTCGTCTAGAGGCCTAGGACACGGCCCTCTCAAGGCTGTAACACGGGTTCGAATCCCGTAGGGAGCGCCATATAAAAACAACCACTTAGAGTAGTTATTGGGCGGTAGCGCGGAACCGGGTAGCTCGGCGGTAGAAGCTCGGTTGGATCAATGGAAGTTATTGTTCGCAATCACATCAAGCATGGTCGCAACACACGAAACGGCGGCGATTGCTCAGGCATCAGGGCTTGGTGCCTAGAAATAGGAATCCATTGGTGCGCCCGCTATTCAGCGCCGTACTAATCAGCTCTTTCTGCGCGGCGATGTAATACGCAACCCCGGTGACGGTATTTGTTCCGTTTGTGCAGACACCACCGTTGAATGTCACGGATACGTTGTAAACATTTCCCTTCGCGTGGGTCGATACCATGCCTGTGAAACTACAGCCGTCCGCGCCGGCTCCCGTGATGGCTCCGCCAGCGGCGATTGTGACCGTAGCTGCTTCGGGGTTGATACTTTCAACCGTCACAGCCTCACCGGAGTAAGTACCCACGATGGTCGCCAGACTCGGCGTCAAATCGTAGTCGGTGTCGTACGTGCTCGTGAAGGTGTCGGTTGTTCCGCCCGTGTAGGAAAGTGTCCCGCCCAATTGAGTTTTGGCGGTATAGGTTCCCACCAATGTGAAAGCATTGACGCCGAGTCCTTCGAGATTGA
>DATATA010000031.1:0-11616 GCA_036263775.1 Steroidobacteraceae bacterium | reverse complement strand
TGCGGATCCTTGCGCAAGAATGCGAGAAACGCCGGAAAATCGCCGTTGAATCCCGTCTCCTTCATGGCGGCGAGCATTTGTGCGTGCAGACGCGCGACCTCCGCTTCGCCGAACGCATGAATGGCCGACGGGTCTTCATTGAGCGTCGTGAAATTGCGAATTCTCGATTGGTAGTAGGCCTTGCCGTCCGGAAGGTCGTACGCGGCCAGCGTGGTGCGAGTCCCGGGGAAATATTCATTGCGGAAGAAAGTCAGGAGTTCACGATACGCGGGCTGCACGGTGTCGCGGATGATGCCGGCCGCTTGCTCGCGCAGCGCCTTTTGATCGGCATCGGAGATGCCGTGCATATCCTTGAACGGCGTATAGAACAGGCTGGCTTCCGGCATGGCATCCGTGACCGCGGTAATCGAGGCATCGCGTCCCTCGAGTGTCACCCGCGGCGGGGTGAAGCCGCGCTTCAAGCCCGCGCGCATTTCATCCATTTCTTCATGAAAGTAGCGCGGCACATCCTTCATCTGGCTGAGCCAGTTGCGGTAATCCTGCAGAGAACGATACTGACGGCGCGCGGTATAGCCGAGATTGGTCCAAAACGTGGTATCCGAATTGGCGGGCATTTCGAATTCGCGGAACTGTTGATCCTCGATCAGCGCCTGGATCTGCGGGTGATAGATATCGAAGTTCACCTGCTCCGCGGGCGAGAGCTCGGCGCGCGGAATCGCATCGAGCTTCTTCAGCACGTCCTGCCACATCTGCAGCCGTGCGGCTTGGGTTGCGGGGTCGACTCTCGGCAGATGGTCTTGGATCGGTTTCTGGGCATCTTCGTTGTCCGGAAACTGCTGCTCGCGCCACCGCCACTCATCGGCGTAGATCTTCTGCAGCCGGGCATCGGCGCTCGGTGTCTGGTTGCAGGCTGAGATCGTCAATATTGCGCAAGCCAAACTCAAGGCCCAGGGTGAAGGTGTGTGCATGAAGAAGCCCTTTGTACTGATTGACGATATTTAGAAGCGTTGCAAATCGAAGGCTGCGACCGGTATCGACGGCGTGCGGCCCGCCACGAGGTCGGCGATCAGCTCGGCCGTGAAAGGCGCGAGGGTAAGTCCGATATGTTGGTGTCCAACGGCATAGAACAGCTTTGCGGGTCCCGGCGCGCGGCCGATTCCGGGCAAATAATCGGGCAGCACCGGGCGCGAGCCCAGCCAACTCGGTCCATCCGAGTCGCACTCGTAACCGAGCGCACGCAGGCGCTGCCGCAGGCGCAGAGGCTTGCGCGCATCGGCCGGCGCATCGGGGTCGGCGAATTCCATGTAGCTGGTCGCGCGCACCCGGCCCTTCATGGGCGTGACGATCACGCGATCGTCGACGTAAGCAACGGGTGCATCGAAAAATGCCGTCCGCCCCGGCATCTCTATGTGATAACCGCGCACCGCCTGGAGCGGTGCGCGCAACCCGAACGGCGCGAGCAGCGGCGCGGAACGAACGCCGGCACAGACCAAGGCGCCGTCCACCACCAGGGCCGCATCGGCGCTCACGACTTCAATCTTGCCGCCGCGCGGACGCAGCGCCGTCACGTCCAATTTTCGAAAAGCGGCACCGCATTCGCAAGCCGCGGAGACCAGCGCGCGCACCGCTTCCAGAGGATCGACCACGTAAGCCGAATCCTCGAACCACAAGCCCGCCGACGTCGCCGCCTTCGCTCGCCGTTGCAGCGGCAGCAATTGCTCCGCCGTCATCGCGCGCGTCTTGACGCCGATCTGCGCCATTTCGCGAGCGTACGCCTGCATGTGAGCGTCGCTCTTCGGTCCCAATGCGACCTCGTAGTGCCCGTGCCGTTTCAACAGCTCCGGCCGGCCGACGCTCTTGACCCAGCGCTCCCAGACCGCGGCGGAGGGGCGCACCAGCGGCGCCAAGTGGCCCGTGTTTTCGGCGCGGCGAAATGCCGCTGCGGCAAATTTGAGAATCCAGGGCGAGATGCGCAGCGCTTGCTTGGGCGGCAGATCCAGCGCGCCGCCGAATCGAAACAGCTCTTTGTAAAATCCGAACAGCAGGGACGGCGAGGGGAGCGGCTGCACCAATTCCGCAGCGATGTGTCCGGCATTGCCGAAACTGGCCCCGGCGGTGCCCGGTTCGGCCCGATCCAGCAGCAAGACCCGCCGGCCATCGCGCGCCAAGGCGAAAGCCGCGGCCGCACCGATCACGCCGGCGCCGATCACCGCGATCGTATCTTGCTCACCCATGGCCGCACCGTATACGATCTACGATCCTGCAAGCAACCCCTGTTTGGACGCCAATCATGACTCAACCCGCAAGCTGTACCTGGTCCGGCGTATATCCGGCGGCCACCACGCAATTCGATGCCTCGCTGCAGCTCGACCTGCCGGCGACCCAGCGGGTGCAAAAGGCCCTGCTCGATGATGGAGTTCATGGGCTGGTATTGATGGGCACGGTGGGCGAAGGCAATTCGCTCAGCGCCGAGGAAAAGCGCAGCGTCTTGCGCGCGGCCGTCGAGGTGAGCGCGGGCAAGGCACCGATCATCGTCGGCGTCTCGGAATTCACGACGGCGACCGCCGCCAATTTCGCCCGCGATGCCGAACGCTTGGGTGCCGACGGACTGATGGTGCTGCCGGCCATGGTGTATGTGCCGACCGCCGCCGAACTCGAATATCACTTCAAGGCCGTCGCGGCAGCCACTTCCTTGCCCATCATGCTGTACAACAATCCGCCTTCCTACCGCGTGAATATCGACATGGGCACGCTCAAACGCCTGGCGAGCGTACCGAACATCGTCGCGATCAAGGAATCGGCGCCCGATTCGCGCCGCTTCACGGACATCATCAACGGCTTTGGCGAGCGCTTCGTCTTGTTCGCAGGACTCGACGACGTGGCCTTCGAAGGCTTGACGCTTGGCGCGAAGGGCTGGGTGTCCGGACTCACGAACGCTTTTCCGACCGAGTCCCTGGCGCTGTATGAAGCGCTGCGCAAGGGCGATCTGGAGCGGGCGCGCCGCATCTATCGTTGGTTCATGCCGCTGCTGCACCTGGACGCCGAGCATGATCTGGTGCAGTCCATCAAGCTCGCCGAACAGGTGATGGGACGCGGCTCGGAGCGTGTGCGCCCGCCGCGCCTGCCGCTCGCGGGCGAACGGCGCGCTGAAGTGATCGCCATGATCGAGCGCGCGCGCGACGCCCGGCCGTAGCATGCTCTCGATTCGAGTCATCGATTCCCACACGGGCGGAGAACCCACGCGCCTGGTTCTGGAGGGCGGCCCGGAGCTGGGCGACGGCCCTTTGGTTGAACGTGTGCAGCGCTTTCGCGAGCACTTCGATGCGTATCGCAGCGCCATCGTGAACGAGCCGCGCGGCTCGGATCCTCTGGTCGGTGCATTGCTCGTCAAGCCGCACCGTGCCGGCTGCCGGTTCGGCGTCATCTACTTCAATAACGTGGGCTATTTGGGGATGTGCGGCCACGGCACCATCGGCTTGATGGCCTCGCTCAAGTTCGCGGGCAAGATCGAGCCGGGCGCTTTCAAAATCGATACGCCGGTGGGCGTCGTGGACGTGGCCGTTTCCGCGGACGGACGGGTCAGCGTTGCCAATGTGGTGAGCCATCGCTCGCACGCCCAGGTCGCCGTGAACGTTTCCGGGTTGGGCCGTGTGGTCGGCGACGTCGCCTGGGGCGGCAACTGGTTCTTCTTGGTGTCGGAGCACGGGCAGGTGATCGATCTGCCGCATGTGGAAGCTTTGACGGATTTTGCCTGGCGGGTGCGCGCGGCGCTCAACGCACAGGGACATCCGCTCGTGGATCATGTCGAACTCTTCGGCGCGCCGGTTCTCCCAGGCGGCAACAGCCGCAATTTCGTGCTGTGTCCCGGCAAGGCCTATGACCGCTCTCCCTGCGGCACGGGCACGAGCGCGAAACTTGCCTGTCTTGCGGCTGACGGCAAGCTTCGCGAAGGCGAAACGTGGGTGCAGGAGAGTCTGATCGGCAGCAGCTTTGAGGCGCGTTATCGTTGGCACGACCGTGGCCGGGGTGAGGTCGTGCCCATCATCACCGGTTCGGCCTATGTCACCGGCGAAAACCTGCTGCGGCTCGATCCGGACGATCCTTTTTGCTGGGGCATTCGCGCATGACCGAGCCGCTGGTGCAATCGATGACCAGCCAGCTGATCGTACGCTTTCGCGACCGCATCCTCTCAGGCGCTTATGCGCCGGGTTCTGCACTGCGCCAGGACAGCCTGGCTGCCGAATTCGGCACGAGCAAGATTCCGGTGCGCGAGGCGCTCGTGCAACTGCAATCCGAAGGCCTGGTCGATATCTTTCCGAATCGCGGTTTTCAGGTGCGGCCGCTGGCCAGCGCGGAATTGGACGAAGTTTTCAGGCTGCGCCTGCAAATCGAGCCCATCGCCGTGGCGCGCGGCGCAAGGCTCGCAGCCGCGGCCGATCATGCCGCGGCGCGCACCGCCCTGGAACAGTTGAATGACGCCACCACGGGGAGCGAATTCGGCTCATCCGGCCGGCTCAATCGCGCGTTCCATCTATTGCTCATCGTGCCGCGCCTGCAGCCGGTGGCGGCCGAGATTTTGAGCCGGCTGCACACCCTGGCACAGCGCTATGTACAGGCGCATCTGCGTCCCGAAGGCCGGGCGAAACGCGCGACCCGCGAGCATGCCGCACTCTTGCGCGAGTGGAGCGCGGGAAAATCACGGCAGGCGCGCGCGCTCATGCACGCCCATATCAAGTCGACCCACGACGACCTCAAAGGACGTCTGCGCGAGTAAGACTGTGTACAATGCGGCGCCCGCACGCTTATATTTTTACAAGGCATCCTAAATGCCGATGGCGCCATGAGTCTGTTGTTTCGAATCAATGCCGCGCTGGGCGGCGTATTCTTGATTGCCGCGCTGCTCGCAGGCTACGTTTGCCGGGCCATGCTGCAAGCCAATGCCCAGCGCGAAGTGCTGGCCGAGGCAGGCTTGATGATGGACAGCGCGGCCGCCGTGCGCACCTATACGGCAAATGAGATTTTGCCGTTGATTTCGGCGCGCATGAAGGATGATTTTCCGCCGCAAAGCGTGCCTTCCTATGCGGCGACGCAAAATTTCCTGAGGTTCCATGAGCATCACCCCGAGTACGCCTACAAGGAAGCGACGCTCAACCCAACCAACCCGCGCGATCGCGCCGCCGATTGGGAGAGCGATATCATTCAGCAATTTCGCAATGATTCGCAGACGCAACAAGTCATCGGCGAGCGCGACACGCCCATGGGAAAATCGCTGTATCTTGCGCGGCCGATTCGCGCGAAACCGGAATGTCTCGTGTGCCACAGCACGCCCTCGGCCGCGCCGGCCAGCTTGATCGCCCGCTACGGCGGCGACAACGGCTTTGGGTGGCAGCCCAACGAGGTCGTGGGCGCCCAAGTGGTATCCGTGCCTTTTGCCAGCGCTGCCGAAAACGCCGAGAAACAATTCCGCGCATTCATGATCTTGCTGGCGGCGGTATTTGCCGCTGCATTCGGCGTCGTGAACATTTTGCTGTATCGCTTGGTGGTGCAGCCGGTCCGGCGCATCGCGACGGTTGCAGATCGGGTGAGTCTCGGCGACGCTTCGGCCGAGAATTTCCCGGCGGGCGGCGCCACGGAAATAGCCTCGGTCGCGCGCTCGTTCGAGCGCATGCGCAAAAGTCTCGAGAAGGCGCTACGCCTGCTGGGGACCTAAATGGCCCCGGCGCGCGACGTTTTCATCAGTTACTCGCAGCCGGACTACGACTGCGCCATGGAGTTGGTGGCGCGCATCGAACGGGAAGGCGTCAATTGCTGGATCGCTCCGCGCGATATTGCCCCCTCGGCGGACTGGGCGGCGGAAATCATCGATGCCATTTCCAGCTCGCGCGTGATGATTTTGATTTTCTCTTCGAGCAGCAACGCCTCACCCCAGGTGCGCCGTGAGGTGGAACGCGCCGTGCACAAGCAAGTGAGCATATTGCCGTTTCGCATCGAGAATGTGCTGCCGTCCAAGAGCCTGGAATATTTCTTGAGCGCTCAGCATTGGCTGGACGCGTTTCCGCCGCCGCGCGAGCCGCACTATGCGCGGCTGTGCGACTATTTGAGAGGCCAACTGGCGCGGCCCGCCGCACCGGACACCGCCGGCCAGCCGGCGCCGGTTATGGGGATCCAAGCGCCGTTGGAAGCCGCAGAAGTGGTGCGCGTCGAACGGTTGCTGGCCGGCTATATCGGGCCCATCGCCAGACACTTGGTGAAAACGGCCGCCGCTCGTGCATCCAGTCTCGAGGACCTCGTGCGCCAGGTCGCGACGGAACTGGAAACCGAGACCGACCGGCACGAATTCACGCAGCGTTGGCGCACCGGGGCGCCGCATCGCTAATGTCGCCGCGCTGCGACAAATTTCCCGATCTTTTAAGGCTTTTCCTGGGCTTAATATTCCGCCTTACGGGATATCGCCGGTGATCGAACGCAGCAGCGGTGATCGAACGCATGCCGAGCGGCGCCGCGCCGCCGCCGGCGGTCATGCAGGCCCAGCAAGCCAACACCCCGGTCGATCCAGCCATCGTGGCGGCCGACAATGCCTTCGGCGTTGGTTTGTTCCAGAAATTGAATGCGGGCTCGAGCGGCAATGTTGCCATTGCGCCCATCAGCGTCGCCATGGCATTGCAGATTGTCTACAACGGCACCGCTTCAGGCGCGACGCAGCAGGGCTGATCGTGATGCCGGATGCAGGGGTGAACTTCTCAAGTTTTGTCGCAGGCGTGACGGCCGATACGCTGAAAGGCTGGGCCGGGCAAATACAGAACGGCTACGGCACGATAGCCCTTCCGCGTTTCACCACTACCTACGGTGCTTCGCTGGTTGAGCCTCTGACTTCGCTCGGCATGGGAGCGGCATTTTGCTCCGACCCGAGAGCGAGCTTTCCGGGGATCGGCTTGGTGTGCGTGGGCGACGTGGAGCACAAGACCGTGGTCGAAGTGGATGAAACCGGGACCGTCGCGGCGGGTGCGACCGGCATCACCGTCTTGCCCACCGCCGTACAGGCACCGCAGTTCAATGTGACTGTGGATCACCCATTCCTTTATGCCATCCGCGACGATCAGACCGGCGAGCTGATGTTCATCGGCTCGCTGCTGAATCCGGGCTGAAAACAGCTTCCTCGAGGCTTATCGCCGCCTTTAAACGGCTGTATGTTAACTCCGTCGCGGTCCTCGAGGGGGGAGCGCGCCTATATTTGCGGATGGCAAACGGGTGGGGTGGTACATGGCATTGAGCGAAGAACAGGCCAAGTCTTACATGGTCAAGCTGCTCGGCGCCATGACGCGCGCGGGCGGGTCAGACCTGTTCGTCTCGAAGGACTTCCCGCCGAGCATGAAGATCCAAGGGAAGATGCAGCCGCTGGCGACCCAAAAACTCACCGCCGAGGTTACGCGCGAGCTTGCGCACGCGATCATGAGCGAGCGCCAGCGTGCTGAGTTCGCCAAGGAACTGGAATGCAACTTTTCCTTGGCGATTCCGGATCTCGCGCGTTATCGGGTCAACGTATTCATGCAGCAGTTGAACGTCGGCCTGGTCATCCGCACCATCCCCAACGAGATGCCGACTTTCGAGCAGCTCGGGTTGCCTGAGACCTTCAAGGAAATCGTCATGACCAAGCGCGGCATGGTGCTGGTCGTCGGCGCCACTGGCTCGGGTAAGTCGACCTCGCTGGCCGCGATGATCGATCATCGCAACCGCTCATCGGCGGGCCATATCGTCACCATCGAGGACCCGGTGGAGTTCATTCATCAGTCGCAAATGTCCTTGATGACGCATCGCGACGTCGGGATCGACACGCATACCTGGCATCACGCCCTGAAAAATACGCTGCGCCAGGCGCCCGATGTGATTTTGATCGGCGAGGTCCGCGATGCCGAAACCATGGAGCACGCCATTTCGTTTGCAGAGACCGGGCACTTGTGCATGAGCACGCTGCATTCCAACAGCGCCAGTCAAACGCTCGACCGCATCATCAATTTCTTCCCCGAGGAGCGCCGCAAGCAGCTGCTCATGGATCTGTCGAGCAATCTCAAGAGCATCATTTCCCAGCGCTTGGTGCGCAAGGAAGACGGCAGCGGGCGCACCGCCGTGATCGAGATCCTGCTCAACACGCCGATCGTGTCCGACAAGCTCTTGAAGGGCGAGTTCCACGAGCTCAAGGAAATCATGGGCAAGTCGCAGGAGCAGGGCATGCGCACCTTCGATTGGTCGCTGTTCGAGCTGTACAACGACGGCGTCATCGCCTATGACGAAGCCATCCGCAATGCCGACTCCGCCAATGAGCTGCGCCTCAACATCAAGCTCAACAGCAAGCGCACGCCGCCCTCGAACACCGGCGTTTACCATCAGCTAAGCTGATTTTTGCCATTCCAGCGGTATTTCACTAGAATGCAAAGGGTATTATTATTGCTGTAGGCATTCATGCCGCGTGCCCATCTCGAGTCGAAACCCGAACCACGCCTGGTCTTGACCAGCGCGGTGCTGCGCGCCTGCGCGCTGCTGGAAATCACTCAGGCCGCGCTCGCGCAAATTCTGGGCTTGAGCGCCTCGACCGTCTCGCGCATGGCCAATGGCGCCTATACCCTGGACGATCAAAAAAAAGAGTGGGAGCTCGGGTCCCTGTTCGTGCGCTTGTTCCGCTCGCTGGACGCGGTGATCGGCTCCAACGACGCATCGGCCCGGCGCTGGCTCAACGGCGAGAACAGCGGTCTCAAGGCTAAGCCGATCGATCTGATTCGCAGCACCGAAGGGTTGGTTCGTGTCGTCCAATATTTGGACGCCGCCCGCGGTCGCATCTGAGGCGGGCCGGGCAACGCGGCGGCTGTGGCGCGCCGTCGAGGCCCAGCATATCGCCTCGACGCTGCGCCTGGTTGCGAACGTCGAGGAGCAGCTGCTGCTCGAGCGGATATTGGACAGGAGCAAGCCTGCGCTGCCGAAGGACGCGGCCGACCTGCACTATTTGTTGGCGACGCCATTTCGCTATGTCTCGCCGATCGGCTCGCGATTCCGTGCACCGGCTGACGCGGGAGTCTGGTACGGGGCGGAAAAGGAGCGCACCGCCTGTGCGGAACTGGGATTCTGGCGCTGGCGCTTTCTCATGGACTCCCCCGGTTTGGTCAGCTTGGGTCCCTCGCCGCAAACCGTATTTCGCGCCGGAATCGATGGCCGCATGATCGATCTGACGGCCGCTCCCTTCAAGCGCGGCCGTTCGGCTTGGACGGATCCCCATGACTACGGCGCTTCTCAGCGCTTCGCGCAAGTTGCACGACGGGCCAAGGTGGATGCGATCCGGTACGAATCGGTGCGCGATCCCGAGCATGCGGGCGCAGTCGCCGTATTGAGTCCCGCCTGCTTCAAGCCGAGACAGCCCCTGGATCAGCGGATCTGGCTGCTCACGGTTCGGCCCGAGGCAGCGATTTGGCAGCGCGAGGACGAGAGCCATGAGTTCCTCGCACAAGACTGGCGGCGCTGACGCGAATGTGGCGGCGCGCGTACAATCCGCTGCGCATACTTCAATAGACTCTCAAGGAGTGCACTTGGGTCGGAATTTCAGCAGCGACCATGTCGCTCCCGCTTGTGATGCCATCCTGTCCGCGGTTCAGAAGGCCAACGAAGGCTTCGTCACGTCCTACGGCGGCGATGATCTGACGGCCAGGCTGCAGTCGATCGTGAGCGAGTTGTTCGAAAAGCAGGTGGCCGTATTTCCGGTAATCAGCGGTACCGCGGCCAACGCGCTGGCACTGTCGCAAATCGTTCCCACCTTCGGCGCGATTTATTGTTACGAAGGCGCGCACATCGTCACCGATGAGTCCGGCGCACCCGGATTTTTCACCGGCGGCGCTCAGCTCATCGGTTTTCCCGCAGCCGACGGCAAGATTCGCCCCGAGCAGCTGACCCGGTCGGTTGCCTTTGCGGAAGATCTGGGGATTCATCACGTCAAGCCCGGAGCCGTGACCTTGACTCAAGCCACGGAGTGGGGAACGGTCTATGCGCGCGAGGAAGTGGCGGCGATCAGCGCCGTGGCCCGGCAGCATGGCTTGCCCGTGCACATGGACGGTGCGCGTTTCGCCAATGCAATGGCGCACTTGGGCTGCACGCCCGCGGAAGCGACCTGGAAATGCGGCGTCGATGTGCTCTCGCTGGGCGCCACCAAGAATGGAGCGCTCGGTGCCGAAGCAGTGGTGTTCTTCGATGTCGGGATGGCGCGGGAATTCGAGCGCCGCCGCAAGCGCGGCGGCCATTTGATGGCGAAGCTGCGCTTCCTCAGCGCACAACTGATTGCCTATCTAAAGGATGAGCTCTGGCTCAACAACGCCCGCCACGCCAACGCCATGGCACTGCGCATGGCCGAGGGCCTGACAGCGATCGCCGGCGCCAGGCTTTTGCATCCGGTGCAGGCAAATGAATTGTTCGTGGTGTTGCCCGAGGCAACGGCCGGCAGCTTGGAAATGCAGGGATTTGATTTCTACCGCTGGCCGCTGCACAAACCTCCGTCCGGCGTGACCATTCGGCTGGTGACTTCGTACGCGACACCAAGCACGGATGTCGATGAGTTTCTGGCGGCCGCAGCTGGATCGAGCCTTGGTGGATAGAGGCTGCTCGTTACGTTGATATCAATGCTATCAATTGGCCGCTTGTTGCGTTATTATCGAGATGTTCGATCATTTTTGGAGGTTTCGGCCATGGCGCAACTGATCGTGCGGGATTTGCCTGCGGAGCTGGTAATGGCGCTGAAGCGACGAGCGACCAAACGCAATCGCAGTGCGGAGCAGGAGCATCGTGAGATTTTGAAGGCTGTGCTCACAGGAACGAAGCGGCGGTCGTTGGCGGCCGTACTGGCGGCCATTCCCAATGTGGGAGAGGACGGCGACTTTCGGCGGGAGCAAGGCGATCGTCGGGGCTGATCATGTATCTGGTGGATACCGATGTGATCAGCGAGATTCGTAAGGGCAAGAAGGCCAACTCGGGGGTACAAGCCTTCTTCGAGGGCGCAAGTCGTGACGGAGTGGATCTTTATTTATCGGTAGTTTCGATAGGTGAGCTGCGACAGGGAGTCGAGCGTATCCGGCACCGTGGGGATATGGAACAGGCCAGACTCTTGGAACGTTGGCTCAAGCATGTGTCCAGGGCGTATGCAGATGCGATCTTGCCAATAGATGAGGAGACCGCGCACGTGTGGGGCCGCTTAAGGGTTCCGAATCCTGAAAATCCGTTGGATAAGCAGATCGCTGCTACAGCTCTCATAAACGATCTAACGGTGGTAACGCGAAATACGGAACATTTTTCGCCCACGGGCGTGCGGCTCAAGAATCCGTTTGCGTGAGTCTAGACAGGTGGGATGAGTTCCCTTGAACGATGTCGATTGCATCGTGATCGGCGCCGGGGTCATCGGCCTCGCCGTTGCCCGGTCGCTGGCGCGCGCCGGCCGAGAGGTATTCATTCTCGAGCGCGAGCGCCAGTTCGGCATGCACACCAGCTCTCGCAACAGCGAAGTGATTCATGCCGGCATCCACTACCAGCCTAACTCGCTCAGGGCGCGCCTCTGCGTTGCCGGCCGCGACCTGCTGTACGCCTATTGCG
>DATATA010000005.1:0-3920 GCA_036263775.1 Steroidobacteraceae bacterium | reverse complement strand
TTGCTTGAATCCGACCGCGCGGCGTTTCACGAGCTTTTGGTGCGCGAAGCCGGCAAGACCATCTCGGATGCAATCGCGGAGGTGCGCGAAGCCGCCGATTTTTGCCGCTACTATGCCTTGCGCGCGCGCAAGCAATTTGCGAATCCGGAGCGTCTCGAGGGACCCACCGGCGAGGTCAATGAGCTGACGCTGCAGGGACGCGGAGTGTTTGCCTGCATAAGCCCGTGGAACTTCCCGCTCGCCATTTTTGCAGGTCAGGTGACCGCGGCGCTGGCGGCAGGAAACACCGTGGTGGCGAAACCGGCCGAACCCACGCCGTTGATCGCCGCCCGATTCGTGCGCTTGCTGCACGCGGCGGGGATTCCGCTACGAGCGCTGCATCTGATTCCGACTCCGGGACGCCTGTTCGGTGAAGTGGCGCTGGCACATCCAGCCCTTGCGGGCGTGGCGATGACCGGCTCGACGGCGACCGCCTTGACCATCAATCGAGCGATGGCCGCCCGTGGCGGGATCATCGTGCCATTGATTGCAGAGACCGGCGGTTTGAACGCGATGATCGTGGATTCGACCGCATTGCCGGAACAGGTCGTGGACGATGTGGTGAGTTCGGCATTCATGAGCGCCGGCCAGCGTTGTTCCGCGCTGCGGCTGCTGTTCCTGCAGGAGGAAATTGCCGATGCCGTATTGGAGATGATTTCGGGTGCCATGGACGAGCTTCTCATCGGAGATCCCGCCGATCTGCAGACCGATGTGGGACCGGTGATCAATGCGGCGGCCAGGGACGGTCTGATGCAGCACGTCGAGCGGATGCGCAAGGAAGCGCGGATCGTGAAGGCGTGCGCACTCGGCGAAGCGCATGCCCACGGCACTTTCTTCGCGCCGCATCTCATCGAGCTCGACACCGCGGAGCAGCTGAGCCGCGAAGAATTCGGCCCCATACTGCACGTCGTGCGGTATCGATCGAGCGACATACAGCAGGTGCTGCAGGCCATCCGCGCCAGCCAATACGGGCTCACCCTCGGTGTGCAAACGCGCTTGGAGTAGTTCTGGCGGGAAGTGTTCGCGGACACCTCGATCGGCAACACTTACGTCAATCGGAACATGATCGGGGCAGTGGTGGGCGTGCAGCCTTTTGGCGGCAACGGACTCTCGGGCACGGGTCCCAAGGCCGGCGGCCCGCACTATCTGACGCGTTTCGCGAATGAGCGGACGCTCACGGTCAATACCACGGCGACGGGCGGCAACGCGGCGCTGCTCAATCTTGGCGGCTAGCGGCGGTCAGGCGGCTTATTTTCGGCTGGTTCGTTTCGCCGCTTTGCGCTTGCCGCAGCTCTCTTGCCGTGGTCACTTCAGCGCCGCGGCGAGCCGGCGGATGTCAGCTAAATCCTACAGGCAGCTTTGAGCTTCTCACGTAGAATTTCTGCCACTGCCTCGAGACGCCATGGATCCCAATAACGCCTCAAAAAGCTCGTTTGGCGCGCGGCGCGGCGGCTTGCCTCTGCCGCCGAAGACTCTGATCGGATTTCTACTGGCCGTTGTCGCGGCGGTGATCATCGCGTTGCTGTCGTTCCAGTCCCTGCAGCAAACGAGCTCCACGGCGGCAGACCTGACGCAAAGCGTTGAGGTGCTCGGACGTTTGGAGGCGCTGCTCTCTACCATCAAGGATGCCGAAACCGGGCAGCGCGGATTCTTGCTTACGGGCGAGGAGAGCTACCTCGCACCGTACACGGACGCGAAGGACGCGCTGCCCAATGATCTCAAGAGCCTGCGTGCGCTGCTGCTCAACCGGCCCGAGCAGCGACGACGGCTCGATGCACTCGCGTTGCTGGCAAATCTCAAGATGACCGAATTGCAGACGACGGTCGCGGTGCGCCGCGCGGGCAAGGTCGACGCCGCGCTCGCCATGGTCCGCAGCGACCGCGGCAAGATCTATATGGATCGCATTCGCAGCGCCGGGGACGAGATGGAAGTGGCCGAGCGGCAGCTGATCGTGACGCATGAGCAGGAATCGCAGAAGGCGGCGACCCTGTCGCTGGCGGTCACCTGGGGCGGATCCGGGGTGCTCCTGTTATTGATCGCCGGGGCTGCAGTTGTCGCGTCCCGCGATTTCCGGTCGCGCCAGGCGCAAGCCTGGATTCGAACCGGCCAGATGGGCTTGAGCGAACAAATGCAGGGCGATCAGCCGCTCGAAAAATTGGGCAACAACCTGCTGGGGTTCTTGGCGGGCTTCGTCGAGGCGCAAGTCGGCGCCGTCTACATTGCAGAGGGTGGCCGCTACCGGCGATTTGCCGCATATGCCCTTCCCGCGGACGGCAGCGTGGCTGGCGTGCGCCCCGGAGACGGACTGGTGGGCCAGGCTGCCAAGGACGGGCGGGCGCTTCGGGTGCGTGAAGTGCCGGCCGGCTACCTGCCGATTTCTTCGGGCATCGGCGCGGGCACGCCGCACGAACTGGTCGTGGTGCCGGCCGGCATCGACGGCGTCGTCCACGCAGTATTGGAGCTCGGATTCTTCGGCGCGACGGATGCCGATCGGCGCGAGCTGCTGTCGCGTGCTTCCGAATCGATCGCGGTCGCCGTGCGTGCGGCGAAGGATCGGCGGCGTCTGGAGGAACTGCTGCAAGAGACTCAGCAGCAGGCGGAAGAATTGCAGGCCGGCGCGGAGGAGTTGCGCGTCAGCAATGAGGAGCTCGAAGAGCAAGGGCGCGCGCTGCGGGAATCGCAAGCCAATCTCGAAACGCAGCAAGCGGAACTCGAGCAGATCAATTCCCAGCTGGAGGAGCAGGCGCAGCAACTCGAGCAGCAGAAAGATGAGATCTCCAAAGCGCACGCGGTGCTGACCGCACGATCGGAGGAGTTGCAAAGGGCAAACGAATACAAGAGCGAGTTTCTGGCAAACATGAGCCATGAGCTGCGCACGCCGCTCAACTCGACCTTGATACTTGCGAAACTGCTCGCCGATAACAAGGGCGGCAACTTGACCGCCGCACAAGTGAAATTCGCCCAAACCATCACCTCGGCGGGCAACGATTTGCTGGCTTTGATCAATGATGTGCTGGACCTATCGAGAATCGAAGCTGGAAAAGTCGAGCTGACGCCGCAACGGGTACCCATGGCGGCCACAATCGAAGGGCTGCTCAAGGCCTTTCAGCCCACCGCCGATCAGAACCGCGTCAGCCTCTCCTGGTCGATCGAACCCGGGGTGCCCGAGCAGATTGAAACGGATCCGCTGCGGCTCGGACAGATCCTCAAGAACCTGCTGTCGAATGCCTTCAAGTTCACTGAAAAGGGCGAGGTCGCTCTCAGGGTGTTCTCTCCGAGGCAAGGATCCGTGGCATTTGCCGTGCGCGACACCGGCGTCGGCATCGCGCCGCATCAGCAGGAAGTGATCTTCGAGGCATTCCGTCAGGCTGACGGCAGCATCCATCGAAAATTCGGCGGCACGGGGCTCGGCCTGTCTATTTCGCGGGATTTGGCGTTGCTGCTCGGCGGCTCGATCGGCGTGCAGAGCGAACTCGGAACGGGAAGCGTGTTTACCTTGACGCTGCCCGCCGCTTTTAGCCCGGGTGTAGCGCCGCGGCAAGTAACGGCCAAAGTATCGCCGCCGGCGAATCCGCCGATGATTGCTGCACCTGAAAAGCACTCGCCTGCGCCGACCGAGGATGATCGCGACGCGATTGCTCCGGGCGGGCGAGTCATTCTGTTGGTCGAAGACGACCCGGCGTTTGCCATGATTTTGCGGGACCTGGTGCACGAAATGGGCTTTCAGTGCGTCGCCGCCGCGTCGGCCAATGACGGTCTGACCGCCGCCGCCCAGTTTTTGCCCAGTGCGATTCTCCTGGACGTCAATCTACCGGATCACTCCGGGCTCGGCGTGCTCGATCGCCTGAAGCACGATCCGCGCACGCGCCATATCCCGGTGC
>DATATA010000087.1:0-22115 GCA_036263775.1 Steroidobacteraceae bacterium | reverse complement strand
CAATTGCTTGAAAATCGGCTTCGGCATGCCCTCCGGCAAGTCCACGTAGCTGTGATCCTCGCGGATATCGACTCTGCCGATGTGCACACCCTCGATGTCCGCCTCGTTGGCGATGGCCCCGACAATATTGCCCGGCTTGATCCCATGTACCGACCCTACTTCGATGCGAAAAGTTTCCATCAGCGCAGGTCCCGATTTGCGGGGGCGTTCTTCGCGATGTGAATCCGGGGCCTTCGGCGGCTCGCGGCCTGGTCGGCGCGGCGGTTCGCGTGCCGTTTCTTCCCGGCGCGTTTCTTCCCGGCGCGTTTCTTCCCGGCGCGTTTCTTCGCGCCTGGACGCGTTTGTTTCCGCCGGCCGCTCAGGCTTCCCCGCCAGCAGCAATGGCGTGCTTCCCTGTGCCAGGCTCGCGAGGGCCGCGGCGATATCGATCAGGGCCGTGCCGGATTCGGTTTCCATTTGCTCGAGCACCGGCCGATACAGATTCGCATCGCCCTTGGCAATGGTGTCGGTGATCCGCTGTTTGAACTTTGCGATTCGCAAGGTGTTGACGGCATCGACGCTCGGCAGGTTCATCGGTTCGATCACCTGCCGGGTGGCGCGCTCGATGGCGCGCAGCATGTTGCGCTCGCGCGGCGCGATGAACAGGATGGCCTCGCCCTTGCGGCCCGCTCTGCCGGTGCGGCCGATGCGATGGACATAGGATTCGGTGTCGTAGGGCACGTCGTAATTCACCACGTGTCCGATGCGTTCCACGTCGAGCCCGCGCGCCGCGACATCGGTGGCCACGAGGATATCGATTTGCCCGGCCTTTAAGCGCGCGACGGTGCGTTCGCGCAGCGGCTGCGCGATATCGCCGTTCAACGGCGCGGCCGCAAAGCCGCGCGCCTCGAGTTTTTCCGCAAGTTCCACCGTGGATTGCTTGGTGCGCGTGAATATCAGCATGCCGTCGAAGCTTTCCGCCTCGAGAATGCGCGTCAGCGCATCCAGCTTGTGCATGCCGCTGACCATCCAGTAACGCTGTCGGATGTTGGTCGCGGTGCTGGTCTTGCTCTTGATCGTGACTTCGACGGGGCTGTGCAGGTGCTTCGCGGCGATTCGCCGGATCGGTGCCGGGATCGTGGCCGAGAACAGCGCCACCTGCCGCTGCGGCGGGGTCTGCTCGAGGATGCTTTCGACCGCATCGATGAAACCCATGCGCAGCATTTCATCGGCTTCGTCCAACACCAGCAGCGTCAGGCCCGAAAGCTTCAAGGTGCCGCGATTCATGTGGTCGATGACTCGTCCGGGCGTCCCCACGACGACGTGCACGCCGCGGCGCAGCGCGTTGAGTTGCGGCTGGTAGCTTTGGCCGCCGTAGATGGGCAGCACATGGAAGCCTTTCAAGTGTGCTGCATAGCGCAGGAAGGCTTCCGATACCTGCAATGCGAGTTCGCGCGTCGGAACCAGCACCAACACCTGCGGCTCATGCCGCGAGAGGTCGATTCTCGTGAGCGCCGGAAGCGCAAAGGCCGCGGTCTTGCCGGTGCCGGTTTGCGCCTGTCCCAGCATGTCCTGTCCCGACAAAAGCACCGGAATGGTCTGCGCCTGAATCGGCGACGGCGACTCGTAGCCCACATCGGCGAGCGCTTTCAGCACCGCGTCGGACAGTGCCAGATCGCGGAAGCCCGGGGTATTTTCGATCGCATCTGCAGGGACCGCGCTCATAGGAATGCCTTCGGAAAGGAGCCGCAAGTCTAGCGGTTTGACCGCGTATTGCTACCATAGTCAACATGGGACGCATATTTGAAGTCAGAAAGCACGCCATGTTCGCCCGCTGGAACCGCATGGCCAAGCAATTCACGCGGGTCGCCAAGGACATTGCCATTGCGGTCCATGCCGGCGGCCCGGACCCCGCATCCAATCCGACGCTGCGCCGGGTGCTGCAGAATGCGCGCGCCGTCAACATGCCGAAGGACAAGACCGATGCCGCGATTCGCCGCGCCTCCGGCAAGGATGCGGCCAACTATGCGGAGATTCTCTACGAAGGCTACGCACCGCACGGCGTTGCCTTGCTGGTGGAGACCGCGACCGACAATCCCACCCGCACCGTCGCTTCCTTGCGCAATATTTTCATGAAGGGCGCGGGGAACATGGGCACCACCGGCAGCGTCAGCTTTTTGTTCAAGAAAATGGGCGTATTTCGTGTCGATCCGTCGCACGTCAAGGACCACGACGAACTCGAGCTGGATCTCATCGACTACGGTCTCGAGGAAATGGGCGACAGCACCGGCGACAAGGGCGAACCGCAGCTGCTGATCCGCGGCGCCTTCAATGATTTCGGCAAGCTGCAGGAAGCCTTGGAACGCCGCGGCATCACGCCGCTGTCCGCCGAGCACGAGTACATCTGCCTGGTGCCGACCGAGTTGCCCGAGCTCCAAGCCAAAGAAGTGCTGGAACTGATCGACAAGCTCGAGCAGGACGACGACGTGCAAAAGGTCTTCCATACCCTCGCGTGACGCACCCTCGAATGTTGCGCACGGGCGCGCCTTAAGCTTTAGTCATCTCGGTCATCCGCCTCCGGCGCTGCCGCGTTGACTCCCCTGAGAGCTGAAAACGTTTAGGAGGATGTCATGCGTAAGGTGAGTATACTGTTGATTCCCATGAGTATTATTGCCCTCAGCGGCTGCGTGGTGGCGCCATATGGTTACCACCGCGGATACTACGGCCCGCGCGTGGCGGTGGTGGCGCCTGCGCCCGTCGTGGTGGTGCGTCCCTTCCGATAATCCTCATCATATGGTCATGCCGTAGGGGTATGACCCACGATCGCGGGCGGGTGAGACAATGCGCCCATGGCAACTCACCCGTTCCGCATCGTCAATGTGTTCACCCAAGGACAGGACCCGTATACCGGCAACCCGCTGTGCGTCTTCGAAAACGGCGAGAACTTGAGCAGCGAAGACATGCAGGCGCTGGCGCGCCAGTTCAATCTCTCTGAAACCACGTTCATTCTGCCTTCCACGCGCGCGAATGCCCGCGTGCGGATTTTTACGCCCGCCTATGAAATGGCCTTCGCCGGACATCCGACTCTCGGCACCGCGCATGTCTGCCGCGCGTTGAAATTGGGCGGCGATTCACTGGTGCTGGAAATGCAGGCGGGGCTTGTCCCGGTGCGCGCCGCGGGCGATCGCTGGACCTTGACCGCGTTGGGCGCCGCCACGCGCGAGCTGGATGTGCCGCGCGCGACGCTGGCCGCGGCGCTGGGTCTTAACGAGCCCGATATCGGCGAGCGGCCTCTGTGGGTCAAGGCGGGCAAGGAACAGCTGGTGGTGCCGCTCATGTCGATCGAGGCCGTGCGCCGCGCGCTTCCCGAAGCGTCCGCCATGACCAAGATTCGCAGCGAAGAGGGCCTCAGCATGGCCTACATATTCGGCATCGGCACCGAAAGCCGCGGTGGTGAAGTCGGCGGCAGCGTCGAGACGGCCCGCATCCCGGCGTTGGGGCGTTTTTTCTTTCCCGTCGGCGGCGCAATTCTCGAGGATCCGGCCACCGGCTCGGCGACCGCGAATTTCGGTGCGTGGCATCTCGCGATGCAACGCTCGCTGCCGGTGCAATTGCAGATTTCGCAGGGAGAATACGTCGGCCGTCCCTCCACGCTGTTTCTCGATGTGAACCGCGAGCGTCAAGTGTTCGTCGGCGGCGACGTCCTCGAAATCGGCCGAGGCACCATTACTCTTTAGACGAGGGGCTTGCCGGCCGAGATGCCGGCCGCCGCCGGCGTAGCGATGATGTCGCCGGCCCACTGAAGGACCGGCTTGAGCCGCGGCGACACCATTGCAAGCGCCGTACCGAATCCCACCCAGCGCGCCTCCTGGTGTTCCGGAAAACCCAGTTCCGGATTGATCGGCAAGTGCACTTTTGTCGCGCCGCTGCGCGCCAGATAGTAGCGGGAAATCTTTCCCTTGTTATACGGCCCCGTGTCGATGAATCCCAAGCCCCAATCGAACACCAGATTCTCCAGCGTGGTTTCCTCGCGCACCTCGCGCAGCGCCGCGTCCAGCGGTTGCTCGCCAGGCTCGACCAACCCTTTTGGGAAGTCCCAATTCTTATAAGCGCGCAGCAGCAGATACTGCACGGCGGCGCCGGCTGGATGCACCACCACGACACCTGCGGAAAATCGACGGGGGGGCGCAGTTTCCGCCATGCCTCACGCAGCCGCCGGCAGAGGCGAACGAATGAGATGATCGAAGGCGCTCAGGGAAGCCTTGGCGCCTTCGCCCACCGCGATGACGATTTGCTTGTAGGGAACGACGGTGCAGTCGCCGGCAGCGAAAACGCCCGGAACGGAAGTCTGTCCGCGCGCATCGACCTCTACTTCACCGCGCGGCGAGAGCTTGACCGTTCCCTTCAGCCAATCGGTGTTGGGGATCAAGCCTATTTGCACGAACACGCCGGCGAGCTCGACGTCGCGCATCGCGCCGCCCAAGCGCTCTTTGTACTTGAGGCCGACGACGCGCTGGCCGTCGCCGACCACTTCGGTGGTCTGCGCACCTGTAATCACGGTCACGTTGGGCAGGCTCATCAGCTTGCGCGTCAGGATCGCATCGGCCCGCAGCTGCGGATCGAACTCGATGAGCGTGACGTGGCTGACCAATCCCGCAAGATCGATGGCCGCTTCGACGCCCGAATTGCCGCCGCCGATCACGGCAACGCGCTTGCCCTTGAACAGCGGCCCGTCGCAGTGGGGGCAGTAGGCCACGCCGCGGTTGCGATATTCGCGCTCCCCGGGCACGTTGATTTCCCGCCAGCGCGCGCCGGTGGCAATGACCACGGACCGCGCCTTGAGCGAAGCGCCGCCCTTGAGCTTCAGCTCGATGAGCTCGCCGGGAATCAAGGCTTCCGCGCGCTGCAAATTCATCACGTCCACATCATAGGTGGTCACATGCTGCTCGAAACCGGAGGCCAATTTATGCCCGTGGGTCTCCTTGACTGAAATAAAATTCTCGATGCCGACCGTGTCCAGCAATTGACCGCCCAAGCGTTCCGCCGCAATGCCGGTGCGGATGCCCTTGCGCGCCGCATAAATTGCCGCGGCGGCGCCGGCCGGCCCGCCGCCGACCACCAGCACATCATAGGGCGCCTTGGCATTTAATTTCTGCGCTTCGCGCTTCGCGGCGCCGGAGTCCAGCTTTTGGATGATTTCCTCAATCTCCATGCGGCCCTGGCCGAAGGGTTGACCATTCAGGAAAACCGCAGGCACCGCCATCACCTCGCGCCGGGCAACCTCTTCTTGAAACACCGCGCCATCGATCATGGTATGGCGGATCTTCGGATTGAGCGCAGCCATGGCATTGAGCGCCTGCACCACGTCCGGACAGCTCTGACAGGTCAGCGACACGAAGGTCTCGAAGTTGTAGTCGCCATCCAGTGCGCGGATCTGCTCGACTACCGCTTCATCGACTTTCGGCGCATAGCCGCCGGCTTGTAGCAAGGCGAGCACCAGGGACGTGAATTCATGTCCCATCGGCACGCCTGCAAACCGGACCTGCGCCGCCGCGCCGGGACGGCGCAGGGCAAATGACGGCTTCACCTGCGCACCGTCGTGCTGTGGATTCACCGTCACCAGGCTCGAGACCGACTCGATGTCCTGCAACAGCTCGAGCATTTCGCGCGACTTATCGCTGTCGTCCGGCGAGGCGACGATTTCCACCGGCTGCGAAATCCGCTCCAGATAGCCCTGCAGCTGAGTTTTCAAGTTGGTATCGAGCATGTTGCGCTCCTTCGGCCTTGAATGATGGCGCCCGGCCTAGATCTTGCCGACCAGGTCGAGCGACGGCTTGAGCGTGTCGGCGCCCGGAGTCCACTTCGCCGGACACACTTCGCCCGGATGCGAAGCCACGTACTGGGCGGCCTTGACCTTGCGCAGCAATTCCTTGGCGTCGCGGCCGATGCCGTTGTCATGCACTTCCATCACCTTGATCTTCCCCTCCGGGTCGATCACGAAGGTGCCGCGGTACGCAAGTCCCTGCTCCTCGATGAGTACCTCGAAATTTCGTGCCAGCGTCGCGGTCGGATCGCCGACCAACGGGTACTGCACTTTCTTGATGGTGTCGGACGCGTCATGCCACGCCTTGTGCGCGAAGTGCGTGTCGGTGGAAACGCCGTAGACCTCGACGCCCAATTTCTTGAATTCGGCGTAGTTGTCGGCGAGGTCGCCGAGTTCGGTGGGACACACGAAGGTGAAATCCGCGGGATAGAACACGAACACGGACCACTTGCCCTTGAGCGTTTCGTTGCTCACCGGAACGAACTTGCCGTTGTGATAGGCGGTCGCCTTGAAAGGCTTGATTTCAGTGTTGATCAGAGACATGGACATACTCCTCAAACAGGTTTTTCCAGAACTGGCGGCGATGTTAGCAGCGGCTGATATATTAGTCATATTGATTGTAATGATGAAAGTGATAGACTACGTCTATGGATATGAACCGATGAATCTCAAGGATCTGAAGTATCTGGTTGCGCTGGCGGACACCGGCCATTTCGGCAGAGCGGCCGAACGCAGCTTCGTCAGCCAGCCGACCTTGTCGGCGCAGCTGAAAAAGCTCGAAGAATACCTGGGCGTGAAATTGGTGGAACGGCAGCCGAAGAACATGCAGCTCACCGAGGTCGGCAAGCAGATCGTGGTGCGCGCGCGGCGCATGCTGGATGAGAGCGAGGAGATCATCGCGCTGGCGCGCAGCAATACCGATCCTTTCGCCGGCAAGCTGAAGATGGGGCTGATTCCCACGATTGGGCCGTATTTGTTGCCCCGCGTCATGCCGAAGATCCGCAAGGCGGTGCCGCAGTTGGGATTGATGCTTTATGAATACCAGACCGAAGCGCTGCTGAAGCGCCTGCGCGAGGGCGAGATCGACCTGGGGATCATGGCCCTGCCGGTGCCGGGCGACGGCTTGGAGTCGCGCTCACTGTACGAAGAGGCCTTTACGGTGGCACTCCCCGTCCATCACCCGCTGGCCGCCAAAAGCAGCATCAAGGTTTCCGACCTGAAGGGCCAGACACTGCTGCTGCTGGAGGATGGCCACTGCCTGCGCGATCAGGCGCTCGAGGTCTGCAGCCGCGTCGATGTGCATGAGGCGCAAGATTTTCGCGCCACGAGTTTGGAGACCTTGCGCCAGATGGTGGTCGCAGGCTTAGGGATGACCTTGCTGCCGGAGATGGCGGTGGAATCACCGTATGGCTCGCAACGCGGCTTGGTCGTGCGGCAGTTCCACAAGCCCAAGCCCTCGCGCATCGTCGGCGCGGTTTGGCGCAAATCCAGCACCCGCGAAACGGCCATCGCCGCGGTAAGCGAGGTCGTGGAAGCGAGCATTCGACAGCGCTAAATCGTGACGCCGGTCTCAGCTCCGCCTCGGCGCCCGGCCTAGATGCCGATCATTTCACATATTGCGCGCGTAGGACGCGGCAAAATAGCCGTTCTAAGGAATGCTTACGCATGAACGCCCGCACCATCGAACGAGGAAAATCAGCGCCGGTTTCGCCGCGCTTCGATCGTAAATTCATCGAAGATCACAAGCTCGTCGAGAAGTATTTGGACAACAAGCTGCCCTTCAAAGGGGCGCGGGATCTCGAGCAGTGGTGCCATGCACATCCGGACTATCTGAATGAACTCAAGCTGTCCGCGCGCACCCACGCCAGCCTCAAACTATTGGAGGCAAGCGGCAAGCCTCAGGACTTGGGCGAACCTAAGCCCCCGTGGTGGAAGAGCGTCTATGTGCTCATCGGTCTGGCCGCGGTTGCCTTCATCTGCCTGGTGGCCTTTTGGTCGCTCGCCGGAAAGTACGCGCTGCTGCAGGGAAAGCTCGAAGACACCAAGCACGTGCTCACCCAAGGCCCGCTGGTGCAGCCCGCTGTCGAAAAAGCCGTCTATATAGCGCCGGATCGCGCCCCCGGCATCAACGCGGCGAAGATCAAGCTGAATCGCGCTGCGCCGCTGCTGATGGACGTGCACATCGATCTTGGCTACACGCAAAAGCTGCAGCAATTTCGCATGTTCGTCGACAAGAAGGACCAGGGCCGCGCGCTGGTCCTCAACAATTTGCTGAAGGACTCCAACGGCGAGCTGCGGCTGACGTTGAATTCCACCGGCCTGTCCGCCGGCACCTATACCGTGCGCATAGAAGCGCTGCCGCCGCGCGGCAGCCCGATCGGCATCGGCTGGCTGCTGCTCGAGGTCGAATAACCACGGCGGCGGCGCCTCGCCGGCGTCGCACCGATCATTCGTCGCGCAAGGTCACGATGGGCGGCGTGTTGACCACGCTGCGCGTCGCCAGCGTTCCGCTCAAGCCCACGAGCACGGTGCCGCACACCAACCCGGCGACCCACACCATCGGATCGAGCGTGTACTCGAGCGAGAACAAGCGCTGCGCCAATATCCATCCTATGCCGGTGGCGCCGAACGCGGCCAACGTGCCCGATAGGAAACCCAGCGCCGAAAATTCCGCCGCCACGCCCTGCAGCACCGTGCGGCGGCTGGCGCCCAAGGTCCGCAGCATCGCGCTTTCGTAGCGCCGCTCATCGCGCGTCGCTTGCACCGCGGCCAACAGCACTACGATTCCCGCGGCGAGCGTGAACAGGAACACGTACTGCACGGCCAGGGATGCGCGATCCATGATGCCGCGGATTTGCGTGAGAATCGCATCGACGTCGAAAACCGAAATCGTCGGGAATTGACGCACCAAATCGACGAGCGAAGGCCGCTGCGCCGCGGTCAGATACAAGCTGGTCATGTAGGTCCCCGCCGCGCCGTCGAGCAGGCCGGGCGGGAACACCAGGAAAAAATTCGGCCGGAAGCTGTCCCAACGGATTTTGCGGATGCTCGCGACCTGCACCGTCAACGGTTCGCCGGCCACATCGAAGCTGAGGTTGTCGCCGACCTTCAAGTGCAGGCCGTCCGCGTATTCCGACGATATCGACACCAACGGCTTGCCGGCATCGGCGGCCGTCCACCATCGACCGGCCACCAATTGATTGTCCGCCACCATGTTGGCGGACCAGGTCAGATTCTGCTCGCGCTCCACATAACGGCGCGCGGCGTCGCCGCGCAGCTCGAGCGCCTGAGGCGATTCGGAATTGATGGCGGTGATGCGCGCGCGCACCATGGGATACATTTGCGGAGAGCCGAAACCGTGCGAGCTCAGGAAATCCTGCAGGGCCTGGCGCTGTTCGGGGCGGATGTTGACCAGAAAATTGTTGGGCACATCGTTCGGCAGGCTACGGCGCCAGTCGGCCAGCAAGTCGCCGCGCACCACTGCCAGCAGCAAGAGCACCATCAGGCCCAAGCCAAAGGCCACGATCTGCACCACGCTGCCCGTGCCGCGGCGCGATACATTGGCGAGGCCGTAGCGCCACGCGACACCGACGCCGCCGCGCAACCGGCTGGTCAGCCTCACCAAGGCGTAGCCCGCCAAGGTCAGCACCGCACCGACAGCCAGCACCCCGGCGAGCACGGAGAGCACCAGCTCCGTGTCGCGCACCATGCTCCATAGAATCGCGAACAGCGCCGCGAGCGCCAGCAGATAGCTCACACCGTAGCGCAGCGGCGGCGCGCTCATGGTCTTGCGCAGCACCCGCGCCGGCGGCGTGTTCTTCAACTGCAGCAAGGGCGGCAGTGCGAAACCGATGAGCATCGCCAGCACCGTGACCAGCGCAATCGGCAAGGGCGCCAACGAAGCGGCGGGCAGCTCATTGCGGATGAGACTTTTGAGCAGCAGCACCAATCCGGATTGCGCGAGATAGCCGAGCGCGGTCCCGATGGTTACCGCAAATAACGCGAGCAGCGTCAATTCGATGATGGAAATGGACAGCACAAAACGCTGCGCGGCGCCCATGCACTTCATCAAGGCGACCGAGTCGATGTGGCGCGCGGCATAGCGGCGCGCGCCCATGACGACCGCCACCGCGGCCAGCAGCACCGAGGCTAAGCTGGCCAGGTTCAAAAACCGGCTGGCGCGGTCGATGGCGGAATTCAACTGACGGCTCGATTCTTCGACATCCCGCAGACGTTCGCCCGGAGTCTTCGCCTGGCTCAAGAATTCGCGGAAATCGGCCACGGCGGCCGGCGGTCCTGAGAACAACGCCGCATAGGTGGCGCGGCTGCCGGGCTGAATGAGCTGCGTCGCGGCGATGTCCTCATAGTTGAGCAGCGCCGCGGGCGCGAGATTGACGAAACCGGTGCCTTGGTCCGGACGGTAATCGAGCACCTCGGTCACCCGGAAGGACTTGGCGCCGATGCGCAGCATGGCGCCGAGTTCCAGCTTCAGCTGCGCGATGATGCGCGCATCGATCCACACCTCGCCGCGGCCGGGAATATGACCGGTGGTTCGCGGTGTGCCGAAGGGCGCGTCGGCAATGCGCAATTGCCCGCGCAAGGGATAGTCGGCTGTCACCGCATTGATGGCCGCCAGCTGGCTCAAATCGCCGCTGAAAATGGCGGTGGGAAACGACACCACCTGCGCGCTGCGCAAGCCCCGCTTGTGCGCTTCATCGAAGTAACGCGGCGGAATCGGCATCGGCGCCTCCAGCCGCAAATCCGCCGCCAGCACTTCCGCCGCCTGTGCCCGCACGCCTTGCGAGATCCGGCTGGTGAAGAAACCCACTGCGGTCAAGGACAGCACCGCCACCAGCAGCGCCAGCAACAACACGGACAGCTCGCCGGACTTGACGTCGCGCCAGAGATTGCGCAGTGCGAATCGCAGCGCTTGCATCAATTGACCGCTTCGCGTTCCATGCGGCTCACCGTATGCCCCGCATCGAGTTCCAGCATTCGACCGCAGCGTTTCGCGAGGCTGCGGTCGTGCGTCACCAGCACCAGCGTGCTGCGGGCGCTGCGATTCAATTCGAACAATAGGTCGGTAACGCGCTGTCCCGTGACGGTATCCAAGTTTCCCGTGGGCTCATCGGCAAACAACACCGCAGGATGCGTCACGAACGCGCGCGCGATCGCGACGCGCTGCTGCTCGCCGCCCGACAATTGTTTGGGGTAGTGCGTGAGGCGCGGCGTGAGTCCCACCTGGGAAAGGGCTGATGCCGCCGCTTGACGCGCATCGCGCCGGCCGCCCAGCTCCAGCGGCAGCATGACGTTTTCAATCGCGGTGAGCGAGGGAATGAGATGAAAGGATTGAAATACGAACCCGACATGCTTACCGCGAATGGCCGCGCGTCCGTCCTCATCCAGTTCGGTAAGATCGGTGCCCGCAATCAGCACCCGGCCGGTGCTCGGCGCATCGAGTCCCGCGAGCAGCGCCAGCAGGGTGGATTTGCCCGCGCCGGAGGCGCCGACAATTGCCAAGGTCTCGCCGGTTCGCACAGCCAGGCTCACATCGGCGAGAATGGTCAAAGGCCCATCGGGGCTGGCCACGGACTTCGAGACATTCTTGGCTTCGAGAACGATTTGATCTTGCATCAGGAGCGCTCGTGAAACGGCTTTTGGCCCTATTCGTATTGATGGTTCTAACCGCCGCGGCTCATGCCGAGGCACCCGTGATTCTCGTATTCGGCGATAGCATCAGCGCCGGCTACGGCCTGCCGCGCGTAGAACAAGGCTGGGTGGAATTGCTCAAGACGAGGCTCAAGTCACAAGGTTACGGTTACCAAGTCGTCAATGCCAGCGTCAGCGGCGAAACCACCGCGGGGGGTCTGGCGCGCTTGCCGCGCGCCCTGGAGGTCCATCACCCCGGCATCGTGATCCTGGAACTGGGCGGCAATGATGGCCTGCGCGCGCTGCCCATCGCACAAATGCGCGCCAACTTAACCCAAATGGCGGCGCTGGCCGCCGCCGGCGGCGCGAAAGTGCTGCTACTCGGAATGCGCATGCCGCCCAATTATGGACCGCAGTACACCGAGCAATTTGCCATGGTTTTCAGCGATCTGGCACGCGAGAAGAAGATACCGGTGGTGCCTTTCTTGCTGACCGATATCGCCCTTTCCCCGAGTCTCCTGCAGGGAGACGATATTCATCCGAACGCGCAAGGCCAACCCATCCTGCTCGACACTGTCTGGCCGGCACTCGAGCCCTTGCTTCACAAATAGCCGCAGGCGTCACCGATCTTGAGGGCGGGCGGCATCGCCGCCGCCCTGATGCCGGCATCAACCAACCCGGTTCTCTTACTTGGCAGCGGTCAGCCACTCGGCAACGCCGCCGTGGCTGGAACACGTGCCGCTCCGGTGCGCGGATTTGGAATAAGTGCCGTCCTTGCACTTCGCGGTCGCACCGGCGGGATCGGTGTTGCCGGCAGCCGCGGTCGGCGCTGACTTGGTTGCAGTCGCCGTCTTGGCTGCGGTGGAGGATGGCGCAGGCGTAGCGGCCGGCGTTGCCGGAGTGGCCGGCGCAGCCGTCGCAGCAGCCGTGGCCGGCTTGGCCTTCATCGCCTTTAGCACCCCGCCGTGACCGCTGCAGGTTCCCTTGCCGGTCGAAGTGGTGGTAGTTCCATCCTTGCACGTGGTCGGCGCAGGGTCCGCCGCAAAACTGGGCATCGCCATCGCGAATGCCAGCAAAGGCGCCGCAACGAAGCCGGCTATGGTTATATTTTTCATGATCGTCACTCCCTTGGTTTGGTTCGGGTCCGGAAGCTGGATTGTAAACCGATTCCAATCGAATGCGACCGCATCAATGCTTCGGCGCGAGCGGCAAGATGCTGATGACATTGATGACAAATCGGGTGTGCTGATCGGGCGTTACGCCCTCGATCATTTTGCCATCGACGATGACGTGCGAATTCTCGCCGATGCTGCTCGGAAATTCCGTCATGCCGGCCAACTGCACATCGTTCGCGGCCAGGCAGTGAAAGCTCTGCGGCGGCGCGTACATGTACTGGGTCTTGTCCAGAATCAGAATCGGCACCATGTCGACCCCGTCGCTGCGCGGAAATTCGCGGAAGTGCACACGCCCCGTGAAGTCATGCCTGACCTGCAGCCACAAGCACGGACCGCTTCCGATGACGCAGCCGGACATCGGGATGCAAAGTACGGCGCCGATCATCAGGCGCATGGTTCTCGTCGTTCTAAGCTCCATTGCTCAAGTCTGCGCCGCCCGCCGCCGCTTGCCTATCCAAATGACGGATGACGCCGTGACCGCCTCCGGCGCCTTGGGTTCGCGGCATTCCAGAATGTCGAAGCCGCAGCGCTCGAGCAGCGCGGTCCAACTCTCGAGCGTGCGAAAATACCACGGAGCAGGATTGCTGAATTCGCCGCTGAATCCCTGCCAATTCCCCTCCCGCCAGCCATCTTGATAAGGCTGCGCAGCGCATGCCGCGACCGGGTGCAGCGTCTGAATGATCAAGTACCCGGGCTCCGTAAGATAAAACGGCAGCGCTGCGAGCAGCGAATCCACCGACTCGCCGCCCAGCAATGAAAAATTGCACAGCGCGGCATCGAAGCGGCCTCCGGGCCACCGCCGACTCGCGATCGATGCATAGTCTTGAACGTAGAAGGCCGCGCTGCCCGGACTGGTCGCGACGCACGGCGCATTCCCCAGCTGCGAATCGCTGGATGCGACCGCCCGTGCGATCAGGTCCGGCACAATATCGACGCCGGTCACGCTCATGCCGAGCGCACTCAAGGCACGCGCCAGCCAGCCTTCGCCGCAGCCGATGTCCAGAACCCGCGGACCTGCGCTTGCTGCGCCGAGGACGCTTGCGACGGCATCGATGATGGCCTGATCGGTAACGAGCTTGCGGCTGGCGATGCTCGAGGTGCGGATGGCCTCGCTCCAGGGTGCGGCATTGGAATGCCACGACCGAATAATCTCTTGTTCGCGCGAATCCTGGAAAATCATGTGACTAGTGTACCCGTAGGGGTGCGCGCACGTTGCTGGCATCCCGAGCGGATGCTATACACGCGTTACAAATTTGAGAGGCACACCGCTTGGATCGAAATTGGCTCAACAACTACCCGCCCGGAGTGCCCGCGGATATCGATCCTGACGCTTACCCTTCGCTCAAGGAGGCGATTGAGGAGGCTTTTTCGACCTATCGCCAGCTGCCGGCGTTCACCAACATGGGCGCCACCCTGACCTATGCTCAGCTCGATGAGCTCAGCCGCGCCTTTGCCGCGTGGCTGCAGCACAAATCGGGGCTGGTTCGCGGCGATCGCGTGGCCTTGATGATGCCCAATATCCTGCAATACCCCATTGCCCTGTTCGGGGCGTTACGCGCCGGCATGGTGGTGGTCAATACCAATCCCTTGTACACGCCGCGCGAGCTCGAGCATCAGTTGAAAGATTCCGGTGCGAAGGCCATCGTCATCGTCGAAAACTTCGCGCATGTGCTGCAGCAAGTGCTCGCGCGCACGGAATTGAAAAACGTGCTGGTCACCGGCGTCGGAGACCTGCTGGCGGTGCCCAAAGGCTTCATCGTGAACTTCGTTTTGCGCAATGTGCGCAAACAAGTACCGTCCTGGAGGATCCCCGGCTCGGTGTCGTTCAAGACGATTTTGGGAAGCGGCTTAGGGCTGAAGCTCGAACCCGTCGCATTGGGACCCGAGGACATCGCCTTCTTGCAATACACCGGCGGCACCACGGGTGTCGCCAAGGCGGCAGTGCTCACGCACCGCAACATGGTCGCCAACTTGCTGCAATCGCTGGCGTGGATACGGCCGGCGCTGCAAGCCGGCGGCGGCCGCATCGTGATAACCGCGTTGCCGCTTTATCACATTTTTGCGCTGACCAGCAATTGCCTGGCATTCCTGCCCTTGGGAGCCCGCAATGTGCTGATCACGAATCCCCGGGATTTTCCCGGCTTCGTGGCGGAGCTGAAGAAGTACAAGTTCAACTTCATCAGCGGCGTAAACACACTGTTCAACGCCCTGCTGCACACCCCGGGATTTGCTTCGGTGGACTTCAGCGCCTTGCGTGCCACGTTCGCCGGCGGCATGGCGGTGCAGCCGGTGGTGGCGGCGCGCTGGAAGGAAGTGACCGGCAACACGGTGGCCCAAGGCTGGGGGCTTACCGAGACCGCGCCGATGGTGACCGCAAATCCCATCGGATTGCCTTTCAACGGCTCAGTGGGACTACCGGTATCCTCGACCGACGTTTCCATCCGCGATGATGCCGGAAAGGAACTGCCCGTGAACGGAGTCGGTGAGATCTGCGTCTTCGGACCGCAGGTGATGCGCGGTTACTGGAACCGCCCCGATGAAACCGAGAAGGTGATGTTCGGTGATTGGCTGCGCACGGGCGACATCGGCCGCATAGATGAAAAGGGCTTCGTCTACATCGAGGATCGCAAGAAGGACATGATTTTGGTTTCGGGGTTCAACGTTTACCCGAACGAAATCGAGAGCGTGGTGGCGACGCACCCCGGCGTGCTCGAGGTCGCCGCGGTCGCGCAGGCGGACGAAAATTCCGGCGAGGCCGTGGCGCTGTTCGTGGTGAAGAAAGACCCCAATCTCACCGCCGAAGCATTGATCGCCTTTTGCCGCAAAGAGCTCACCGGCTACAAGATCCCGAAGCACGTGTATTTCCGCGCCGAGCTGCCGAAGACGAATGTGGGCAAGATTCTCCGCCGCGCGCTGCGCGACGAGCTGCGCAGCACGCCGGCGGCCTGAGCTTGCTAAGCGAGCTTGTAGTTCCGAACCGTGTCCACCAGCAGCGCGACGCGTTCCGGATCGACATCCGGTGTAATGCCGTGCCCTAAGTTGAACACATGCCCCGCTCCCGTGCCGTAGCTGTCCAGCACGCGCAAGGTTTCGGCGCGCAGCGTTTCCGGCGGCGCGAACAGAGCGGATGGATCGAGATTCCCCTGCAGTGCGACGTGCCCGTCCACCGCCTTGCGCGCCTCGCCCAAATCCGTGGTCCAATCGACGCCCGCGGCATCGCAGCCGATCGCGGCAATTTTCGCGAGCCACGCGCCGCCGCCCTTGGTAAAGACGATGCTGGGAACTCGCCGCCCTTCCGACTGGCGCGTCAGCGCATCGATCACCTGCGCCATATGGCGCAAGGAAAACTCATCGTACTGCGCCGGTGTCAGCACGCCGCCCCAGGTATCGAACAGCATGACGGCTTGCGCTCCCGCGGCGATTTGCGCGTTTAAGTACAGGATCGTGGCCTTTGTCAGAACCTCGAGCAGCCGGTGCAGCTCGCGCGGCGATTCATACATCATGCGTTTGATCACACCGAAGGTCTTGCTGCTGCCGCCTTCGACCATATAGGTCGCCACCGTCCACGGACTGCCGGCAAAGCCGATCAGCGGGACGCGGCCGTTCAGCTCGCGCCGTACGCGTGCAACGGCGTCGGTCACGTACTTCAATTCCCGGCCGGGGTCGGGCGCCCCGAGCCGGTCGATATCGGCGGGGGTACGCACCGGCCGCTCGAAAGTGGGGCCCTCGCCGGCCTCGAATTCCAATCCCAGATTCATCGCATGGGGAATCGTCAGAATGTCTGAAAATAAAATGGCGGCATCCAGCGGATATCGCTCGACCGGCTGCAAGGTGATTTCGCAGGCGATCTCGGGATTGGTGCACATCTCCAAGAAACCACCGGCGCGCGCGCGGGTTGCCCGGTACTCGGGCAGGTATCTGCCGGCCTGGCGCATGAGCCAAATCGGACGGCGCGGGGTGGGTTCCCGCAGCAGGGCTCGCAGCAGCAGATCGTTCTTCAGCGCCGCGCTCATGTTCTTTCGCGAGGTTCGAACAGCCGGCTGTGCTCGAGGATGGCGTAGCGATCGGTCATGCCCGCGATGTAGTCGGCCACCGCGCGGGCTCGGCCCGCGGGACCCTTCACCAATTCCAGGCGCGTGCGCGCTTCATGCTCATCGGGCATCAACCCCGGGTCGTTGAAAAATGCATCGAACAATTCGCGCACCACGCGGCGCGCCTTGGCCGTCATGCGGCGCACCTTGTAGTGCTTGTAGAGCTGCTCGCGCAGAAACGACTTCAAAGCGTGGTTCGAATCACGTGTCGAATCGCTGAAGCCGATGAGCGGCTTGGAATGCGATCTGACTTCGGCGATCGAGCGTACGCCCGCGGCGCTCAGGCGCGCGGCGGAGGAATCGATCAGATCGCTCACCAGATGATTGATCATGCGCCGCAAAATCTCGTAGATGAGCCGCCGGCCCGCCGCTTCCGGATATTTCGCCTGCACCTCGTCGTGATAGCCGCGAAACAACGGCACGCCCAGCAGCTCATCGACGCTGATCAAGCCGGCGCGGATGCCGTCGTCCACGTCATGATTGTTGTAGGCGATTTCATCCGCGAAATTCGCGAGTTGCGCTTCGAGACCCGGCTGCTGCCGATTGATGAACCGTTCTCCCACGTCCCCGAGCAGCACCGCGTTGTTGTAGGAGCAATGCTTGAGTATGCCCTCGCGGCATTCAAAGGTAAGGTTCAGGCCGTCGAATTCGGCGTAGTGCTCCTCGAGCTCATCGACGACACGCAGTGATTGCAGGTTGTGCTCGAAACCGCCGAAGTCGGTCATGCACTCGTTCAAGGCATCCTGCCCGGCATGCCCGAAGGGCGTATGGCCGAGATCATGGGCGAGACAAATGGCCTCGGAAAGCTCTTCGTTCAGATTCAGGGCCCGCGCGGCGGTACGCGCGATCTGCGCGACTTCGAGAGAATGCGTCAACCGGGTGCGGTATAAGTCGCCTTCGTGGTTGACGAATACCTGGGTCTTGTAGACCAAGCGTCGAAACGCGGTGCAATGGACGATTCGGTCGCGATCGCGCTGGTATTCCGACCGGTATGCGGGCTCGGGTTCCGGGTGGCGGCGGCCGCGCGAGTGCTCCGGGTGGGCGGCATAGGCCGCGAGGCCGTTCATGGAGCGCGCCGCTTCATTTGAAATGCTCCTCGTTCATTCAAACCCTCGGCAATCATTCGAAATGCTCGGCAAGCGTGGCCTGCAGCGCGGCCTTGGAATACTGGTCGGTAATGATGGCTCGCCCGAGCTTCTCCAGCAGCACCAAGCGTACCGCGCCGCCCAAGACCTTCTTGTCCATTTGCATCAATTCGTAGGCTTTCGCCGCGCCGATGCGGGGGGCCTCGGTCGGCAGCCCGGCGCGAGCGATGGTTTCGCGCAGGCGCTCCTTGACGCCGGCGTCGATCATTCCCAAGCGGCAAGACAGATCCATGGCGATGATCATGCCTAAGGCCACGGCCTCGCCGTGCAGGTATTTCTCGTAGGAGGTGGCCGCCTCGATGGCGTGGCCAAAGGTGTGGCCGAAATTCAGGATGGCACGCAGGTTGCGTTCGCGCTCATCGCGCGCGACCACGGTGGCCTTGATCTCGCAGGACCGGCTGATGGCATAGCTCAACGATTCCGCGTCCCGCGCCAATAGCCGCGGAATACTGCGCTGCAGCCACGCGAACAGCAGCGGATCCCAGACGAGGCCGTGTTTGATCACCTCGGCGAGCCCAGACTTCAATTCCCGGTCGGGTAGCGTTGCAAGCGCATCGGTGTCGGCAATGACCGCCTGCGGCTGGTAGAACGCGCCGATGAGATTCTTGCCGCCCGAGTGATTCACCCCGGTCTTGCCGCCGACCGAGGAATCAACCTGCGCCAGCAGCGTCGTGGGCATTTGCACGTATCCTATGCCGCGCTGGTAGCAAGAAGCGGCAAAGCCTGCGATATCCCCGACCACGCCGCCGCCCAGCGCCAGCACCGTCGCATCCCGGTTCATTTTGTTCGCCACCAATGCGTCCAATACCCAGCCGGCGGTCTGCAAGGTCTTGTGCTGCTCGCCGTCCGGCAAGATGCAATCCGCGACGTGACGCTGCGAAAAACTGCCGGTCAGCTTCGCCAGGTATAGCTTGGCAACCGTCGTATTGGTCACGATAAGGAGGTCGCGGCCCGGGACTTGCGTGTCCAGCAAATTGCGGTCCGTCAGCAGCCCCGATCCTATGGTGATGGGGTAGCTCGAGGCGCCTAAATCTACTTGCAGGATTTGCACGATGTGATTATACGTTCTGCGTGCGCCGCAATTCGTGGTGGATCTCTTCCGCAACCAGCTGCACGCGGCGCCCGTCGGTGTTAATGGTCAAGTCGGCAATCTCAGCGTACAGGATCGCGCGACGTGCCATCAGCTCCTTGAGCTTCTGTTCCGGATCGGTATCGTGCAGAAGAGGCCGGTGCCGCCCATGGCGCGTGCGCTCGATCTGCTGAGTGACGGAGGTGGCCAGGTAGACCACGGCGCCGCGCCCGGCGAGCGCGGTCCGGTTCGCAGGATCGATCACGGCGCCGCCGCCGGTCGCCAGCACGATGGACTCCAGCCGGGTCAACCGGTCGATGGATTCCCGTTCGCGGATCCGAAATCCGGCCTCACCTTCTTTTTCAAAAATGAATGCAATATCCACACCGGTTTTTGCCTCGATGTCGGCATCGCTGTCATGAAAGGTGTAGTGAAACATGCGCGCGAGATGTCTTCCGACCGCGGTCTTGCCAGACCCCATCGGCCCTATCAAGAAGACGTTGCGTTTGGTAAGCATGATCGCCGCTGATCATAGCGGACGGCGCGGTCGGCCCGGATGTCCCCGCCAAAATTAAGGGGCGCCGCGGGGCGCCCCTTGATTTGTCAACCGACCCGCGAGCGGCGTCAGTACAGATTCGATCCCTCACGCAAAATCTTCGGCGTGATGAATATCAACAGTTCCGTCTTGTTGTTGACATTGATCGTGCTCCTAAAGAGATAGCCGAGCACGGGGATGTCCGCCAAGAAAGGCACTTTGTTGGCAGAAGTGGACTTGACGGTATCGAGAATGCCGCCCAGAACCACGGTCTGCCCGTCGTTGACCAGCACCTGGGTGATGATTTGTCGCGTATCGATCGAAGGCACGCTGCCTCCGGTGGCGCTGGTGACCTGCTGGCCGACCGAGTCGTCCGATACGTCCAGATCCAAGATCACCCGGTTGTCCGGCGTGATCAGCGGCGTGACTTTGAGCTTGAGCACCGCGTCCTTGAACTGCGTGGTCGTGGCGCCGCTCGATGCCGATTCCTGATAGGGGATTTCCACACCCTGCATGATGGTGGCTTGCTTCTGGTTGGCGGTAATCACGCGGGGCGAAGAGATGGTCTCGCTCTTCCCTTCGTTCTGGGCCGCCGTCAATTGCAGATCGATGAGGTGGCTGCCTTGCAATAGCGAGAATGCGAGGCTCCCGTTGGTGTTCGCCGCCGGCAGATTGACCTGGTAGCGGTTGTCCAAGGTGGGAAAGTTTATGAATCCCGAAGGTTTCGCGCTCGATGGCGGGAACGCCGAGCTCAGCATCGAGTCAGTGCCGACATTGGTGCCGGACACCGTAAACAGTCCGTTGCCGCCGATGGTGCTGAAATCAGTGAGGCCGAGTTGGGCGCCCAAGTCGCGCTCAAAGGTGTCGCTGACGATGACGATTCTCGCTTCGATCAAGACCTGCTTGACCGGCACATCCAAGGTTTGCACCAAGCGGCGGATGTCCGCGAGCTTGTCCGAGGTGTCCTGCACCAACAGCGTGTTGGTGCGCTCATCCACGGACAGGCTGCCGCGCGGCGAGAGCATGGAGTCCTTGGCATTCGCGGTCTTGATCAGCTTCGCAAGGTCGGTGACCTTGGCGTAATTGACCTGCATGAACTCGGTATGCGTCGGCGAGAGCTCTTGCACCTCTTTGTGCGCCGCAAGTTCCGCTTTTTCGCGGGTCGCCAATTCTTCCGTCGGCCCGATGATGATGACGTTGTCCTGGCGACGCTTATCCAAGCCCTTGGTGCGCAACACGATGTCCAGAGCCTGATCCCAAGGCACGTTCTGCAAGCGCAACGTCAGATTGCCGCTGACCGAATCGCTGACCACGATATTCTGGCCGCTGGTATCCGCCAGCAGCTGCAATACCGAGCGCACGTCGATGTCTTGGAAGTTCAAGGTCAAGCGCTCGCCGGTATATTCCTTCTTCTCTTCGGCGCCCGCGGTACGCTTGGTGGAGGCTTTGATTTCAACGGTATATTGATTGTCGGATTGATAGGCAAGCTGCTCGAAATCGCCCTGCGAGCTGATGATTAGGCGCGAGCTGCCGTCCACCCTGACCGCATCGACGGTCTGCACCGGCGTTGCGAAATCCATGACGTCGTAGCGGCGCATCAAATTCTTCGGCATCGCGGTACCGGCGAAGTCCACGACGATTTGCTGGCCTTCCTGCCGCACGTTCACCGGCGTGCGCGGGTCGGTGAGCTGCACGATCACCCGGCCGGTGCCGTCCGCGCCGCGCCTGAAATCGATGGTACGAATAGCGCGCTCGGCGGGAGTCGAAGACTGGCTGACCGCGGCGCGCGCGGCTGCGGGCTTGCCGACGTCGGCGCCGGGCTGTTGCCCCAATGTCACGACGATGTCGTTGCCGTCTACCTTCGTGGTATAGGGCATCAGGTTATCGACGTTCACCACCAGGCGTGCGCGGCCATTGGCCTCGGCCGCCAGCACCGTGTCGACACCGCCCGAACGCACGTCGAAGCGGCGCGAAGCGAGCGCCAAGCTGGTGTTCGGCAAGTCGAACGCGATGCGCGCGGGCTTGTCGATGGTGAACGGCAGCGGCTCCGGCGCCGGACCGCTCATGTGCAGTTTGAGCTGCACCTGTTGCCCCGACAGGGTTTGAACGTCGATTGACGTCAGCTGGACCGGATCAGCGGCTCGCGCCGTGAAACTGACCGCAGCCAATGCGAAGAAGGCTGTCGCGCACATCATCGCCGCTCGTAATTGAATTCTAATCATGCTTTCGTCTCCCTGGGTGGCTTCAATTGGCCAATGCCAACGAAGCCGGTCGCTCAATGTAGCCGCCGAGACCATCCGGAATGATTTCGACCAGGCTAATTCTTCCGCCGGTTATTTCGGTCACTTTGCCGTCGTTCTGCCCCATGTAGTTGCCGGGCTGAACCTTGTGAACAAGGCCGTCTTTGGATTGCACCAACCCGTAGAAGCTGTTGCCCACCTTGAACGTGCCGACCATTTTCAACGTGTCGAGCGAAAAGCCCTCCAAGAACTCCCGGTTGCGGCGCGTGTTGGCGCGTGCGCTGGCGAGCCCGTTGGCCGCATTCGGCCCTTGCGGCTGGAAGGGCGAGCGCAGGTTGCCGGCCGAGTACACGAACGTTTCGTACGGCTTGACTTCGGGCAGCGGCTGAATGCGTCCGCCCGGCTTTT
>DATATA010000083.1:0-32214 GCA_036263775.1 Steroidobacteraceae bacterium | reverse complement strand
GTGGTCGAGAAGGAGGCCATCATCGATGGCTCGCAGACCCGTGCCGGCGATATTGTTTTGGGGCTGCCCTCCTCCGGTCCGCATTCGAACGGCTTTTCATTGATCCGGAAAATCCTGCAGATCTCCGCTGCGGATTTGCATGCCGACATGCAGGGCACCAGCCTGATCGACCGGCTCCTGGCGCCGACGCGCATCTACGTGAAACCGCTGCTCAAATTGATGCACGAGATTTCACCCCATGGCTTGTCGCACATTACCGGCGGGGGTCTGGTCGACAATATTCCGCGGGTCCTGCCCGACGGACTGGAAGTCGCACTGGAGCGCCGCGCTTGGCGGCGCGAGGCCGTGTTCGACTGGCTGCAACGCGAGGGCAAAATTGCCGATGCTGAAATGTATCGCGTGTTCAACTGCGGCATCGGCATGACCGTCCATGTGGCGGCAAGCGATGCGCAACGCGCAATCGGCATTCTGCACGACGCCGGTCAGGAGGCCTTGATCATCGGCGAGGTTCGCACCGGAACGCGTGGCGTCGTGGTCGCTTGAGCAGCGCGCCACGGCAGCCGATCGTCATCCTGATATCCGGACGCGGCAGCAATATGCGCGCGCTCATCGAGCGCAGCCACGCCGGTCAATCCGTCTATTCGGTGGCGGCGGTCATCGCAGATCGATCCGATGCCGCAGGCTTGGAAATAGCTCGCCACCTAAATGTTGCAGCACGAGCGCTGCCGCCGGCCAAGGATCGGGACCGTGCCGCCTACGACGCGGCGTTGGCGGCCGCGATAGAGGGGTACGCGCCGTCGCTGATCGTGCTGGCAGGGTTCATGCGCATCTTGTCCGCGCGGTTCGTCGAACGCTTTGCCGGAAAGATCTTGAACATTCATCCGTCCTTGCTGCCCAAGTACATAGGCTTGCACACGCATCGGCGCGCGCTCGAAGCGCGAGAGCCCGAACATGGCGTCACGGTACACTTCGTCACGGAGCAGCTGGACGGCGGCCCGAGCGTGCTGCAGGCGCGCGTACCCATCCTGCCGGGCGACACGGAGGCTACACTGAGCCAACGCGTGCTGATCCAGGAACACATCATTTATCCGCTGGCGGTGAATTGGTTCTGCCAGGGGCGGCTACGCTGCGCGGAAGGAAAAGCATGGTTGGACGGCCGGCCGCTGAATGAACCGGTGCAAATTGCCGATCTGATGAGCGCCGATCCGATGAGCGCGGAGAAACCCGAATGACGGCACTCAAGGCCGCGATGGTGCTCGCATGGGCTGCATCGGCGCATGCCGCCGCACAGGCGCCGAATGAGGCCGGGATCGCGCCGTTCATCGCTCACTACCAGGCCGATTGGAAGGGAATCAGCGTCGGCACCAGCGACATCAAGCTCGAGCAGGGAGCGGAGCCGGGACATTACCTCTACACCTGGACCATCACCGCGCGCGGAATATTTCGCATCGCGTACCACGACGACCTGGTGCAGAAGAGCTGGCTGACTTTGCGGGGAGATCACGTGCGGCCGGACAAATATCTCGGCAAGGAAGGCGCTTCGACAGTGGAGCTGAACTTCGACTGGCACAACAAGCGCGCCACGGGCGTCTCGGAAACCAAGCCGGTGGATATTGCCCTCGAGGAAGGAACCCAGGATGTCATGTCCAGCCAGGTCGAGGTCATGCTCGATCTCAAGAACGGCAATTTGCCCAAGACCTTCCACATCATCGACAAGGATCAGTTGAAGGATTTCAACTACACGCAGGAAGGCTCCGCTAAAATCCGTACCGCGATTGGGGAGCTCGATACGGTCATCGTGACCAGCCAGCGCGTGGGCAACAACCGCGTGCTGCGCATGTGGTTCGCGCCATCATTGGGATTCGTACCCGTGCAGGCCGAGCGCAGCCGCGACGGCAAACTGGAGATCTCGATGCGCATCAAGGGTGTCGATCACTTGGTGCCGATCGAGCCGCGCCTGGCGCCTTAGACCTTCGCCCCCGCTGCTCAAGTCTTCGGCAGCGTCACTCCGCGCTGGCCCTGATACTTGCCGCCGCGATCGCGGTAGGAAGTTTCGCAGACCTCGTCGGATTCGAAGAACAGCATTTGCGCCACGCCTTCGTTGGCGTAGATTTTCGCCGGGAGAGGCGTGGTGTTGGAGAATTCCAACGTCACGTGCCCTTCCCACTCGGGTTCCAAAGGCGTTACGTTGACGATGATTCCGCAATTGTGGACGAAGACGCCGGCCTCGAGCGCGAAGTTGCCCGCCTCGGGAACCGTCAAGCAATAGACGTCGTGATCGCCGGGGATCTGCCGAATGGCGGCGACCTTGTGATTTCGGTATTGCCCATCGATCGGCTGATACACGCCTTCATAACCTCGAAATGAATCTCGGTATAGCGGCATCAGCGCATCTTGGGGCCTTAGGGCATCCGCCTCGACCATACGTCCGTCGCGCCGCATGAAGAGATGATCGGGCGTCGAATGAATACATTCACCATTGTCCAATTCAATTTCGAGCAACGAATCTCGTCCAATGAAGCGAGGAGCATCCAACAAGCTGACGATCAGCCTCCCGTTCTCGGCAATGCTGTATCCCTGGAAGAGTTCGCCCTCATCATGCCTCTTGGCCATGTCTTCGAGCGTCGGCGAGGTGCCGTCGACCAACGTGACGCGCGTGTCGCCGCGAAAACAGCGTGCATACGTCGATTTTCCGAGACAAACCGTGAGCACGCTGCGCGGAATCCGAAAGTATTCCACCGTGCTCGCGAGCGCGAAGGAGTTCGGCGGAATGATGCACACCGGACCCTTGAAGTCGACGAAGGATTTTTCATCGAAGCTCTTCGGATCCACGATGGTGGAATTGATGTTGGTAAATATCTTGAAGTCTTCGGCGCAGCGCACGTCGTAGCCGTAGCTCGAGGTGCCGTACGATACGATCTTGTGGCCGTGCGCGACGCGCACTTGCTCGGCCGAGAAGGGTTCAATCATGCCGTGGTCAGCCGCCATGCGTCTGATCCATCGATCGCTTTTTATGCTCATTAGGTTGCTTCGACCGTGATCTTGGGGAATGCCCGACTATAGTCTTTGTTCAAGGTAGCCAATCGCGCGGCGGTGCGGCGCGCCATCAAAAAGTAAGCCCGCGCGCGTTCGCTGCCCGGTTCCGCCGCCACGGTCGGCGAACCCCCATCAGCGTCCTCGCGGATGCGTATGTCCAACGGCAGCTCGCCGAGCAGCTGCACGCCGTACTGGGCCGCCATGCGCGCACCGCCGCCGCTGCCGAACACATGCTCCACGTGCCCGCACTGGCTGCAAATGTGCATGCTCATGTTCTCCACGATGCCGAGCACCCGCACTTCGACCTTTTCGAACATTTTAAGTCCCTTGCGGGCGTCCAACAGGGCAATATCCTGGGGCGTGGTCACAATGACGGCGCCGCTGACCGGAACTCGCTGCGCCAGGGTGAGCTGGATGTCGCCGGTTCCCGGCGGCATGTCCACCACCAGGTAATCCAAGTCGCCCCAGGTCGTATCGCCGAGCAGCTGGCTTAAGGCCGAGGTCACCATCGGCCCGCGCCAGGCCATCGGCTGCTCCGGATCGATCATGAACCCGATGGACATCACTTCCACCCCATGCGCCCGGAGCGGCGCCATGTGCTTGCCATCGGTGCTGACCGGTTTGGCTCCGGTCAATCCCATCATCAGCGGCTGGCTGGGGCCGTAAATGTCCGCGTCCAGCAATCCCACCTTGGCGCCCTGCGCGGCCCACGCGAGCGCCAGATTGGCCGCCGTCGTCGACTTTCCAACGCCGCCCTTGCCGGACGCAACCGCCACCACATTCTTGACATTTGTTAACGGTTTCAGCGTCCGCTGAACCGCGTGAGCGGTGATTTGCGCGCTGAGTTTCAGCTCAAATCGTGCCTGTTCGAACTCCGGGCCCAGAAACGCCTGCAGCGCGGCTCCCATTTCTGGCACATAATCGGCGCACGGAAACCCCAATTCGAGCTCGATTTCGACCCGGCCGTCGCCGCAGGAGACCGACTTGACCGCCTTGGCTTCTCCAAGGCTTTGGCCCAGGTAGGGGTCGATGAACTGTTCAAGTTTTTCGCGGATGGCGCCGTCCGCCGCAGGGGATTGATTCATAAGGAACAGCAATTGTACCGCAGGCGGCCAAAACCGTGACGTGTGGCATAATTCTCAATTGAGAATCAATACCACGGAGGGCGCCTGAATTAAGGTAACAATGGGTGACTCTCGCGGAATGTTCAGCTTAGGCGCCGAATGACGTTATTCGCCAACTACCGTGCCGATCGGCTCATCGCCGAGGTCAAATCCAGCGGCAATCCAGCAAGCCCGCCGGCGCAAAGGGCGTTGGAAAAATTAGCGTCGCTGGGAGCGGACGCCATTGATCCCATCGTGGACGCACTCGCCACCTCCGAAAAGAAAGAGACCACCGCCTACGTCGAAGTCCTGTCGCGTCTGATTGATACCAAGACGCTACCGGTTCTCTTGAAGACCATGTCCGAAGCCAATGGGCGCGCCATGTCGGGAATTGCGTGGGCGCTGTCGTCCAGCAAGAATTATCCGCCGCACGCGCTGCTGGACGCACTGACCAAGCCGGGCATGCCCAAGCAAGCGCTGCTCGACGTGATCACCGCTCAAAAAGCCCGCTACACGGTGCGGGAACTCCTGAACGCAGCGTATACGCAGGAGCCCAACGAGAGAAACGGCCTGTTCAAGATCATCGGCGAGATCGCGGACGAATCCTCCGTCGATGATTTGATCGCGAGGATCGAGGGCAAGGATCCGGTTGCGCGCTTGCACATCATCAATGTGCTGGCAAGGTTCAACCTGCCCAGAGTGCAGCAGGCTGTGCAAAAGCAGCTCAAGGACAACAGCAAGTTCATTCGCTCGGCCGCTTTGTCGGCGCTCACCAAGATGGATGGTTCGTTCGATATGCCGTTGATCGTGGGCATGTTGCGCGATCCGGAAATCGAGGTGCAGAACAAGGCGGTCGACGTCGTCGTGAAGGCCAACCATCCGGAAACCGTCAAGTATCTGGTGGACGTCCTCAAGGATGAAAACGAATACGCCAGGCGCGCGGCCGTGGAAGTCTTGAACGTCGTCGGCACCTCGAAGTCGGTCAAGTACCTGCTCGAAGTGATCGCCGACAGCGATTGGTGGGTCCGCACCCGCGCGGCCGATGCGCTCGGCAAGATCGGCGGTCCGCGGGTGGTCGATGCGGTGCTCGCGCTCATCAAGGACGAGAATCAAGATATCCGCCGCGCCGCCATCGAGATCCTGAACCAAACCAAGGATGAGCGTGCGGTGGCGCAGCTCATCGAAGCCACGCGCGACCCGGACTGGTGGGTCAGCGAACGCGCGGTCGACGCGCTTGCGGAGATCGGCAGCACCAAAGCCTTGCCGCGCTTCATCGACATGCTGCAAGGCGAGGCGAAATCCCTGCCGACCGTGATCCGCGCGATCGGCAAGATCGGCGATCAGCGCAGCCTCGAGAGCCTGCTGCCCATGCTGGCGCGGCCCGAAAACGAGATCAAGGTCGAGGCCATTGCCGCCTTGGCGAAGCTCGCGGATGAGCGCCGCGCCGATACCATCCGCGTGCGCCTGCAGGCGGTGTCCACGAGCGCCGACGGCACCTTGAGTCAGGCGGTTGCGCGCGCAATGCAGGAACTCGACAACCGCTTCTCGACGCAGCAGATCGCCGCCAACAAGCGTGCGGAAAAGATGCAGGAACCGGCCAAGACGCTGCTCATCGACAATCAGGCCCTGGCGAATGTCGTCAAACAAGCCGAGGAGACCGCGGCGTCGGCCAGACTGGATATCGCGACCTTGAAGACCGGAGATGTCATCGAGGGCCGCTACAAGTTCATCGAGAAAATCGGCAAGGGCGCATTCGGCACCGTGCTGCTCATGGAAGATACGGTGGTCGAGGAGCGCCTCATCCTCAAATTCTTGAACCCCAACGTTTCATCGGACGAGGAGATGATGAAGCGCTTCGTGCATGAATTACGCTACAGCCGCAAGATCACGCACAAGAACGTCATCCGCATTTATGATTTCCTGTATATCCGCGGCAACTATGCCATCTCGATGGAATACTTCCCCTCGCACACCCTCGGCGGGGAAATCGTCAATGAAAAGCCCGTGGCGCTGAAGCGCGCCGTCAAATTTGCCATCGACATCGCCACCGGCATGGCCGTGGCACACCAGGCCGGCATCGTGCACCGCGACTTGAAGCCGGCCAACGTATTGATCGACAACGATTCACTGCTGAAGATCGTCGACTTCGGCGTGGCCGCGGCGCAGACCCAGGGCGACACGCAGTTGACCAAGACCGGCTATGTCATCGGCTCGCCGAAGTACATGGCGCCGGAGCAGATCTTGGGCAAAAAGGTCGACGAACGGGCGGACATCTACAGCTTGGGCGTGATCATGTATGAAATGTTCGCAGGCGTGCCGCCCTACTCGCGCGGCGATCACATGTCGGTCATGTACCAGCACGTCCAGGGCAAGGCCCGCCAGCCGATCGAAATCAACAAGGAATTGCCGGTGGACTTGAATGCGCTGGTCGTGAAGTGCATGTCGCTGGACAAGGCAAAACGGGCTCAAACCATGGACGAACTGCGTCTCTCCCTCGAGAAATTCCTCTAGCAGTAGACGTAGCTCACGTTTTCAGGCCTATTCCGGGCCCTAAACACTCGAAAAACCAATCCCTTACAGGTAGCCTAACGCGTTATGGCAAGAGTAGACGCGTTCCTCAAGCTGGGGGTGGCCCAGGGTTGCTCGGACCTGCATCTGGCGGTGGGCGTGCCGCCCATGCTGCGCATGCATGGGGACCTGATGCCGATCAAGTTCCGCGACTTGGGCGACGCCGAGCTCGAAGCCTATATAACCGAGATCCTGACCCAATCGCAGCTCAAAGTCCTGCGCGAGGGCGACGATTTGGACTTCTCCTACGTTTCGACCGAGGGCGGCCGCTTTCGGGTCAACGTGTTTCGCAAGGAGACCGGCATCGGTGCGGCCTTCCGGTCGATTCCCACCACCATGCCCACGATGGATCAGCTCGGCCTGCCGCCGGTCGTGAAGAAACTGTGCGACTACCACCAGGGCATGATCCTCGTGACCGGTTCAACCGGCACGGGAAAAACAACGACGCTCGCGTCGATGATCGATCACCTCACTTCGACCCGGTCGCTCAATATCATCAGCTTGGAGGATCCGATCGAGTTCGTTCACCGCAGCAAAACGAGCCAAGTCATTCAGCGCGAATTGGGGACACACCTGCCCTCGTTTGCCGAAGGCGTGCGTGCCGCCATGCGCGAGGATCCGGACGTGATCTTGGTCGGCGAAATGCGCGATGCCGAAACGATCGCCATGGCGATGACCGCCGCCGAAACCGGACACCTGGTGCTGGGGACGCTGCATACCACCAGCGCCACCAAGACCATCGATCGAATCATCGATGCCCTTCCCACCGACGAGCGCGAACAGACCAAGGCCTTCCTTGCCAACAGCCTCATCGCGGTCATTACCCAGATTCTGCTCAAGACTCCGGATCAGCGCGCGCGCAAAGCCGTTTGCGAAGTCATGGTGCTGACCAAGGCGATCGGCAAACTCATCATGACCGATCAGACGCATCAGATTCCCAGCCAGCTGCAAATGGGCAAGGAATACGGCATGCAGCTGATGGACCAAGCCTTGCTGGCGGCCATCAACGCCAAGGAAGTGGATCCGGAGCATGCCTACACCTATGCATCCGACAAACGTCAGTTCCAGCGCTTCGTCACCGACATGTCCGGCGCGCCGGTCGCCGAACCCGAGACTCCCGCGTAAAACCCCATGCCGGCCATCGATCAATATTTGACCCAGGTCCTCGAGCGTAATGGCTCGGATCTGCACTATTTGGCGGGCGACCCGCCGCGCGTCCGTCAGTATGGCGACCTGAAGGCCTTGAGCGATCAGCCTTTGGGCATGGAGACCGTGAAGAATACGCTGTATGAAATCATGCCGAAGCTGGCGATGGAGCGGTTCGAGGAGAAAGACGGCACCGACTTTGCCTACGCCATCCCCAACGTAGCGCGCTTTCGCGTCAACGTCATGCGGCAACTCAACGGCATGGGAGCGGTGTTCCGGGCCATTCCTTCCAGCGCCAAAACCGCCGAAGAACTCAAGCTCCCGCCGGCCGTGATGGACATGTGCAAGATCAACAGCGGCCTGATCCTCGTCACGGGAAAAACCGGGTCCGGCAAGTCCACGACTCTTGCCGCGATGATCGATGACATCAACCGGCGCGAGAAGGGCCACATCCTCACCATCGAGGATCCGATCGAGTTCGTGCATCCGCGTAAGAGCTGCCTCATCAGCCAGCGCGAAATCGGCGTGCATGCCGCATCCTTCGCATCCGCGCTGAATTCCGCCCTGCGCGAAGATCCGGACGTGATTCTGGTCGGCGAACTTCGCGACCTGGAAACCATGAGCATCGCGGTCACAGCCGCGGAAATGGGCATTCTGGTGATGGCGACGCTGCATACCAACGGCGCCGCGCCCACCGTCGATCGGTTGGTGAACGCCTTTCCCGCCGACAAGCAGCCGCACGTGCGCACCATGCTCTCGACCAGCTTGCGCGGCGTGGTATCGCAGCAGCTGATTCAGAAAGCCGACAAACAAGGCCGTGTTGCGGCACTGGAAATCCTGATCAACACCCCTGCGGTGGCCAATCTGATCCGTCAAGGCAAGATGGACCAGCTTGAAAATGCCATGCAAAGCGGCGCCGCCACCGGCATGCGCCTGATGGACACGGCTATCCAGTCACTGCTCGAATCACGGCAGATTTCCGGTAAGGAAGCCTTCAAAAAGGCCATCAACAAATCCAAATTCGAGCAGTTCCGCGAAGCATCCTAGCGGCGCTCGTCAAGAATCTCACCCCGCGGCGATGGCCGCCGCCGCGACCGCCCGTCCCCGTCATGGCATAATTTGGCATGACTCATCGACGCCGAATCTTGGTTACCAGCGCACTGCCCTACGCCAATGGCTCGCTGCACTTGGGCCACATCCTCGAAATGATTCTGACCGACATTTGGGTTCGGTTTCAGAAGCTGCGCGGCAATGAGTGCTACTACGTATGCGCGGATGATACGCACGGCACGCCCATCATGCTCAAGGCGCAATCGGAAGGAATCGCTCCCGAACGGCTCATTGCCCAGGTGAACACCGAGCATCAGCGCGATCTTAACGACATGTTGATCGGCATGGACAACTTTGGCTCGACGCACTCGGCCGAGAACGAGGCCCTGTGCGATCGGATGTACCTGATGCAGCGGGGCGCCGGATACATCGACAAGCGCAGCGTGCGCCAAGCCTATGACGATTCGGCCAAGATGTTCCTGCCGGATCGCTACGTGAAGGGCATTTGCCCGGTTTGCGCGACGCCCGATCAGTATGGCGATTCCTGCGAGAACTGCGGCTCGACCTATACCCCGGCAGACCTCAACAATCCGGTCTCCGTGGTCAGCGGCACGACGCCGGTGTGGCGGGAATCCGAACACTATTTCTTCCGCTTGAGCGCCTTTGAGAAGCCCTTGAGCGCATGGGTGCGCAGCGGCGCGGTGCAGGAAAGCGTCGTGCGCAAGCTCGATGAATGGTTCTCGCAGGGCCTTAGGGACTGGGACATCTCGCGCGATTCCCCCTACTTCGGCTTCGAAATCCCCGATGCGCCCGGCAAGTACTTTTACGTGTGGTTTGACGCGCCGATCGGCTATCTCGCGAGCTTCACGCAGTTGTGTGCCCGCAGCGGCTTGAAGTTCGATGATTTCTTCGCGCCCGACTCCAGTGCTGAGCTGCATCACTTCATCGGCAAGGACATCCTGTACTTCCACACGTTGTTTTGGCCGGCAGTGCTGCAGGCGTCCCAAATGCGCCGGCCCACTGCCGTGCATGCGCACGGTTTTCTCACCATCAACGGCCAGAAGATGTCGAAGTCGCGCGGCACCTTCATCACCGCGCGCAAGTACCTGCAGAGCTTTCCGGCTGAATACCTGCGCTACTATTTTGCCGCCAAATTAGGGCCCGGCATCGACGACATGGATATGAACCTGGATGAGTTTGCCACGCGCCTGAATTCCGAGATCGTCGGAAAGCTCGTCAACATCGCCAGCCGCTGCGCGGGCTTCATTACGCGCACCTCCGGCGGCCAATTGGCGCACAGCCTGCCCGATCCGGATCTGTTCGCGCAATTCGTTGCCGCCGGCGAGGCCATCGCGAAAAGCTATGAAGCGCGCGACACCGCGGCTGCCGTTCGCGACATCATGGCACTGTGCGACCGTGCCAATCAGTACGTCGATTCACGCAAACCCTGGATGCTCGCCAAGGACCCGAAAAACGCCGCCGAGGTGCAGAGCGTTTGCACGCAAGCGCTGAATCTCTTTCGCGTGTCGATGATTTACCTAGAGCCGGTGTTGCCCACCATGGCCGCCCGGACCTGCGCATTTTTCCAAGAGCCGGCATGGACCTGGGCTGCCGCCGCGAAGCCGCTGCTCGCCACGGGCATCAATGTGTATGAGCCGCTGGCCGTCCGGCTTGATCCCAAAGCCGTGGCGCGCTTGATCGAGCCCGAGACGCCCATGGCCGCCTCTGCAAGCGCGTCGGCCGCGGCACCCGCGCTTGGCAACGGGGGCGCATCCGACACCGCGACCCTGGCGGCCGCCGCGTCGGTCGAAGGAAATTTGATCTCGATCGATGATTTTTTGCGCATCGACTTGCGGGTGGCCAAGATCTTGAGTGCCGAATTCATCAACGGAGCGGACAAGCTGCTCAAGCTGCGCATCGACGTGGGTGAGTTGGGCGAGCGCGAGATCTTCGCCGGCATCCGCGCCGCATACGATCCGCAGACCTTGGCAGGACGGCTCATTGTCGTGGTCGCCAATTTGGAGCCGCGCAAAATGCGCTTTGGCACCTCGGAGGGAATGATGTTGGCCGCGGGACCCGGCGGCAGCGAGATTTTTGCTTTGTCGCCGGATTCCGGAGCGGCACCCGGTATGCGCGTTAAATGACATGAGCGACGCGGCAGCGCCGGAGGTGGCGGCGCGCATCGATGCATTGCTGCCCCAGACCCAATGCACACGCTGCGGATATTCCGGTTGTGCCCCGTACGCGGCGGCAATCGCCGCGGGCGAGGCGCAAATCAATCAGTGCCCGCCGGGCGGTCAGGCGACGATTGACGCGCTCGCGCGCCTGCTCAACCGGCCGGCGCTGCCCTTGAATCCGACGCATGGGGTCGAATCGCCGCCGCGGCTCGCCTGCATCGATGAAGCACGCTGCATCGGCTGCGCCCGCTGCTTGGCGCCCTGCCCTGTCGATGCCATCGTGGGCGCGCAAAAATTCATGCACACCGTACTCGCCGATCGCTGCACGGGGTGTGAATTGTGCTTGACGCCGTGTCCCGTCGACTGCATCGAGATGCGGCCCGCTGCCGAGCACGCCAACCAGCCATTGCTGAATCGCGAGCGCTACGCGGTCCACACCGCCCGCCTCACGGATCAAGCCGTGGAACGGCAGCGGCAGCTCGATGCCAAAAAGGCGGCTGCGGCGCTGCGTCCGAGGCCTTGAAGTGAATACACGAAAGCGTCAGGCAATCTTTGGCCGCTTGGCTGTGGCCAACCCGCAGCCGCGCACGGAATTGATCTATCAATCCGCGTTCGAGCTGCTCGTGGCGGTCATTCTGTCCGCGCAGGCAACCGACAAGAGCGTGAACAAGGCAACCGCAGAATTATTCCGCGCGGCGAACGCACCCGCTGCGATGCGCGCACTAGGCGTCAAAGGCCTGTCGAAATACATCAAGTCGATCGGCCTCTACAATGCCAAGGCCAAGAACATCATCGCCATGTCGCGGCTGCTCTTGGAACGCCACGGCGGCGAAGTCCCGACCACCCGCGAGGCCCTCGAGGAACTGCCCGGCGTCGGCCGCAAGACGGCCAACGTGATCCTCAATACGGCATTCGGCCACCCGACCATAGCGGTGGATACTCACATCTTTCGGGTCGCGAACCGCACCGGGATCGCGCCCGGCAAAACAGTGCGCGAAGTCGAGGACAAGTTGCTGAAATTCGTACCGCCGGAGTTCCTCCTCGATGCACATCACTGGCTGATCCTCCACGGCCGCTATGTTTGCAAGGCTCGACGGCCCGCCTGTCCGGAATGCATCATCGCGGATCTTTGCGAGTACCGGCACAAGACACGCGCATGAGCGTTTTCAGCAGCCATTCCCGCGACCAGCTGCGGCTTGCCTACGCCGAAGCCTGGGCCAAGCATGCCGCGCGTTCGCCGTTGACTGCGCTCGAAGCGCAGATCGCCGATGTGATCAGCGTGCATCCCGAGTACCAGCCTGTGGTCGCAGATGCCGGCAGCGCACTCGAGTTCGAACCCAATACCGCAGGCACCGCCGAAAATCCGTTTTTACACATGGGCCTGCATCTGGCGGTGCGCGAGCAAGCGAGCATTGATCGTCCGCCGGGAATCCGCGATTTGCTACGCGAGATGCAGACCCGGTTCGGGGACCGGCATCGTGCCGAACATATGCTCATGGAGGCCCTGGGAGAGGAGTTGTGGACGGCGCAGCGCGAAGGCCGCGGGCCGGACGAGCAGCACTACCTCAAGCTGGCACGCGATCGTTTGACCGCCCGCTAGCCGGCAAGCACCAACGTTAAGGAAGCTTCATGCGCGCGTCATCGGAGCGCCGGAAGTGCATCGCTATGCTGGTTTGCCGGCAACCCACTGCCGCCCAAGGAATCAGTCATGCGCCTTGTATTTTCGGCGAGCGCCCTTTGCCTCTGTCTAGCGGTGCTGGCCGCGCACGCGGCAGCGCCGCAGGCATCTGCCCCCGCCGCGACGCCGCCTAGTGCCACCCAGGTCGCCAACGAGGCCGCCGCACGGCATGCCAAGCGCACCGCCTGCCTCAAGGAGGCCAGGACGCACAAGCTGGTCGGCGCCGACAGGACGGCATTTATCAAGCGCTGCATCGACGCGCCGCCCCAGGCGATTTCCGCGAACCGCATTTCGCCGCCGGACCGGCCTTAGGCGGCGCGCCTCAAATCGAACCGCGCCCGCGGCGCACAGTCATAATTTTCGGGCAGGCGTGGCGGTGATGGTCAACCGCAAGCTGTCTGGTTCGGCGTTGCTCAGCTGCAAAAAGAACGGGCGAGTCCCCAGCAGGTCAAACTCCACGATCTTATGCGGTGAACTGCAGCCGCGCTGACCTTGGAAATCGGTCGCGGCCAGCAGCGCGCCATTCGACACCACGTCGATGTAGAAAGGCATGTCGATGGCAACGCGATAGCTGCCGCTCGACGGGATTTTGAAGGTCAGCAAACCGGCATGGGAACCCGTGCGTGGATTTTTCTTACCCGGCGTGGCCGCGAATGCGACTTCCTCTTGCGGCTTCAGCTTCACCTCGTACAGATGATTGAGCAGCAGCACCGGTGCGGACTTCGCGTCCGCCGCCGCCGTCAACGGCGTCGCAGGCCCAGCGAACAGCGCGCGCTCGCGCGACACGTCCCACTTGAAATCCACGCAGGCATCATCCGCAAGCACGGGCGCGCCGGCGCCCAGCAAGACCGCAAGCAGGATCGGCAAAACGGCGCTTCTTGCCATGCTATCGCTTGGGTATGTAGAGATCGGTCAGGGTTCCGTCGAAAGCTTCCGCGGCAAAAGCGACCGTTTCCGACAGGGTCGGATGTGGATGAATGGTCAAGCCGATATCGGCCGCATCGGCTCCCATCTCGATCGCCAACGCAACTTCGGCAATCAGGTCGCCGGCATTGGTACCCACGATGCCGGCGCCCAGGATACGGTGGGTCTCCTTGTCGAACAGCAGCTTGGTGAAGCCGTCGTCTCGATTCAATGCCAGCGATCGCCCGCTGGCAGCCCAAGGAAACGTGCCCTTGCCGTACTGGATGCCGCCCGCTTTGGCATCGGTTTCGGTGAGACCCGCCCAGGCAATTTCAGGGTCGGTATAGGCAACGGCAGGAATGCAGCGCGCGTCGAACGAGGCCTTGTGCCCGGCCGCGACCTCGGCGGCAACTTTCCCTTGATGGCTCGCCTTATGCGCCAACATCGGTGCACCGACGATGTCGCCGATCGCAAAAATATGCGCCACGTTGGTGCGCATTTGCCGGTCGACATCAATGAGGCCGCGGCTGCTGACCTTCACACCCGCCGCGGCGGCATCGATGGCGTTGCCGTTCGCACTGCGGCCCACCGCCACCAAGACACGGTCAAACATCTGCGATTGCGGAGAATCGGGGCCGTCGTAGGTCGCGCGCAGCCCTTCCGGAAGCGCTTCGAGCTTGGCGACCTTGGTTTTCAATAAAATCTTCTCGTAGCGCTTTTCGATGCGCTTCTGCAGCGGCCGTACCAGGTCGCGATCGGTTCCCGGCATGAGGCCGTCGCTCAATTCCACCACCGACACCTGCACTCCGAGGGCATCGTAGACACAGGCCATCTCCAGGCCGATGATGCCGCCGCCGATCACCAGCAAGCGTTTGCAATCCACCGGCAATTCCAATGCGCCGCCCGAGTCGATGACCCGCGGATCATCGGGGAGCCCCGGCAACGGCGCCGATTCGGACCCGGCGGCAATGATGCATTGCTTGAAATCCACGCGACGCGTGCCGCCCTCGCCTTTGACGTCAAGGGAATGCGGCCCGACGAACTTCGCTTCGCCCTGAATGACGGCGACCTTGCGCTGCTTCGCCAACAACATGAGCCCATTGGTCAAGCGGGTGACAACCTTGTTTTTCCACGTGCGCAGCAAATCCCGGTCAATTCGTGGAGCGCCAAAGACGATGCCGTTGGCCGCCATGTCGGCCGCATCCTCGATCACCTTCGCAGCATGCAACAGCGCCTTGGACGGAATGCAGCCCACGTTCAGGCAGACGCCGCCCAGCATTGGCCAACGCTCGATCAGCGTCACCTTGAGACCTAAGTCCGCCGCACGAAACGCCGCCGTATAACCGCCGACACCGGCCCCGAGCACCAGCAAATCGACCGCGCCGGCGGGCGCTGCGGTCGCGGCCTTGACCTCGGGCTTGCCGGCCGGCGTGTCCTTGGGTTCCGCCGTTGCCGATGCGGTGGCTGCAGGCTTGTCGGCTTTCGCGGGAGATGCGGCGTCAGCCTCCACCATGCAGATCAAGGTGCCCGACGTGACTTCGGCGCCCTTCTTGATTTCGATCGATTGGATCACGCCGCTCACCGGCGAGGGCACGTCCATCGCCGCTTTGTCGGATTCGAGCGAAATCAGCGGATCCTCAACGGCAACCTTGGCGCCCGGCTTGACGAGCACGTCGAGGACAGTGACGCCTTTGACGTCGCCGAGATCGGGAACGCGCACCTCGACCGCGCTCATAGCAGCGCCTTTACATCACCGAGCGTTTTTGCCAGAAACACCACGAAACGAGCCGCTTCGGCGCCGTCGATGACGCGATGATCGTAGGACAACGACAACGGCAGCATGAGCCGCGGTACGAAGGCGCCGCGTTCGTACACCGGCTTTTGAGTGGATCGCGATACGCCGAGGACAGCGACCTCCGGCGCGTTGATGATGGGCGTGAAGTAGGTGCCGCCGATTCCGCCCAAACTCGAAATCGTAAAGCAGCCGCCTTGCATTTCGGTGGCCTTCAATTTTCCGCTGCGCGCCTTCTCCGACAATGAAGCGAGCGCCCGCGCGGTATCGTAAATGCTCAACTGATCGGCGTTCGGAATTACCGGCACCACCAGCCCGTTCGGCGTGTCCGCGGCGAAGCCAATGTTGAAATACTTCTTGAAGACCAGATTTTCGCCGCTCTCGTCCAATGACGCATTGAATCTGGGGAACTGCCGCAAGGCCAGGATGCAGGCCTTGATGATGAACACCAGTGGCGTCAGCCGCACCTGCTCCTGCTCCGCCTTGCCCTTGAGCGCACCGCGTGCCGCTTCGAGGTCGGTGATATCCGCATCCTCGTGTTGAGTCACATGCGGCAGGTTCAGCCAGCTTGCTTGCAAACGTGCGCCGGAGATTTTCTGTATGCGGGAGAGCGGCTTGACCTCGACCGCTCCGAAGTGCGCAAAATCAACCACCGGCACGCGCGGCAGCGGCGACGCCGGAGCAGCGGTCGCGGCCGCCGCCAACAATCCCTTGACGTGCGCCTTGACGTCGTCCTGGGTGATGCGGCCCTTGACGCCTGTCCCTTGAACTTTGCCCAAGTCAGCGCCCAGTTCACGCGCAAACTTGCGCACCGACGGACTGGCATGTGCTCTCGAGAATGCCTTCTCATCCATCGCCGGGCGTGCCTGCTGCGGTCGTGCCTGTGCCGGGCTCGGCGCAGGGGCGCGTGCCGGCGCCGCAGCAGCGGGCGCCGCGGCAGCGGGCTCCTGTTTCTGCGCCGGCGCCGGTGCCGCGGCAGCTCCAGGCGTCGCGGCCGTGACGGCGTTGGCCGCTGGGGCGGTGGCCGCGGCAGGCGGTGTTGCCGTGTCTTTTTCGGTGGCTGTAGCTTCGGCCGCTGCCGGCTCGAGCAACAGGATCACCGAGCCTTCGGAAACCTTATCGCCGGTCTTGAGCTTTACCTGCGCAATCTTGCCCGCAGCAGGAGCCGGCACATCCATGGCGGCCTTTTCCGTTTCGATGGTGACCAGCGGCGTTTCTTTGTCGATCTGCTGACCGTCCTTCACCAGCACGTCGATGACGCTGACGTCTTTGAACCCGCCGATGTCGGGAACCTTGACTTCGATTGGACTTGCCATGATCGACTATACCGACACCGGATTGGATTTTTCCGGATCGATGCCGAAAGTCTGCATCGCCTTGCTCACCGTGTGCCGGTCGATCTTGCCCTCGTCCGACAGTGCCTTCAGCGCAGCGACCGCTACATAGTGGCGGTCCACTTCAAAGAAGCGGCGCAGTTCCGCACGCGAGTCGCTGCGGCCAAACCCATCGGTTCCCAATGCCGTAAAGGCTCCCGGCACCCATTGCCGAATTTGATCCGCAACGGTCTTCATGTAATCGGTGGCGGCGACGAAGGGGCCTTCGCGCTCGGCCAGCACCTGCTCGATATAAGTCGGCTTGCGCGGCTCGGTCGGATGCAGCATGTTCCAGCGCTCGACCGCGAGCGCGTTCTTGCGCAGTTCGCTGTAGCTCGTCACCGAGTAGACATCGGCCGGCACGCCGTAGTTTTTCTCGAGCAGTTCGGCCGCCGCCAGCACTTCGCGCAAGATCGTGCCGGAGCCGAACAGGGTTACCCGTACCTTGCCGCGTCCGCCGATCTTCAGCAGATACATGCCGCTCAAGATGCCCGGCGCCACGCCGGCCGGCATGGCGGGATGCGCGTAGTTCTCATTCATGACGGTGATGTAGTAGAAAATGCTTTCCTGCTCTTGATACATGCGGCGCAGCCCGTCCTGCACGATCACCGCCAATTCATATGCGTAGGCAGGATCATAGGCCACGCAATTCGGCACGGTCGTCGCCACCAGCTGGCTGTGCCCGTCCTGATGCTGCAAGCCTTCGCCCGCCAGCGTGGTGCGGCCGGCGGTGCCGCCCACCAGGAATCCGCGCGCCTGGCTGTCGCCCGCCGCCCAAATAAAGTCGCCGACCCGTTGGAAGCCGAACATCGAATAATAAATATAGAACGGCACCATGCCGACGCCGTGGTTCGAGTAGGCCGTGGCCGCGGCAATCCACGAACACATGCTTCCGGCTTCGTTGATGCCCTCCTCAATGATCTGGCCCTGCTTGTCTTCGCGATAAAACATGAGCTGATCGGCATCCTGCGGCGTGTACAGCTGTCCGACGGAAGAATAAATGCCGACTTGCCGAAACATGCCCTCCATGCCGAAGGTTCGCGCCTCGTCGGGCACGATGGGCACGACGTGCTTGCCGATGTTCTTGTCCTTGACCAGCGTGGTCATCATGCGCACCAACGCCATGGTGGTCGATATTTCGCGATCGCCCGTTCCCTCGAGCAGCGCGCTGAAGGCTTCGATGGGCGGCACCACCAGGGGCGGAGCTATTGAGCTGCGCGCCGGCAGATAACCGCCGAGCGCAGTGCGCCGCTCCTGCAAATAGCGCATCTCTTCGCTGTCCTCGCCCGGCTTCCTGAACGACAAGCCGGCGATTTCCTCATCGGTAATTTGGATATTGAACCGATCGCGTACTTCCTTGAGATTATCGTCGGTGAGTTTCTTCTGTTGATGCGTGGAGTTCAGTCCCTCGCCCGCCTTGCCCATGCCGAAGCCCTTGACGGTCTTTGCCAAGATCACGGTCGGGGCGCCTGCGTGGGCCATCGCGGATGCGTACGCGGCGTAGACTTTTTGCGGATCATGGCCGCCGCGGTTCAAATGCCAGATCTCCTCATCCGACATGTTGGCGACCATCTCCTTGAGTTCGGGATATTTGCCGAAAAAATGCTCGCGCGTGTAAGCCCCGCCCTTGGACTTGAAGTTCTGATACTCGCCGTCCACGCATTCTTCCATCACGCGCTTGAGAAACCCCTTTTGATCGCGCTCCAACAACGGATCCCAACGGCTGCCCCACAACACCTTGATGACGTTCCACCCTGCGCCCAGGAATGCGGCTTCGAGTTCTTGAATGATCTTGCCGTTGCCGCGCACCGGTCCGTCGAGCCGCTGCAGATTGCAATTGATCACGAAAATGAGATTGTCGAGCTTCTCGCGCACCGGCATGGTGAGCGCTCCCATCGACTCGGGTTCGTCCATTTCTCCGTCGCCCAAGAATGCCCAAACCTTGCGGTCCGACGGCGCGACGATGCCGCGATGCTCGAGGTAGCGCAGAAAGCGCGCTTGAAAAATCGCCATCATCGGACCCAAGCCCATCGACACGGTGGGAAATTGCCAGAAATCCGGCATCAGCCAGGGATGCGGATAGGATGACAAGCCGCCGCCCCGCACCTCCTGACGAAACCTTTGCAGCTGGCTCTCGTCCAAGCGGCCTTCCAGGTATGCGCGCGCATAGATGCCCGGACTCGAATGTCCTTGCATGAAAATCATATCGCCCGGATGGGCGGCGCTGCGCGCCCGCCAGAAATGATTGAAGCCGACCTCGTAGAGTGTTGCCGCGGATGCGTAGCTTGCGATATGGCCGCCATACTCGGAGTTCGTGCGATTGGCCTGCACCACCATCGCGAGCGCATTCCAGCGTATGTACGCTTCATTGCGCCGTTCCAGGGATCGATCGCCCGGATACTCCGGTTCCTGCGCCTTTGAAATGGTATTGAGATACGCGGTGTTCGGCTTGAACGGCAGATACGCGCCCGACCGGCGCGTGAAGTCCACCAGTTTTTCCAGCAAAAAATGCGCGCGTTGCGGGCCCTGGGCGCGCATCACCGAATCGATGGATTCAAGCCATTCTTGGGTTTCGGTCGGATCGATATCTTCGAACGGCGATTGTTGCGTCATAGACCCACGTGTCCTGTTAAGATGGCAGGCACGTTACAGCGCCCCTGCGCCCACTGCCACTACGTTGTTTACCCGCACTATCTTCGGGGTTTGGTTTTTCACGGTCAAGCAAGGGATAAGGTCGCGATACCTTTGCGGTTTTAAGACATGCCGACTCGCTTACCCCTAGACCGTCTACTCGTGCCCGTGCGCCAAACGGCTTCGCGGCTCACACCATCAATCCTCGCGCGATACGACAGCGCATTGCTGTTTCTGCCGCTGACGCCCTCTGCGGTCGATTGGAACGCCCTGCCCTACGGAACCACGCTGCGCGCGTTGCACGATCGCAAGATTCGAAAGGCCGGCGACACCTTCCATTTGCGCGTTGGACCACAGGCGCAGACGCTGCTCGTGGTCGCCTGCCTTGCCAACGAGGCCAGCACATTCGACCGATTGCAAGCCGCCGGCAAACTCGCCCGCAGCGCGCTCGACGGCGATCCGAAAGCATTGCTGGTATGGCAGCAGGGATGCGAGCCGGCCGCCGCCGACGCCACCTTCAATACCGTCATCGCGGCTCTCGAAGCAGCCGCCTTTCGCTTCGCCAGCTTCAAAAGCAAGCCCAAATCGGCTGCGCGGCTCATTCGTATAGACCTCGGGCGGCGCGGAAAGTTGCAGGAGCTGGATTTGACGCTGGCCACGGCCGCCGGCAACAATCTCGCCCGATGGCTTACTGCGCTGCCGCCGAATACGCTGGACGCCGGCGGCTATCGCAGCCTCATCCGGCAACTTGCCGAGCGCCTGAAGCTTCGTTTCAAATTCTATGGGGAAGCGCAGCTGAAGCGCTTGGGGTGCGGCGCGTTTCTCGCCGTTTCGCGCGGCAACGGACGCCGCGACGCGGGCATCGCCACCGTGTCTTATCGGCCCCGCGGCGCCAAAGCTCCCGACGTCAGCTTGGTAGGCAAGGGTATTTGCTTCGACACCGGCGGCACGAATTTGAAGGCCCACAAAAGCATGCTGGACATGCACACCGACATGGAGGGCAGCGCCGTGGCCCTCGGCAGCCTGTATGCGCTGCACGCGCTGCGTTCGCCGCTTGCGGTCGATTGTTGGCTGGCGATCACGGAAAACCGCATCGGTCCGCTCGCCTACAAGCCACAGGATGTGGTGCAGGCGGCAAACGGCACGACGATTCAGGTCATCCATACCGATGCCGAGGGACGGATGGTGCTGGCCGATGCGCTATGCCTGGCCTCCGCCAAGAGGCCGCGCGCCATCATCGACTACGCAACGCTCACGGGCGCCTGCATCCATGCGCTCACTGAGCGCTACAGCGGCGCATTCACCAATCGCCCCGGGCTGCGCGATTTGATCGAGAGAGCCGGCGCGGGCAGCGGCGAGCGCGTCTGGTGTTTTCCGATGGACAGCGATTACGACACGGACATCGAGAGCACCGTCGCCGATGTGCTGCAGTGTGCCGCCGACGGCAAGGGCGATCACATCTTGGCCGCACGCTTCCTGAGCCGATTTGTGCCGAGCGATATCCCGTGGCTGCATCTTGACCTCGCGGCCGGCACGCGCCACGGCGGGCTGGCGCACATCGCCACGGAAATCACCGGATTCGGCGTGCGCTATACGCTCGAGCTGTTGCGCAGCGGCTGGCCCGCGGCAGCGGCGAGAGCCTGATGCACACCCTGCGCATTCAGCGGCCGGATGACTGGCATGTACACTTGCGAGATGGCGCGGCATTGCAATCGGTCGCGCATTTCACCGCGGAACGCTTCGGGCGCGCCATAGTGATGCCGAATCTCAAGCCGGCCATCACCACGACGGAATTGGCGCGCGCCTACCGTCAACGCATTCTCGCCGCACTGCCAAAGGCAAGCCGCTTCGAGCCGCTGCTCACCTTGTACCTCGCCGACGGCACGTCCGCCGACGAAATCGACCGCGCCAAAGCTTCAGGCTTCATCCATGGCGTAAAGCTGTATCCCGCGGGAGCCACCACGCATTCGGATTCGGGCGTCACCGATATCAAGCATGTGCACACCGTTCTGGCCCGCATGGAGAAGCTCGGCATGCGGCTCCTTGTGCATGGCGAGTCGCCGCAGCCCGATGTCGATGTGTTCGATCGCGAAGTGCATTTCATCGACACCGTGCTTGCGCCCCTGCTCGAACGCTTTCCGGCCTTACAAGTGGTGCTCGAGCATATTACGACGGAGCGAGCCGTGGAATTCGTCAGTACCGCGAGGCGCGGGCTCGCAGCGACCATCACCCCGCAGCACTTATTGCACAATCGCAACGCGATTTTCTCGGGCGGCCTCCGCCCCCATTACTACTGCCTGCCGATCCTCAAGCGCGAACGAGATCGGCAAGCGTTGCTCGGCGCGGCGACCAGCGGCAATCCGCGCTTTTTTCTCGGCACCGACAGTGCACCGCATGAAAACGGCGCCAAGGAAAGCGCCTGCGGTTGCGCCGGCATGTTCACCGCGCACGCCGCCATCGAACTCTACGCGGAGGCGTTCGATTCCGCGGGCAAGCTCGATCGGCTCGAAGGATTTGCCGCTCATTTCGGCGCCGACTTCTATGGCCTGCCGCGCCACCCGGAGACCATTACGCTGCTGAAAGAACCGTGGATAGCGCCCGAAAAATACCCATTTGGCGGTGGCACCTTGGTCCCCTACCGCGCCGGCGAGCCGCTCGGCTGGCGCCTGGTTTCAACTTGAGCATGCCGCAAATTCCGCCCATTACACTGGCCACGCGCTTCCGGGGATTTCTGCCCGTGGTCATCGATGTCGAAACCGGCGGCTTCAACTGCCAAACGGACGCGCTGCTGGAAATCGCTGCAGTGCTCATCGAGATGCGCAGCGACGGTACGCTGGCGCGCGGCGAGACGCACCGCTACCACGTCATTCCGTTTCCCGGCGCCAATTTGGAACCGGCATCGATGGCCGTCACGGGCATCGACCCGCATCACCCGCTGCGTCCGGCCATCGGCGAGGAAGACGCCTTGCAGCGCATCTTCAAAGAGGTCCGGACCGCCATCCGGACCGCGGACTGCACGCGGGCCGTATTGGTCGGCCACAATGCATCCTTCGATTTGAATTTTCTGAACGCGGCGGTTGCGCGCGCGCAGGTGAAGCGCAATCCTTTCCATCCATTTTCCAGTTTCGATACCGCCACGCTCGGCGGCATCGCTTTCGGGCAAACGGTGTTGATGCGGGCGACGCTCGCGGCGGGCCTGGAATGGGACACTTCTTCAGCGCACTCCGCCGCCTACGACGCCGAGCGCACCGCCGACCTCTTCTGCATCGTGTGCAATCAATTTCAGGGCGTGTTCGACGCCGGCCGCAGGCGCCTGGCCGCGATGGGCCCGCTCGAGGTCGAGCTCGACCCTTGAAGGACCCTTAAGCGGCGACGGCCCCGGCCTCGGCCAGCAGCTGCTTCAGTTCTCCGCTCTGATACATCTCCAGCGTGATGTCGCACCCGCCCACAAGCTCGCCATTGACGTACAGCTGTGGAAAGGTCGGCCATTTCGAATAGGTCTTGAGCGCCTCCCGCACTTCAGGATCCTCAAAGATGTTGATGTGTGCGAACTGCGCCTTGCAGGCCCGCAGAGCACCCACGGTTTGGGCCGAGAAACCGCATTGCGGGAAATCGGGGGTACCCTTCATGTAAAGCACCACCGGGGCGGCGGATAGCTGGCTCTTGATTCGTTCAATCGCGTCCATAGTAGACAATCTCCACGTTATGCATGATCGGTACGCTCGCGCGCTTCGCCCAAACCCCCTGCCGATTGTACCAAACGTCATATGACGCGGGGCGGCAGGGTCCTTTAGGGGCCGGGCATCGTTGAATTATTGGGGTCAGTCCCCTATTCTTCCAGGCCTGCCGCAACGCACGATCCTAAACGCCGTGGCGGGATCCGACGCACAACATTGGGAGGGGAATCGCATGAACCCGTTAAACACCGTCAAATGGCCTCTAATCATTGGATTCGTGCTCGCAGTGGCGATCGCTGCCCTGGTGGAAGGCGGCCTCACATTCAACTCCATCACACTGGCTGCCCTAATCCGTTGGCTGCACATCTTTGCCGGCATCTTCTGGATCGGCCTCTTGTACTACTTCAATGCCGTACAGACACCCGCAATGGCCGTGGCGGCCGCCGACAAGGGCGGTCCGGGCGGCGCCGGCGTCAACAAATACATCGCACCGCGCGCGCTGCTGTGGTTTCGATGGTCTGCCCTCGCCACGTGGATCTTGGGCGCGTGGTTGCTGTCGCAAACACCCGGCCGCTTCCTGAGCGCCTTTACCTTGACCCTTCTCGATCATACCTTCTCGCGGCCCAACCTGATCATTGGAATCGGCGCGTGGCTCGGCACCATCATGCTGTTCAATGTATGGGGGCTCATCTGGCCCAACCAGAAAAAGATTTTGGGAATTGTCCCGGCGACCGATGAGCAAAAAGCCAAGGGCCGCAAGGTGGCTCTGTATGCCTCGCGCATGAACTTTTTGCTGTCCGTACCCATGCTGATGTGCATGATCGGACCGATGCACGGCCTGCCCTTCTAGCCTGTGGGTGCGGCACCGCTGATGCGCCCCGTGCCGCCGACGGTGCCTGTTCCGGCCGACTTGCCACGGCAGGTGGCGGCGGCGCTCGCAGAGGATGTTCATGGCGGCGATCTCACCGCTGCGCTGATTCCGCCGGAAAAGGCCGGCCGCGCCACGGTGATCACCCGCGAGGCCGCGATCGTTTGCGGCATCCCTTACGTCGAGGCGACCTTCAGACAAGTTGATGCGCGCGTGAAATTCGATTGGCGCGCCGCCGAAGGCGACGCCGTCGAGGCCGATCAGGTCTTGTTCAGGGTCGATGGGCCGGCCCGCGCACTGCTGACCGCCGAGCGGACCGCTCTTAACTTTCTACAACTGTTGAGCGCCACGGCCGGAGCGGCTCACGCCTACGCGGTGCTGCTGTCGGGAACCCGCTGCCGGCTGTTGGATACCCGCAAAACCATTCCCGGATTGCGCACGGCGCAGAAGTACGCGGTGCGCGTCGGCGGCGGCGACAATCATCGCATGGGGCTCTTCGACGGCATTCTCATCAAGGAGAATCACATCGCGGCCGCCGGCTCCATCGAGCTGGCGGTGGCCGCGGCAAAGCGCAGCGCGGCCAAGGTACCGGTGGAAGTCGAGGTGGAGGACTTGGCGCAATTGCAGGCCGCCATCGATTCGGGCGCCGATATTGCAATGTTGGATAATTTCTCTCTGCCGGCCATGCGCGAAGGCGTGGCGCTCAACGCGAAGGCGACGCGCCCGCTGAAAATCGAGGCCTCCGGCGGCATCACCACCGAGACCATCCGCGCGATCGCTGAAACGGGCGTGGATTTCATTTCGGTCGGCAGCATCACCAAGCACGTCCGCGCCGTGGATTTGTCGATGCGCTTTGAATGGCGCGCTTAGGCGCCGCCGCCGCTTCGAATCAGGCGCTGTTGGCGGCTTTCAGAACGCGCTGCGGCTGCGACACGCCGTAGCCTTGCGCGTAGTCGACGCCCAGACTCTGCAGCATGTTGATGATTTCTTGATTCTCGGCGAACTCGGCAATGGTCTGTTTGCCGGTAAGATGGCCGATTTCGTTGATCGAACGCACCATTTCTCGATCGATGGGGTCGTGCAGGATTTCTTTGACGAAGCTGCCGTCGATTTTCAGGAAGTCGACCGGGAAATGCTTCAAGTAGCCGAACGAGGACAAGCCGGTGCCGAAATCGTCGAGCGCGAATTTGCAGCCCAGTTCCTTGAGCGCCTGGATGAAGCGATTCGCTTGCGAGAAACTCGCGATTGCCGCCGTTTCCGTGATCTCGAAACAAATCTTGGTGGCATCCAAGCCGCTGCGGTGAAATTGATCGATGACATACGGCAGGAACTTGTCGTCGCCCAAGCTCTGGCCGGACAGGTTGATGGAGCACATGGTGAGCTTTTCGCGCTCATCGGCCTCCGAGACCAGCCAACGGAAGGCATTTTCGATGACCCAGCGATCGATGCTCGGCGTGATGCCGTAACGCTCCGCCGCGGTCATGAAGTTATCCGGGCCGACGATCTTGCCGGCTTCATCGCGCATGCGCAGCAGCAGCTCGTAATGCGAGCCGGTCTCGGCCTTCTGCAGCGGCATGATCGTCTGCCGGAAGAGCTCGAAGCGGCCCTCTTCCAACGCATTGTTGATGCGCGCTGCCCATTGCATCTCGCGGCGGCGGCGCATGAGATCGATGTCGTTCTCTTCGAAGCTGTGCACGCGGTTTCGGCCGGCCTCTTTGGCCGCCTGACAGGCGCTATCGGCGGCGCTCAAGACCGCGGCGACGTCGGCATTGTCCGCCGAAATGGGCACGACGCCGATGCTGGCCCCCAGGCGGAAGGTGCGCTCCTCCCAGGTAAATTTGAAATTCCGCACCGCCTCGCGCAGCGCCTCCGCGGTGCGCATCGCCTCATCGAGCGAGCAGCTCTCGAGCAGGATGCCGAACTCATCGCCGCCCAACCGCGCCAGCGTATCGCGCCAGCGGACCTTGGATTTGAGCAGCGCGCCGACCTGGCCGAGCAGTGCATCGCCGGCGCTGTGGCCGCAGGTGTCGTTGACGATTTTGAACTGATCCAGATCGAGGACGCAGAGCGCATAGGAAGTCTCGCGCGCCTTGGCGCTCTTGAGCGCGCGCTCCATGCGGCTTTCGAACTCGCGCCGATTCACGAGGCCGGTCAGCACGTCATGACTCGCGTGATAGCTCAAGCGCCGGTTGAGCTCGCGCGCCTCGCTGACGTCGTGGAACACCAGCACGCCGCCGGAGACCGCGCCGCTGCCGTCGCGGATCGGCGAGGCCGTGCTCTCCACATAGATTTCATTGCCGTCGCGGCGGATCAGCAGCATGGGCCGCACCGACTTGATCGAACGCGTGCGGCGTATGGCGACGGCCAAGGGATTCTCAAGAGGTTCGCAGGTCTCTTCGTGGAAGGCCCGGAAGATCTCCTCGATCGCACGGCCCTGGCTGTCCTCCAGACGCCATCCGGTCAGCGCCTCGGCCACCGGATTGACATAGTCGATGACGCCTTTGGCGTCGGTGGTGATGACGCCGTCGCCGATGCTCTGCAACGTGATCTGCGCGCTTTCCTTCTCGCGGAACAGCGCTTCCTCGTACAGCTTGCGCTCCGTGATGTCCAACTCGACGCCCACCAAGCGCAGCAATCGGCCTTTGTCGTCGACCTTTGCCTTGGCGCGGCTGATCACCCAGCGCCATTCGCCGGTCGCGTGACGCATGCGATGCAAGCTTTCAAAAATCGGGGTTTTGCCGGCGACGTGATCGCGGATGGCGGCTTGCACGCGCGACATGTCGTCCGAGTGCACCAGGGTGCGCCAGTCCGGCGCCTGCCCGACGTCGCTCTCGTCGTATCCCAACATCGCTTTCCAGCGCGGCGACAAATAGACCCGGTTGTTGAGGGTATCGAAATCCCACAATCCATCGTTGGCGCTGTGGATGGCGAGCTCGTTGCGTTCTTCCAGATCTTCGAGGTGACGCTGGATCTCGATGCGCTCGAGGCCGGTGGCAAGGCTCGAACCCACGAGCTTCATGAGCAGGTGAAGCTGCACGTCCCAGTTGTCGCGCGGGCGCGCGTTGGCAATGCCGAGCAGGCCGGCGGCGCGGCCTTTGATCGAGTAGCCGATGAGCAGCACCGACCCGATGCCCAAGTGATTCCACACGGCCGCATCGTCGGCCTGGTCATCGCGCGGAGCGCCGGTATCGCGCAGTTCCGACACCCGCAGCGGCGCCAAGCGTGCATGCAGCCAAGGCAGTTCGTCCAGCGCCAGCCCGCGCAGCTGTTCTGGATTGCCGGTGGCCAGCATGCCGCGGGCAACCTGCACATCGCCGATGACCCCAAGCTCAGGATCGAGCGCTACATGGAATGCGGTGTCGACCCGGGTCGCTTCACGCAGCAGTTCCAAGTTGACAATAATCGTGTCGAGCGCGGTGAGCGCGGTCATCGTTTGAAAATCGACCGCAATCTTGGTGCAAATTACGTCGAGGCCTACGGTGGGTCGCGCGCCCCGCCTCGGCCAGGTCTGCGGGGACAATATGTCCGAGGCAGTGAGGTCAGCGTGGCGAGGATCGGTTGGTGCTATTGCCATGCGCCTTCACTGGCCCCAAGAGAGTAACGGTTGTAGATCAATAGTTTGCCACTCAATCAGGCACCAAACGCGAATGCGTCACACAGTTCCTCGGATTCGCTGGGGCGTACATACAGGCGGATTCTCGCATAAGTTATAAGGAATACAAGCTAAGCGATTGTATTAATAGGGCTTCGGGATTTGGCGCCTTTCGCCAGCCCGAAAGGCCGGCCCGACTCACCCGAGCGCCGCTTTTGCCGCTTCGAACAGCAATCCAAGCCTCTGTTCCATATCGGCTTGCAGTCGCTCCAACGCTGCGGCATCGAGCCCCTTGGCAACATAGACAGGCTCGCCGATCACGATCGCGATCCGCGCCCCAAACTTTGGAATCACGAATCGATCCCAGCCGATTTTCCAAGCGCGCGAAGCGCAGTAACTCAACGGCACGAGCGGCCGTTGCGACAGCTGCGCGAGCAACAGCGCGCCGGGCTTGAATTTCCACGGCGGCCCGCGCGGACCGTCGGGTGCGATCACCGGCGAAATACCCTCGTGCATCAGCGCCTGATAGAAATCGCGCAGCGCCCGCGCGCCGGTATGTGTCGAGGAGCCGCGGATCACCTCCCCGCCCAGGGCTCGAACGATGATGGCGCCGAATTCGCCGTCCACGGATGGACTGATCAGCACACCCAGCTTCACGCCGGTTGAGCGCTGCTCGAACAGAAACTTGGCGCAGAACAATTGATGCTGATGCCAGTAGACTGGAATGAATGACGGCGCGCGCGCAAGCGCCGCGCCGATGTGCCCGCCGCCGCCGACGCTCACGACTTTGCACCAGCCGAACACCGCTCGCATGAGCCCAAGGGCGATCGGCGCACCCATCTTGTACAGCCATAAGCGCCCCTTCGTCAGGCGACGGCCGGAGCGCGTCTGTTGATCGTATATGGTGTTGCGAAGGCCGCTGTCTTCTCGCTTCTGCACGCCTCGTATTGTCGGGAAGCGCTCCGTGCGGCGCAACGCCTAAGTTACAATGCCCTGATGCACACATTGGCAATTCCGCCGGGACCGGCAGAAGGCTTCGATCTTGGCGGCAGCGATGAATCGCTGGCCCGCTTGCAGGATTACTTTGCCCGATTCGGCGACATCTACCGGGTATTCGCGCCGGGCCGCGGCGTGTTCAACTACGTCATCAATCATCCCGACGACATCAAGCGGGTGTTGCTGACCAATCACCGCAACTACACCAAGGGCGAGGGCATGGATCGCGTCAAGATCCTGCTCGGCAACGGCATCATGACCAGCGAAGGCGCGTTTTGGCGCCGGCAACGGCGCATGATGCAGCCTGCGTTTCATCGGCGCGTCATCGATCAGTTCGGCGCGCTCATCAATGAGGTCAACGAGCGCTATGCGGAGCGCTGGGCAGCCTCCGCGGCGCGCGGCGAGCCCGTCAACATTTCGAGCGATACCAGCGAGTTGACCCTTGAAATCGTGTTGAAGTCCATATTCGGCAGCGATTTGGAGAAATTGGCGCGGCAGATGGGTGTCAACCCCTTCGAGGTGGTCGCCAAACAATCGAATCGCGACTTGAAATTCGCGTTCCAATTTCGCTCGTTGGGACGCTTGGTGGGTGAGTTGATCCGGCAGCGGGCAACCGCTCCGGAGGAGCATTTCGATTTCTTGAGCATGTTCATGCTGACACGCGATCGGGAAACGGGCGAGCCCATGGCGGAGAAGGAGCTGATTGACGAGGTACTGACGCTGATCGTCGCCGGCCACGAAACCACGGCCGCGGCGCTGACCTGGACCTGGTATCTGGTGAGCCGCCACCCCGAGGCCGCGGAGCGGCTGCGCGCCGAGGCCGACTCAACCTGCGCTGAGGCAACTCTCGGGCTGGGCGCAGCGGAAGCGATGTCCTTCACGCACCAGGTTTTGCAGGAGAGCTTGCGCCTCTATCCGCCGGGCTGGCTGATTACGCGCCGCGCCATCGAAGCCGACGAACTCGGCGGTTTCAGCATTGCGCCGCGTACCGATATCTTCATCAGCCCTTATACATTGCATCGGCATCCGGTCTTCTGGAGCGATGCCGAAGAGTTCAGACCGGAGCGGTTTGCCGATGCCGATGCCGACGAACGCCACAAGTTCGCTTATATTCCCTTTGCGGTGGGGCCGCGCCACTGCATCGGCGAGAACATCGCCATGTACGAAATGCTGGTGCACATGCGTACCATGATGCGCCGCTTCCGCTTGGGCAGGGCGAGCGACGAACCCATTGAACTCGAGGCGCAAATCAATCTGCGGCCTCGATCCAACCTCATGATGACGGTAGAAGCGCGATGAACGATGTCAACAGGCTCAGCACTTTCGCCACTCTGGTCGACGTTCTCGAGGCCAATCGAAGCGTCGATCGCAGCGTGACTTACGTCGAAGGAGAGAACAACGAACGGCGCGTGAGCTACAAGGATGTTCATGCACGCGCGTTCGGGATTCTGCATCACCTGCAAACCGCCGGCGCGCGCCGCGGCGACAAGATGATCATTTTCCTCAACAACAACGAGCAGTTTCTCGACGGCTTTTGGGCGGCGGTTTGCGGCGGCATCGTGCCCGTGCCGCTGGCGGTCGGTATCAGCGACGAGCACCGCCACAAGCTGCTGAGGGTCGCGCGCAAGCTCGGCAATCCCCTGATCTACACCGATGCCAAGAACTTGGAGCGCTTGGCGGCACTCGCCGCGCAAGTGGGTGAATCGGAAATGTTTGCGCAACTCAAAGCGCGGGTCTTTCTGGTGGAATCGATCACGGACATCTCGAAAGCCGGAAAACTGCTGCGGCCGGCGCCGGGCGATCTGGCCTTCATTCAATTCTCATCCGGGTCCACCAGCGAGCCCAAGGGCGTGATGTTGACGCACGGGAATTTGCTGGCCAATACACAGGGCGCCGCTGCGGTCGGGAAATACAACGAACAGGACATAAGCTTGAGCTGGATGCCGCTCACGCACGACATGGGCCTGATCGGCTTTTACCTGATGCAATTCGCGAACCGCGTGCATATCAACCTCATGCCGACCGAATTGTTCGTGCGCCGGCCGCTCTTGTGGCTGCAGACCGCCGCAAAAAAACGCGTGACGCTCACCTGCTCCCCGAATTTCGGCTACCGGCATTTCTTAAAGGTCTTGGGCGACCGGCGCCTGGAAAATACCGACTTATCCTCGATCAGGTCGATTTACAACGGCGCCGAGCCGATTTCGGTGGCGCTCTGCAATGAATTCTTGAATGCCTTGTCCTACACCGGCCTCAAGCGCCATGCGATGTATCCGGTGTACGGCCTGGCCGAGGCCTGCCTCGCGGTGAGCTTTCCTCCCTTGGGCGCGGACCTCCGCTGGATCCGTGTAAACCGCCACCGCTTGAGTGTGGGTTCGCGGATTGAACTCAATCCGCCCGAGGCGCGCGACGCTCTCGAGGTGATGTGCGTGGGGCATATCGTGCCCAACACGGAATTGTTGATCGCGGACGATGCGCGCTCGCCGCTGGCCGATGAGACGGTCGGACATATATTGATTCGCGGCCCGAGCGTCACGCGCGGCTACTTCAGCGATCCTGAGGCTACCGCGGCGGCCATCGATGCCGACGGCTGGGTCGACACGGGGGATCTGGGTGTGATCCACGAGGCTGCGCTCTATATCGTGGGGCGCGCCAAGGAAATTATTTTCGTCAACGGTCAAAACTACTATCCATACGATCTGGAAAACATCGCGCAGCGCGCACCGGGGCTCGATCTAAACAAGGTGGTCGCTGCCGGTGTCGCCACGCCGGGATCTCAAGGCGAGGAGCTCGTCATGTTCGTGCTCCATCGCGGCAGCACGGCGGAATTCTTGCCGACGGCGAGCGCCGTGAGCCGCCTCATCAACGAGCACACCGGACTGGAAGTCGCGCAAGTGATTCCCGCGAAGCGCATCCCGAAAACCACCAGCGGCAAGGTGCAACGCCATTTGCTGGAACAGGCGTATACGGACGGCGAATTCGATGCGGACTTAAGCGAGCTCAAGGCGCTGCGCGAGGCGCGGGGCGGCGCCGAGCGCGAAGCGGGCGCCGGCTTGGAGGCGCAACTTCAGGCGTTGTGCGAGGCGGCACTGCCGGGAAAGAGAATCGATGTGAACGACAACCTGTTCGAGATCGGCGCAAGCTCGCTCAAGCTCATCGAGATCCACGAGAGCGTCGATCGGGATTTTCCGGGACTGATCGACCTGACCGAGCTGTTCGACTATCCCACCATCGCGCAGTTGGCCAAGCATCTGGAAACCAAGCTCAAAGCGACTCCCCCGCGCTGAACGTGATGTTCCGGCGGGCGATCGCATCATAACGTAAGGTCAGCCGCTGCCGTACAGCGGCCTTTTCAAGCGCCAGCGCCGGTAGGACCACAACCAGTCGGCCGGACTCTTGAGCACATCGACTTCGCAGGCGCGCGCATAGCGTTCGGTCACCTGATTGGCTGCGATTGCCTCGCGGCCGTCCCACAGCGGCAGGAACTCCACTTCGTAGAAGCTGCGCCGCACGCGCCGCACATGGGCGTATAAAATCGGCAAGCGTGTCGCGCGCGCAATCTGTTCCGCGCCCACATAGAACGCCGTGTCTTGACCCAGGAATTGCGTCCAGTAGCGCTGATCGGTC
>DATATA010000023.1:0-13097 GCA_036263775.1 Steroidobacteraceae bacterium | reverse complement strand
AGTGCTGGGACCGGCTGTCAAATGTCCCTGACCTACGCGCCGACGGCGGCCGCCGGCGGCACGCTCGCGATTGGTTTCAGCTACGTGAACAGCGCGGGATCGAGCAAAACGGGCACAGTCTCCATTCCCTACAGCGCCGCTCCCTAAGGCGCTATTTTTTTCGCCTTGCGCTGATGATGTTCGGCACCCGCGCGATGCGGGACAGCATCTTCGACAGCTGCGGCAAACCTGAGATGGCGATCTGGAGGCGCATATGCGCCACGTTGTCGCGCATATCCGTGACCATCGCCATGCCTCGAATGCTGATTTTCTCGTCTGCCAGCGCCGCACTGACATCGCGCACCAAGCCTCGCCGATCGAATGCCTGAACCTCGATGTCGACCGGAAATTCATCGCCGGCCAGCTTGCCCCAATCGACCGCGAGCACGCGCGCCGGCGCCTTGACACGCAGACGCGCCAAGTTGGCGCAGGTTTGAGCGTGTATGCTGACGCCGCGGCCAACGGTGATATATCCGACGATGGGCTCCGGCGGCACCGGTTTGCAGCAGCGCGCATACGTAGACAAAAGGTCGCCGACGCCTTGCACTTCGACGTCGGGGGCGGGAAGCTCCCGGGGGCCGGCGCGATGGGGTTCAGGGCGGTGCATTTCCCGCTCCGGCAGTGCGCGGCCTTCGGGCTTAATTTGCGCTTCGTTCTGCTTGCGAAACCACGCCCGCACCTTGTTGCGATGGCGCGGGCTTGCCAAAAAACCGGACTGCGGAGAAAGCCAGTCCCGGGACGGCTGCGCCGCTTTGGCAGTGATGATTTCGACGGTTTCGCTGTTCTTGAGCCGATAGTCGAGCGGCACCATGCGGCCGTTGACCTTCGCTCCGCGGGTGCGGTGGCCTAAGTCGGTGTGAACTTGATAGGCAAAATCCAACGGCGTGCCGCCGACCGGCACGTCGACGATCTCGCCCTTGGGCGATATCACGTAAATGCGGTCTTGAAACAAATCGACGCGCACGCGATCGAGAAAATCGCGGCCGGCGCCCGCGCCCTCGGCGGGAGCCAGGAGCGAACGCAGCTCATTGATCTTGCGCTCGTAGGCTTGGTTGCCGCGCCCGCCCTCCTTGTATCTCCAATGTGCCGCGACGCCCCGCTCGGAGTCGGAATGCATTTCGTGCGTGCGGATCTGAATCTCAACCGGCTCGCCGCCCGGGCCGATCACCGCGGTATGAATGGAACGATAGAGGTTGTCCTTCGGCGTGGCGATATAATCGTCGAACTCCCCGGGAATGAATTGCCAGAGGGAATGCACCACGCCCAGCGCCGCATAGCATTCGGCGATGCTGTTCACCAGGATCCGCGCGGCGCGTATGTCCATGAGCTGCTCGAAGGCCAGCTGTTTGACTTGCATCTTGCGCCAGATACTGAAGATGTGTTTGGGGCGCGCTTCAACGTCGGCCTCGATCCCCGCGGCATGCGTGGCTTCCTGCAGCAGCCGTTTCAATTCGTCGATATAACGCTCCCGCTCGGCGCGGCGAGTCTTCAATGCCGCGGCAATATGCTTGTATTGCAGAGGCTCGAGGTACCGAAACGCCAGATCCTCGAGTTCCCATTTGAGCTGCCAGACGCCGAGGCGATTGGCGAGGGGCGCGTACACCTCGCGAGTCTCGACCGCCAGCGCACGCTGCCGCGCGGAGGCGAGGCCCTTTGCAGACCGCATTTTTTGCAACTGCGCGGCGAGGCGTACCACGACCAGCCGGACGTCGCCGATCACCGCCAGAAGCATCTTGCGCAGCGCCTCGGCCTGCGCCGATTCCAGCCCGCGTTCCGGAGTCCAGTCGGCGGGCAAGCCGAACTGCCCGAGTTGGCCCAGTGCGCGGGCCAACCGAACCGGCTCGGCGCCGAACCGCTTGGCCGCGCCGTCGCGGTCGAGGAAGCCGCCTTCGAGCAGAGGCTGAAGCAGCGCGGCGATCACCACGTCGTCATCAGCGTCCAAAGTGCGCACGATTTCGGCCACTCCCAAGGCGGCGGTACGCGCCACCTCGCCCTCGGGCGGCAGCGCGGTCTCGCGCAAGGCGACGATGACGGCGCGCACTTTGCTGCTGGTATCCCGGGAGCTTGCGGTGGTTTCCATCTGGCGAGGGCCGTGGGTGGGTTTAGGCGGCTAATGCCGGTATCATACTAGGGCCATGCCAGCGTCCACGACGATTCAAATTGCGCGACCTTAAGGTAACGACGGTCCGCGTGCTCGGCATCGATCCTGGATCGCAACGCACGGGATTCGGCGTATTGGATGCCGCGGGAAATCGCCTGACCTACGTTGCCAGCGGCGTGATTCGAACCAGCCAAGCCGATTTTGCCGTTCGCTTGGGTGAGATTTTTCGCTGCATGCAAACCATCGTTGCGCAGTATCAGCCGCAGGAGATTGCCATCGAGAAGGTGTTCATGAATCGCAATCCCGACAGTGCCTTGAAGTTGGGTCAGGCGCGCGGTGCGGCGATATGCGGCACCGTGGAGGCCAAGGCTGAAGTGTTTGAGTACGCCACGCGGCAGATCAAGCAAGCAGTGGTCGGATCCGGCAATGCCGAAAAGATCCAGGTACAGCTCATGATGAGAAATCTGCTCCGGCTCGACGGTCCGGTGCCTTCAGACGCAGCGGACGCACTGGCGACAGCCGTATGCCATGCGCTGCGCGGACGCGCCATGCTGTTGCGCGCGAGCTTCAGCGGATGATCGGCTTCCTCAAGGGCCGGCTGGTGATGAAACAGCCGCCAACCCTGCTGCTGGATGTGAACGGCGTCGGCTACGAAATGGAAGCACCGATGTCGACGTTTTATGGCCTGCCTTCGACGGGTGAACCGGTGGCCCTGTTTACTCATCTGGTGGTGCGCGAGGATGCTCACATCTTGTTTGGATTCGGCACCGACGGCGAACGGCGCCTGTTCCGCGGCCTGCTGAAGGTGTCCGGAGTGGGGCCAAAGATCGCCCTCGGTGTGCTGTCCGGCGCGAGCGTGGAGGATTTTCTGCGCACCATCGAAGCCGAGGATGTCGCAATGCTGACGCGCATCCCCGGCATAGGGCGTAAGACCGCGGAGCGAATCCTCATCGAGATGCGCGATAGCGTGCAAAAGCTCTCGATGCCCGCGCAGAGCGGCAATCCCTTGGTCCCCGGCGCGGCTCAATCCCCGCAAAGCGAGGCGTTCAGCGCGCTCATCGCCTTGGGCTACAAGCCGCCCGAGGTAACGCGGCTGCTCAAGTCGGCCGATGAACCGGGACTGTCGACCACTGAAATCATCCGGCGCGCCCTCAAATCAGCGGTTAAGGCTTAGAGCAGCATGGGCATCGAGCAGGACCGCATCATTGCAAGCACCGGGGGCCGGGACGATGAGGTCGTCGATCGGGCGGTTCGGCCGAAAACACTTGCCGACTATGTCGGTCAGCCCAACGTAAAAACGCAGATGGACATCTTCATCCAGGCAGCGCGCAAGCGCGGCGAGGCGCTGGATCATGTCCTGATATTCGGACCGCCCGGCCTCGGCAAAACCACGCTGGCGCATATCATTGCCAATGAGCTGGGAGTCAACTTGCGCCAGACCTCGGGCCCCGTGCTCGAACGTGCCGGGGACCTGGCGGCGCTGCTCACCAATCTTGAGCCGCGGGATGTGCTTTTCGTCGACGAAATTCACCGCTTGAGTCCGGTGGTCGAGGAAGTGCTCTACCCTGCAATGGAGGATTCTCAGCTCGATCTGATGATCGGCGAGGGCCCGGGGGCGCGCTCGATCAAGCTGGATCTGCCGCCCTTTACGCTGGTGGGCGCAACTACGCGAGCAGGGTTGCTGACATCGCCGTTGCGCGATCGATTCGGCATCGTGCAGCGGCTGGAGTTCTACAGCACCGAGGAATTGACCCGGATAGTGATTCGCAGCGCATCGATCCTGAAGCTGCATCTGCAACCGGACGGAGCGGACCGCATTGCCGAGAGATCGCGCGGCACGCCCCGTATTGCCAACCGGCTGCTGCGCCGGGTTCGCGATTTCGCGGAGGTCAAAGCGTCGGGAATCATCAGCGGCGAGGTTGCCCTGGCGGCCCTCACCATGCTGGAAGTCGATCCGGAAGGATTCGATATGCTCGATCGCAAGCTGCTGCTTGCGGTCATCGAGAAGTTTGAAGGTGGTCCTGTCGGCGTCGACAGCTTGGCGGCCGCCATGAGCGAGGAGCGCGGCACCATTGAAGACGTGATCGAGCCGTTTCTCATACAACAGGGTTTTTTGATGCGCACCGCGCGCGGGCGCGTCGCCACGCGCGCCGCGTATGCCCATTTTGGCCTCGCGGTCCCCGCCATTGAGCGGGAATTGAATCTGCCGCTATTCCGGGATAGCCAATAGATGGCCCCGGCGCCAAGGTTTGCCGCGAGTTTTTGCGTATATTGGGAAGATACCGATGCCGGCGGAGTCGTCTACTACGCAAACTATTTGAAATTCCTGGAGCGCGCACGCACCGACTGGCTGCGGGCGATGGGCGTGGATCAGCAGCACTTGCGCACGGCACGCCAATTGCAATTCGCCGTGGTCAATATCAGCGTCGATTTCCTACGGCCTGCGGCGCTGCATGATGAAATTCTCGTCACGGCGGAACTGATGCGTCTCGCCGGTGCCACAATACATTTCAAGCAAACGATAATGCGGGGCGACGAGCAGTTGATCGAAGCCGTTGTGCGTGTGGCCTGCCTCGATTCCGGCACGTTGAAACCACGTGCCATCCCCAGGGATCTTTTCACGGAGTGGCGGAATGCCCAATGACTTATCGGTTTGGAGCATGGTTCTCGATGCAAGCCCCATCGTACAGGTGGTGGTGGCAATTCTGTTGGTCGCTTCGGTGGCATCCTGGGCGGTCATTTTTCGCAAGAGCCAGGTGATCGGCCGCTCGCGCCGTCAGGCGGAGAAGTTTGAAACGGCATTCTGGGCCGGCGGGGATCTCGCCACCTTGTATCGAAACATTGAAACAAAGGGACGCGCAGGAACGGGGCTGCAGAGCATCTTCGAGTCCGGGTTCGGCGAGTTCAGCCGGCTGCGTCAACAAGGCATACCGCCGGAGCAACTGTTGGATGGCGCGCGGCGTGCGATGCGCGTTGCGCAATTGCGCGAGCTCGACCGCTTGGAGAAGCACTTGGCCATGTTGGCCACGGTCGGCTCGACCAGCCCCTATGTGGGATTGTTCGGCACGGTGTGGGGCATCATGAGTGCATTTCACAATCTGGGAAATGTGCAGCAGGCGACGTTGGCGGCGGTGGCGCCCGGAATCGCCGAGGCGCTGGTCACCACCGCCGTCGGCTTATTTGCCGCCATCCCCGCGGTAGTCGCCTACAACCGGCTTGCGGATCAGGTCAGCCGCTTGGAACTGCGGTTCGACACCTTCGTCGAGGAATTTTCAACGATTCTGCAGCGCCACGGTTCGACCCGGACGCAGGTGTAGCCGATGCCCGCACGACCGCGTCGTCGACGGTTGATGGGCGAGATCAACGTAGTGCCGTACATCGACGTGATGCTGGTGCTGTTGATCATATTCATGATTACGGCCCCCTTGCTCAAAGAAGGCGTCAAGGTCGAATTGCCCGACGCCGGCGCCAAACCTATTGATTCGGATTTCTTGCAGAAGCACGAGCCGCTGATCTTGACCATCGATGCGAGCGGCCGCCTGTACATCAACTTTGGCCAAAATCAAGATCAGCCGGTTTCGGAGTCCACGGTCAGCTCGCGCACCGCCGCGCTCCTGCGCCGCGATCCACAGACCCCGGTCCTCGTGAAGGCCGACACCACGGTTCCCTATGGATCAGTGGTGCGTGCGATGGTGCTGCTGCAGAAGGCTGGGGCCTCGAAGGTAGGTTTTCTTACCGATCCGGTGCGCAATGTACCGGCGCGCGGGGCTGCCAGCGGAGCGCGCTAGATGCCCGGATTTTTGCGCGAACATTCATGGCCTATCGTGTTGTCCGTGGCGCTGCACGGCATGTTGGCGGCGGCGTTATTGGCGGCCACGCTGCTTTCCATCCATAGCGCTCTTCCCAAGCTGCAGCCGATTCCCGTCGATGCGGTCGTGGTCGACTCGCAAGTGCTGCATGCCGCACAACGCGCGCAGACCCAGCGGGCCGAACAAGAAGCGGCGCGGGTGCGCGCGGCCGCTGAGCAGAAAGCGGCCGCTGACGCCGCCGCTGCGCAAGCCGCCGCGGATGCGCAAATGGCGGCGGAACAGCAGAAAGCGGCCGAGCAGGCCAAGGCTGCCGCTGCCGAGGTTGAACGCGCGAAGCAAGCCGAGGCGACCCGCATTACGCAGGCGCAACAGGCAACGGCCGCCAAGCATGCTGATGATGCGAAACGCGCGGCAGATGCGAAGCGAGCAGAGGATGCCAAGCGGGCCGACGATGCCAAGCGCGCCGACGATGCCAAGCGCGCGGCTGATCTTAAGGCCAAGGCCGACCGCGAGGCTGAATTGCGGCGGCAGATTGCCGACGAGGAGCACGTGAGCGCCGTTGAGGCCAGCCCGGCGCGTGCGCAATATATTGCGCGTTTGGCCGCCAGAATTCAGAATGCCTGGATCAAGCCGCCCTCAGCGCATGCCGGACTCGACTGCGTTGTAAACATTACACAGATACCCGGGGGCGAGGTGACGAGTGCGCACGTGAGCCAGTGCAACGGCGATGCAGCGGCGCGGCAGTCGATAGAGAATGCAGTATACCGCGCATCGCCTCTGCCGGCGCCGCCGGACCCGGCATTATTTGAGCGCAATCTCGTGATTCATTTTCATCCTGACGAATAGAGTTCACTAATGTACAAGCAGTTTTCGCGTTTGGTGCTTCTCAGCCTGACATTGGCCTGTGCCATGGCGCATGCCGAGTTCGTCGTCGAGGTTACGAAGGGCCAGACCGAGGCCATACCAATCGCCGTCGTGCCGTTCGCCCCGGAGGATCTGACGGCCGCGTCCTTCGACGTCGCGCAGCTGGTGAGCGATGACCTGGCGCGCAGCGGCCGGTTCAGGACGATGGATCGCAAGGACATGATCGACAAACCGCACGCCGGGGCCGGCATTGCATTTGACGACTGGCGCCGGCTCAACAACGACTACATGGTCGTGGGCTCGATGCAAGCCGCCGGCACCGATCGCTTCAATATCACTTACGAGCTTTATAACGTCCTCACCAGGCAGCGGCTGCTGGGGTTCCAAGTCAGTTCCAATCGAGCGGGATTAAGATCAGCGGGTCACCAAATCGCCGATGCCGTTTTTGAAAAAATCTTGGGAATCCGCGGTGCATTTTCGACCCGCATCGCCTACGTATCCGTGCTCGGGCATCTGCCCGACAAGACCTATCAGCTGATCGTCGCCGATGCAGACGGCGAAAATCCCCGCGTCGTCATGCAGTCTCACGAACCTTTGATGTCGCCGGCGTGGTCGCCCGACGGTGCCAGCCTGGCCTACGTTTCCTTCGAGAACCGGCTGCCTTCGGTGTACGTGCAGACCTTGAAGACCGGCGATCGGCGCACGGTATCCGCGCATGCCGGCGTGAACCAGGCGCCCGCGTGGTCGCCGGACGGCAAAAAGCTGGCATTGGTCCTCTCGACCCGGGACGGCAACCTGGACATCTATACGCTGGATCTGGCCACAGGAGCGCTGGCTCGCGTCACCGATGATCCTGGGATCGACACCGAGCCGCAGTTCTCCAAAGATGGTCAAAGCATATATTTCACTTCCGACCGCGCGGGCGGCCCGCAGATCTACAAGGTCGGAATCAAGCCGGGCGACAAGCCGCGCCGGCTCACCTTTCAAGGCAGCTATAGTGCGCGGCCGCGCCTCTCAGCCGATGAATCACAGCTGGCGTTTGTGGTTCAAGAGGATGGCGCCTATCGCATCGCGACCATGGATCTTCGCGGCCGCGGCGATGTCCAAGTGCTGACCAAGGGCCGTTTTGACGTCTCGCCAAGCTATGCGCCCAACGGAGCGGTCTTGATTTACGCAAGCCGCGACAAAGGGCGAGGCGTCTTGGCGCTGGTCAGCGCCGACGGCAGAGTGCAGCAGCGCCTGGTATCGAGCGAAGGGGAGCTGCAAGAGCCGGCGTGGGCGCCATTTTGAAAACCAATACACAAATACACTCATCATCGGTACCCTTACACCACTTGGAATATCACTCGCACATCGGATGGAGAAATAGATGAAACGCATCATATCGATCGCATTGCTCATCGCGGGAGCGGCGCTGCTGGCGGGTTGCCCAAAAAAACACAATGTGCAAGACACACCGGTGGCGGGAACCCAAGTTCCCGATTCTTCGGGCGGTAATGCAGAGGGATCATCGACATCCACCAGTCCGCTGGCGGGCGATGCCAACAGCAGCTCGCGCGGCATCAACGGCGAGGGCACGGGACCGCTGGCACGCAAGATCATTTACTTCGATTTCGACAAGTCGGAGATCAAGCCGGAATTCGCGGATATCGTCACCACCACGGCGCATGTGCTGACGGCCAACCCCAAGATCAAGCTCAAACTCGAGGGCAACACCGATGAGCGGGGAACACGTGAGTACAACATCGGCTTGGGAGAGCGCCGCGCACAGGCGGTGCGCCGAGCATTGATGCTGCAAGGCGTCGCCGAGTCGCAGGTCTCCACGGTGAGCTTCGGTTCAGAACGGCCGGCGGCTGAGGGTGATGACGAGTCCGCGTGGGCCAAGAACCGGCGGGTGGAAGTGGTCTTTCTGCCGTGAGCGCGCGCGCTTCATTCGGACTGGCCTGCATCGCGATGCTCGCGCTGGGCGGATGTGCCGCCACGCCCGCGGAAGAAGATCCCGTGCAGATCAAGTTGAATGATCTGGACACACGGCTTCAGCGCATCGAGAGAGTCATGGCCAACCAGAGCCTTCTGGACATTGCCAATCAACTGGAAGCTCTGCGCAGCGATGTACGGGGCATGCACAACGACGTGGACCAATTGCACAACGCGAATGACGCGAGCCGCAAGCAACAGCGCGATATGTATGCCGACCTGGACCAGCGGGTGAAAAACCTCGAGTCGCGCGGCGCTGCTGCCGCGGCGCCGCCGTCCGGTGCGGCATCCGGCGGCGGCGGTGCCGCCACCCCGGCGGCCCCCGATGGCGGTTCCAACGGCGAGGACAAAGCCGGCTACCAGGCGGCTTTCAATTTGCTCAAGGAAGGCCAATATGACCGCGCCATTGCGGCATTCCAGAAGTTTCTGGCGGCCTACCCGGATAGTTCCTTGGCGGATAACGGGCAGTATTGGCTGGGCGAAGCCTACTATGTGAACAAAGCCTATCCGGAGGCGCAGGCGGCCTTCCAGCGCGTGGTCGACAAATATCCGCAATCGCGCAAGCTCGCCGACGCGCTGCTCAAGATCGGCTATTGCCGCTACGAAATGAAGCAATGGGAATCGGCTAGGGAAGTGCTGGGCCAAGTGGTGGCGCGGTTCACCGACACGCCCGCGGCGCGTCTTGCGCAACAGCGCCTCGACAAGATGTCGGCCGAGAAACATTGAGTGGGCAGGCGCTTAAATCCGAGCGATTGCGCATCAACGAAATCTTCCATTCGTTGCAAGGCGAGGCTGACTGCGTCGGATTTCCCACGGTGTTCGTGCGGCTGACGGGATGCCCGCTACGCTGCCAATATTGCGACACCGAGTACGCTTTTAATTCAGGCGAATGGCTGGATTTCGAGGCCATTTTGCACAAGGTGCGCAGCTTCGACGCCAGGCACGTGTGCGTGACGGGAGGCGAGCCGTTGGCGCAGCCGAATTGCCTGAAGCTACTAGAGCTTCTGTGCGATGCCGGCTTTTCCGTATCGCTCGAGACCAGCGGAGCGCTGGATGTGGCGGCCGTGGATAGCCGCGTAGCCAGGGTGATCGATATAAAGACCCCCGGATCGCACGAGTCCGCGCGCAATCGGATTGAAAATTTTGCGCACCTGTCATCCAACGATCAGCTCAAGTTCGTGATTTGCTCGCGCGAGGACTACGACTGGAGCAAGGCATTTTTGCACGAGCATGGATTGACTGCGCGCTGCCGCATCCTTTTTTCACCGAGCTACGACCAGCTGCCGGCTAGGCTCCTGGCAGATTGGGTATTGGCGGATCGCCTGCCGGTGCGTTTTCAAATCCAGCTTCACAAGGTGTTGTGGGGCGATGTGCCCGGCAAGTGACCGAGGCCGTCTCAACCGCGCGACCAAAGCGCGCCGTCGTATTGCTTTCCGGCGGATTGGATTCGGCGACGGTGCTCGCCATTGCGCGCGCGAGCAACCACGAGTGCTACGCGCTCAGCATCGAGTACGGCCAACGCCATCGCGCGGAACTCGATGCCGCGGGCCGCGTTGCCGCGGCCTTAAATGCCCGCGAGCATCGGATCATGCGGGTGGATCTGGCGGGAATCGGCGGCTCAGCGTTGACCGACTCCGGAGTCGCAGTGCCGGAGTCGCCTCAGCCCGGAATTCCCGCGACCTATGTGCCTGCCAGAAATACCTTATTGCTGTCGCTGGCTTTGGGATGGGCCGAGGTGCTCGGCGCAACGGACATTTTTATCGGCGTCACGGCCGTCGATTACTCAGGCTATCCAGATTGCCGCCCGGCTTTTATCGAAGGATTCGAAAAGCTCGCGCAGCTGGCAACCAAAGCCGGCGTCGAGGGCGCACGATTCAAGATTCACGCGCCGCTCATCGAGATGAGCAAGGCGGAGATCATCCGCGCCGGCTTGGGTTTGGGCGTCGACTTCGGCGCGACGGTATCCTGCTATCAGGCCGATGTGGAGGGCAAGGCGTGCGGTAGGTGCGATTCTTGCCGGCTGCGTGCGGCGGGCTTTGCCGCGGCGAATACACCCGACCCCACGCGCTATCGCCAACGCGGCGGGCGGTGAACTAGCGGCGAAGTTCGGCTATGATGCGCGCCTGTAAATGGGACGGTAGCTCAGTTGGTAGAGCAAGGCCCTTTTAAGGCTTTGGTCCTGGGTTCGAGTCCCAGCCGTCCCACCAATAAAAACAATGTCTTACGCGGGATATTAGCCGCAAAAACCGCCCGTACGGAAATCTGTACGGAAACATTTATAGGTCTTTGTTTTAAATCCAACCGGCCTGACGAAATTCGCCATCTTGGCGTCGAGCTCTAAGCGGTTTCTAGCCGTTGATTGACTTCCGGAGGCTGATAATGCCGTTCCTCTTTCGTCGCCGCGACGACGCCCTGTAGGGCGACGCGATCACTCGCTACTTGCCGAGCTTGTGGTAACTGAGGAGAATTTATCGGGAGGAAGGTGCTTCATGATCGCATCCCGCCTTTGTGGCCAAATGGGAGGCGCTCCTGGAGTATGTACCGAGGGTGTTACGCGTCTGAATCTAGCGCTGCCACACAAGCCAATTGCGTCGTGGAGATCGGCGATCGCGTCCGGCTCTTTCGGTGCGAGTTTGGCTTTGTAGCGTGAAGCCCAAAAAAGATGGAGCGATACTTCTGGCCGCGATCGAGCGAGCATATCGCCAGTTCGATATTGTCTTTAGCGGCAAGCGCATCGCCATTGCAGCGAAACCCGAGAGTTTGATTAGCCATTCATCGATTTCGCGAGCCGAGAGAGCCCCTCGGCTTTCTTTGCCTCGAAGAACGCTCGTAGAACCGCAAGGTCAATCACTCTTTTCTTGCCGAGTTTGTACGTCGGTACTGGGAATTTCTGGCGAGAGATGAGGTTCATGATCGCGCCAGGCGTCATGCCGAACTGGGGCGCGGCGTCCGTGACCGAAATCCAAGTGACTTCGCTCATGAGTTGGTAGTGCTCGCACCGTGAGTCGAGTCGATTCGGAACACATAGCGTCGCAACTCGGTCATGGTGAAGAGGGTACGCGACCCGTCCTTGACCGCCCGAAGGGTTCCCGACTTCATGTGCTTGTATATGACACTGCGGCTTACCCCAATGATGCGCGCGGCTTCTTCTACACTTACCCTAAGGGGTTCGATTGCCATCTGGGAGATCGAGACGCGCTGATGTACACAGACACCTGTCTCGATACCGCCTCGAACAGAATTTGTCGACATAAACGACTTTCATTGTGGTTCCGGTCGTTTAGGATCAAGTTGCCACGTAGGCGCGATGTAGCGCCAGATTCCCCCTGCAGGGCGCGCGAGTTTAGCGGAATATTCAGCGAAACACGCGCGATTCGCCCGCTAACGCCGGATAGTCTGTTGCTATGTGACCGGACCAGACCCTTAATTGTAAGGCTCCCGGGACGGAGCCTAAATCGACAACAAAACGCCGAGAATTCGAGCGTTTTTGGATTCCGATACCGTGGGATCCCCCAAAAGTATCCCGGTTAAATGGTGGCTGTTGCCGAACGTTGTCGGACGCTCCCGCGGATCCTCACGAACGCCTTCATGTGATACTATAGTATCACTCTATGCGCACAGAACTTGTTACCACCCTGAAGCGAAAAGCGTCGGAATTGCTAGCCGATATTGGAAAGGACGGCACTCCTATTCTTATCACGCAGCACGGCCTGCCGGCTGCCTACCTCGTCGATGTCCAGGCTTACGATGCTCTGCAGAAACGCATCGGCTTGCTCGAGGGCATCGCCAGAGGTGAGAAGGCGGTTGAGGACGGTCGCGTCGTGACCCATGCGCAAGCTAAGCAACGCATGTCACGATGGCTCAAGTAATTTGGGCCGAACCGGCGTTAAACGACTTAGACGCAATTGCCGACTACATTGCGCTCGATAATCCCACGGCCGCAAGTGAATTGGTCCAGCGAATCTTCCGGCATGTCGACCAGTTGATCATTCATCCGGACAGCGGCTCTAAACCGCGCGAACTACGCGACAGCCGCTACCGTCAAATAGTTGAACCGCCGTGCCGCATATTCTATCGGCGCGACGGTGAAACGGTTTACGTGCTGTGTGTAATGCGAGGCGAACGCAAGTTGCGACCACGCGCCCTGGCGAGGCGTAGCAAGAAGGCTGCGCCATAGACCCGCGAGAGCAGCCGCTTATCCGAAGCCCATTTTGCAGCGACGTGCGCTACCGGCGTTTCCTTCTGCGAGAGGCGTTCCAATTTGAGCTCGTTAGTTTTCTTTCTGAATGGCTGCTGTCGGGCGGAAT
>DATATA010000020.1:0-26382 GCA_036263775.1 Steroidobacteraceae bacterium | reverse complement strand
GATGCGCGAGGTCTTCGCGGCATTGATCCGCAGATGATTCTTGTTGTCCAGCTGCACCATGAGCTGCAATTGAGCAAGGGCTGCGCCGGCCGAGTCCACGGGCTTGAGCGCGACTCCGGTTCCGGTACCGTCATCGACCATGATGGAGGCATTCGTGAAGTCCACGGTAACCTGGGCCGCCACATAGTCGCCGGGCGGAATTTGCCGCGCGCTCAAAATTTCGCTCAAGTCGATCAGCTGTGCAAAGTCGACCGCCGTGGTCGCCGGCAGTGTTTCAACTTTGGTGCCGTCCGCCTTTTGAAGTTGCAGCGACACCAGGCTCACCTGATACGAGAGGAAATCGCCGGCGGCATCGGTCATGGTCACGACCATGGGGCCGCAAGTCGAATCAGTACAGCTCGCGGGCGCCGCGGAAGCGGCGGGAGTTGCAGGTGCGGACGCCGATGAATAACCCATTCCACCGCCGCAGGCGCTCAAGGCGGTCATCAGCAAAACAGATGCGGCGGCAGGCAGCCACCGACGCAAACTTACGCATGCATTGGTTGCACGTGGTGAGCACAGCATAGAGATATCCTCGTTTTGGTAGTTCTATGCATGGGTGCTGTTCCGAGCGCGCGCGGTTGCCTCCAAAAGCGTCGTGGGGCAGCGACATACGCCTTAAGTTAAAGGGCTTTCTGATATTTTCACGGCGGGAGATCGAGGCGCGACCAAAGCATGGTTGCCGCGCCTCCACGGTGCAATCTTTTTGGCTACGGCACGACGGTCGTGAACAGGTACACCACGAAGATGACCAAGAGCACGATGCCGTGGAGGAGAATTGTTCTGCCGGTCCGAAGCGCGATGGCCGTGATGAATAGCGACAGCATCAATAGCACGGTGGCCTTCGTATCGATGCCCAGCACCAGCTGCGTCTGCATGTAAAGCGACAGAACGCTGACCGCCGGGATGGTCAGTCCAATGCTGGCGAGCGCCGATCCCAGGGCAAGATTGAGACTGGTCTGCAGGCGATTCGCGCGCGCGGCGCGCAGCGCAGCCAGCCCTTCCGGCAGCAGCACGATCGCCGCGATGATCACGCCTACCACCGCATTGGGTGCGCCGATGCGCAGAACGGCGGATTCCAAGCTCGGCGCGAGTTTTTTCGCCAGCAACACCACAGCCGCAAGGCATGCCATCAACAATATCGTGCTGATCGCCGTTACGATGCTGCTCGGCTGGCGAGCATGCTCGGCCGGCTCGTTGACAGGCTCGTCCTCGACAAAGATTCTGCGATGGCCGATGGTCTGCGCAAACACGAAGGCCCCATAGATGGCCAGCGACACGATGGCGATCAGCATGAGCTGGCTCGGCGAGTAGTAAGGACCCGGCGTGGTGACGGTGTAGTTTGGAAACACCAGGGCGAGGACGACGATGGCGGCCAGCGCGACCAGCGCCGCGCTGACGCCGTCGAGACTGAACGATTGCTCGCGATGCTTCAAGCCCCCGACGAGCAAACACAGTCCGATGATGCCGTTCAAGATGATCATCACCGCGGCGAACACCGTGTCGCGCGCCAGCGCGGCGGCTTCGGCGCCTCCGGCGATCATCAATGAAACGATGAGTGCAACCTCGATCAAGGTGACCGCGAGCGCCAGCACCAGCGTGCCGTACGGTTCGCCGACGCGATGCGCGACGACCTCGGCATGATGCACGGCGGCGAACACGCTGCCGGCGAGGCTCAGTGCGATAATGGCGAGGAATAAGCCGCCGGCGCGCAAGCCGAAGCCGGCCACCGCCATCACAATCCCCGCGGCGAGCGGCGCGACAATGGTCCACGCCGGCAGCTCGGCCGGCCATCGACTAGTGCGGATGTCTGTCGCCATGGAATCGGTTATTCTTCAGTAGCATAGTGGAAGGCCACTTATAACCTCTTGGGGAAAATTGTTGAAGCCTGAACGCGATTGGCGCAACGACGGCGTACGGGTCATCAAGAGCGGGCGTCTGGACGGCAACACGCCGCAGACACCGGGCATGCTGCGCGCCGCCGCCGTGAACTTCGCGCGAGTCGGCTCGCAAAAACTGTGGGCAGGGACCGTCATCATTCAACCGAACGCCAAGACGGGTGCGCATCACCACGGCGCGTTGGAGAGCGTCATTTATGTCGTGCGCGGTGCGGCCCGCATGCGCTGGGGCAATCGGCTTGAATTCACGGCCAAGGCCGATGCCGGCGACTTTATCTTCGTTCCGCCATACGTGCCGCATCAAGAGATCAACGCGCTAAGCGACGCGCCGCTCGAGTGCGTATTGGTACGCAGCGACAACGAATCGGTGGTCGTCAATTTGAACATCGACGCCGCCGAGCGGTTCGAAGAGGTTTATTGGATCGACCCGATCCATCCGGCGCCCTAGAGGGTGCGAAGATCGTCGCTTTCGCGTTTCAGATCCATGAGGAATTTTCCCAGCTCTGCTTTGCGCTCGGGGACGAGCGCACGGCCGGCGGGCGATAGGACGCGGCTCGGCACCTTGCTGAGATTGTCGTTCAGCATGGCCGCGGCCTTTGGTCCGTCGGGTTTGCCGCCATGAGGATCGACCAGCGCCATGATGCGCGCGACGCCGATCGCACCCAGCCAGTCCAACGCATCGGCGTCGTGCAGGTAGAGCGCCTCGGGACCAACGGGATCTCGATAGTACATGTGCGTGCGGATTGCGCCCCGTACCGCATCGATTTTCTCCATCGGAAATCCGGTGCCTTTCAATACGCTATCGACCAGTCGGGCTGCGACATCCGAATGATCGGCCGCCGTGTCTTCCCACGGCGGAAATGCCGCCATGTCGTGCAGATACGAAGCGGCGTACAGCACATCATCATCGACCGTAACATGGTCGGCCGAGGCCATTTCCCGGGCCAGCGCATAGTCGCGCAGGCAATGCGAATATCCCCAGGCTGGATTCTTGAAATGGCTCAAGGCCAGTTCGCGCACTGCCGTTCGCCAATTGTGCGCCGGCGGCGCGGCAGAAGGCGCGGCCGCAGCGAGCGACACGCCTGCCGAGAGCGCGAGCAATACCAAAAGCCTTCGCATGGTCGTTAGTCTACGCCAAGGCCTCGTGGATCCGGCGGATTTGTTCTTCGGCCTGCGCGAGAATGGCATTGCAATCGGCCGGCGTCACGCCGAGGCTCAAGAACGAATTGATCCCCTCGGTCCCCAACGTCCTCGGCTCCGGCTGCGCCAATGCGTCGGCGAGCACCAAGCCGGCGATGAGCACATCGACGAGTCTCGCCTCGTGCTTCCAGCGGCGGTCGATGTCGCCCTGATCGCCCACAGCATCGCACAGCTCTTCCGCAAACCCCCAGCTCAAGAGCACGGCTTTGCCGATCGAAGCCTGCCAGCCGCTGACGAGTTCCATCCATGATTGTGCATTGCCGAGTCCGTTTGCGCCGCCGGCTGCGCGCGCCATGATGTAGAGCTTGCCGATCCCGTGCAGCAAACCGGTCAAGAATGCCTCGTCGGCAGGCACCTTGGTGCGCGCGGCGACCAGCCTGCAAATGGAAGCGACGGAAATGCTCCGGTTCCACAACTCGGTGAGAGGCTGCGCAATGCATCGCAACGACGACTCATTTTTCATCTGCTGCATGGCGTAGGACATGGCCGTGCTTTGGACCAGTTGCTGTCCGAGCCTTGTGATGGCGGATCGCAAGTCGGTAAGCGGTTTGCCCGAACTGTTGAACGCGGCGGAATTGGCGGTCTGCAGGACGCGCGCGGCCAGACGCGGTTCCGCGCCCACGATGGTGACGACGCGATCGGAGGTCGTGTTCGGGTCTGCCAATGCGTGGCTGACCCTGACGACAACATCAGGAAAGCAAGGCAAGTCGACCGTGCCTTTGGAAACCTCGGCCGCGAGTTTCTCCAGAAACGAGAGTGCCGCGGCCCGTTCCTCGAGAGTTGTCGCGGCGTCGCTTGCGGGAAGGGATTCCGCACCGGAACGGTATGTAGGGGCTGTCACATTTGGCATAAGCACTAGAAGTTCGGCAGGACCCGCCGAATCTTGAGCGTTTGTCAGGTCAACACCGCTTCACTATAGGCGCGCCCGGCAAGCCATGCGTGAATCTGTCCGATGATGGACAGCGCGATTCCTTCAGGTGTTGTTGCGCCGATGTCGAGACCCACAGGACCGCGAATTCGCGTCCTCAACAGATCCATGTCGGATCCCAGTTCCTGCGCCAGACGGTGGCGGCGCGCCCGGGGTCCGAGCAATCCCACATAGGCCGGTGCGCCCGCTGCCGCGAGCTCGCGCAGATAGACCTCGTCGGAGGCAAGGTGATGGCTCATGACGACCGCCGCGTGGCAGTGTGCAAGATTGATGTCTGTGCGCAGCGACTTGGGATTGGCGGCGCGCACTTCGGCTCCGGCGAATCGCGCGGGCACGGCATAGGCCGGCCGATGATCCACTACCGACACACGCCAGCCCAGCGCGCGCGCGGCGCCCACGACGGGTTCGGCATCGGGCCCGGCTCCGCAGATGAGCAGGTGCGGCGGCGGCGCGAGGATTTGTACGAACGCACGCGCGCGCTCCGCCTCCGGCAGCACATCTTCCTTGCGGTAAGTGCCGAGCCGTACTTGCGCCGAGTCATGCACCATGACCAAGCAAGCGGAGTCGCCACGTTGCGTGGCGACGGCGGCCGACGCCAGCGCTGCCTCCGCCGGACTCTTAGGACCCGCAGGCTCCAACAAAACGCGCATGCTGCCCTCGCAACCTACTCCCACCCCGAACAGGGTGTCGTCCGGGCCGCGAGTGTCGTATTCGACCACGCGCGGCACGCCGCTCTCCAATACCTCACGCGCGTGAATCTGCAGGTCTGACTCCAGGCAACCGCCGCTCAGTAACCCGATGTAACTGCCGTCCGCCATCAGCAGCATGCGTGCGCCGGGTTTGCGGTAGGTCGAGCCGGCGGTGGCCACCACGGTGGCCATCACCCGCGATGGATGCGCGGCCGGAGAGCGCTCCAGCAGCAGTTCCAGACTGGTATCAAGACGAACTTCCATGGCCTCATTGTTCCATAGAGGCTGCCGGCGGGCTTGATTCGATCGGCATCACACAAGTCCTACATCGGATTGTGGACCCATACCGGTTACTTCAGGCGTTATCGCAGATACTGCCGCCAAGTTACTAAATCTGTACATGATTATGTCGAATAGCTGCCGGTTTCACGACGCGACCACTGCTCGGGTGCTGGCTTAGCATGACTAAGGCAGCCTGGATTCAGGCAAATCTTCGGCGACGATCGCTGTGGCTGGCCGGGGGTGCCTCGCTGCTCGTGCCGCTGCTCGTCGTGCTCGTCTTAAGCCAACGAGACTGGCGCAGCCGCGCCGCGAATCTCGAGCGCGAAAACACCAGTCTACAGCTCTCGGCGCTGGCGGCGGACTTGACCGCGCAATCCGAACGTCTTGCCGAGCATGCCCGCGATCTGGCCGAATCCGATGCGGCCATCCGCCTGGTGCAGGAAACCACGGACCCTTCCGCCGACCGGCTGGAACTTGCGGATATGTCCCGGCGCGGCGTGGATTCGCTGCTGGTGCTCACGGCGCTGCGTACCGTGCGCTTCAGTGTCACGATTGCCGAGGGCCAATTGAGCGAGCAGTCACCTGACCCGCCATTGCTGGAGATGGTTGAATCGATCGCCGCACAGGCTGAGGTGAATCGCGCGTCCCCGCTGTCAACCTTCAAAGACGATCGCTGGATCGCGGTGCGCCCGGTCATCGGCCGCTCCTCGCCCGCAGTCTTAGGATGGCTGATTGCGAGCCGCTCACTGACGCCGGCGCTGATCTCGAAATTGGCGGCTACGGTGGGCGGAACACTTAACGTGCAGCCAACCAAAGAGTTCGTGCCGCTGCCCGCCAAAGGGGCCGGCGAGTTCAGCATTGCCACGCGCTTGTCGGACCTGGATTCATCCGGCCTCATCGCATTGCGCGACGCCGGCGGCCGGGTGGTTAGGGTCCTGCGCCTCACGCGCGCCGAAAATGCCGCCGCTACCTCGCTCGCGGCCGCGGATTCCTCGGGCGGGTCGAAGGGCTACGTGCTGGCCGCGTTGTTGGCGCTGCTGGCAATCGTCGGCGCTGTCGTGTTGGCATTGAGGCGCTACTTCCGCCATCAGCGTTCCGTCGATGCGCGCTACAAGGCGCTGATCGACCAAGCCAATGACGGAATCGTCATCGTGGATGCCCATACCCACCAAGTGCTCTACACCAATCCTGCTTTCTTGAGCCGCTTGGGCTATACGAACGAGGAAGCCCAGGCGCTGACGCTGACCGGCATCTTCGTCGATGGCAACGCGACGCCCGACAGCGTCTTATCGCGGCTGATCGAAGCGGACTCGCAGATGGCGATCAATTTGCAGCAGCGCTGCAAGAATGGATCATTCTTCGACACGGAGGTGCGATGCAATGCGCTCGACGTCGATGGCCGCGACGTGCTTGCCTACGTTACGCATGACGTCTCCCTGCGTCGAAAGGCCGAGCAGCAGCTCATAGAAAATCAGCAGCGCCTCGACAAGATGGCGCATCACGATCAACTGACCGGCCTGCCGAACCGCCACTACCTTAGCGCCTTCCTGCCCCAGGCGATCGACGAGGCGAAGGCGGCCGACACGATGCTCGGCGTGGTGTTCTTGGACTTGGATCGTTTCAAGCACATCAACGACACACGGGGCCATGAAACCGGCGATAAGCTCCTGCAGGAAGTCGCTTCGCGGCTGCGCAGCTGCGTGCGCGATTCCGATGTCGTCATCCGCATGGGCGGAGATGAATTCGTCGTCGTGTTCCGCAACGTCAAGAATTATGACGAGGTGACCCTGGGTGCCGGCCGCATCATCGAAACGTTGAATCGCCCGATCGTCATCGATCGCCACCCGCTGCAAACCACGGGCAGCGTCGGCGTCAGCCTCTACCCCAGGGACGGCGCCAACATGATCGAGCTGCTCAAGCACTCCGACACGGCGATGTATCAGGCCAAGGATCGCGGCCGCAACAATGTGCAGATGTTCAGCCACGCCATGAACCGCAAGCTCAAACATCGCGTGGCGGTCGAGGCGTCGTTGCGCGAGGCGCTGCGCCTGAAGCAGCTGGATGTGCACTATCAACCGTTCGTCAATCTGATCACGCGTAAGATCGTCGGGCTGGAAGCATTGATGCGCTGGTCGCATCCGGTGCACGGCATGATCCCCGCCGATCAATTCATTCCCGTGGCGGAGGAAACCGGATTGATCGTGCCCATGGGCAACTTCGTGCTGCACCGGACCTTGCAGACCATGAGCGCCTGGCGCAAGGCGGGCATTCCGCTGGTGCCGGTCTCGCTCAACGTGGCGCCGGCGCAGCTGCAGCGGGGCGAGCTGCAATCCACGATCTCCACGCTGCTGAAGTCGCACAATCTGCGGCCCGAAATTCTGCAGTTGGAGATGACCGAGCGGGCGGTGTTCGATTCGCACACTCCTGCCGGTGAAAATCGCCAGGACTCCATGGCTCGTTTGCGCGATCTGGGCATCAAGATAGCCATCGATGACTTTGGAACGGGCTACTCGAGCTTGAGCTACCTCAAGAACTGGCGCGTCGACGCGTTGAAGATCGATCGCAGCTTCGTTCGCGATCTGGTGACCGATTCCAGCGACCTGGCCATCGTCAGCGCCATCATTGCAATCGCCCGGCACTTGCACATCGAAGTGATTGCCGAGGGCATCGAGGCTTACCAGCAGGTTGAAATTTTGCGACGCCTGGGTTGCTCGGTCGGCCAAGGATTCCTGTTCGCGCGGCCGATGGCCGCCGACGACGTATTGAAGCTGCTGCGCAATGACGCGGAGCCGCCCAAGGAAGAAGAAGAGGACATGCTGGCGGTGTTCAGCGCCGGGCGCAACTAAGCCAGCTCGCCCTCCCATTTGGCGACCAAGGCGGAGGCCGCCGCATTGCCCAGTACGTTGGTGGCGGTACGTCCCATGTCGAGCACGTGGTCCACCGCTATCACGAACACCAGTCCTTGCTCCGGCAGCCCGAAATAGGCCAACGAGGCTGCGATCACGATCAATCCGGCGCGTGGTACCCCTGCGATTCCCTTGCTCGTGACCATGAGAATGAGCAGCATCATTATTTGTTGATGCACGCTCAGATCGATGCGATAGACCTGTGCGATGAAAAGCACTCCGAACGAGCAGTACATGGCGGAGCCGCAGAGGTTGAAAGAATAGCCCAAGGGGAGTACGAACGCAGCAATGCGCGTGCTCACCCCGAATGACTCGAGACGTTCCAACGTTTGCGGATAAGCGGCTTCGGAACTGGAAGTGGAGAACGCCAGCAGCAGAGGCGAGCGAATTTCCGTCAACAGCCGCAGGGTTCGCCTGCCGATGCCTGCATAAAGAACCGCGATGAAGAACAACCATAGAAGCAGCAACGCCAGATAGAAGCTGCCGATGTACTTCGCGTATACCAACAAGACCTTGAGACCCTGGCTCAAGACGGTTGCGGCGAGCGCGGCAAAGATGGCCAGGGGCGCCAATGCCATGACGTACCGGGTCACCCGTAGAATGACGGCGGCAATCTCGTCTATGGTGTCGATGAGAGTCTTGACCTTCGACCCGAGGCTCGAGGCGGCGGCGCCGAAAAATACCGAGAACACCACGATTTGCAAGATTTCGTTGTTGGCCATCGCCTGCACGACGGAGGTAGGGATGATGTGATCGAGAAAGTCCTTGAACCGCAGGGCGGCGGGTGCTCCGGTGCCGCCGGCTGCGGCAGCAGCGGACAGGCCGAGACCCGGTTTGAATAGCTGAACCGCCGCAAGACCGATCGTCATCGAAACCAGTGTCGCTACCACGAACCAGCCCAGCGCCTTCGCGCCGATTCTGGCGATGGAGGCGGCGCCCTCCATGCGTGCCACACCCACGACGAGCGTGGAGAACACCAATGGCGCTATGATCATCTTGATGAGCCGCAAGAAGCTGGTGGTGACGAGCGAGAAGGCAGCTGCGGCGCTATCGGCTGCGGGGCCGGCGCCGAGAATTTGATGCAGAAGCAATCCGAATAGGGGCCCGGCGATCATGGCGAGGATGACAAACCATGTGAGGCGGGATTTCATGGCCGTACTTTTAGCACAGAGTTTATGAATACACGTAGCCCGGAGCGGAAAGCCGCGTTGACCATGCGTTCGATTCGCGAGGCGCACGCGCGCATCCGCGACAAGATTCATCGCACCCCGGTGATGACCAGCGAAGTGCTGGACGAGATGGCGGGGAATCGGCTGTATTTCAAATGCGAGAACCTGCAGAAGGTGGGCGCCTTCAAGGCGCGCGGCGCCACCAATGCGGTATTTCTCTTGTCCGACGCGGAGGCGGCGAAAGGGGTGGTTACGCATTCCTCGGGCAATCACGCGGCCGCGTTGGCCCGCGCGGCGCGATTGCGCGGCATTCCGGCCTTCATCGTCATGCCCAGCAACTCACCTCAAGCCAAACAGGCTGCGGTGCGCCGCTACGGCGGCGAAGTGGTGCTGTGCGAACCCACGCTGGCCGCGCGCGAGTCGACCGCTCGGCAAGTGATGGAGCGCACGGGAGCGGTCTTCATCCATCCTTATGACGACTTGCGCGTGATGGCGGGACAGGGCACGACGGCGATTGAGCTGCTCGAGGATGTGCCGGATCTCGAGGTAATTCTCTGTCCCGTGGGCGGCGGGGGGCAGCTCAGCGGCATTGCCGTGGCGGCAAAGGATCTGAAGCCCGATATTCGCGTGGTCGGCGTTGAGCCCGCCGGGGCGGATGATGCCGCGCGCTCGCTCAAAGCAGGCCACATCATACCCATGCTGGAGCCCCGCACCATTGCCGACGGACTCAAGACTTCTTTGGGAGAGAGGCCGTTCGCGGAGATCGTGCGTTTGGTGGACGATATCGTCACCGTGCGGGAGGAGTCGATCGTGCAGGCGATGCGCCGGATTTGGGAGGTTATGAAGCTCATCGTGGAGTCTTCCGGCGCCGTCAGCTATGCGGCCGTGGTCGACGGTAAAATCAGCCCATCGGGCGCGAAGATCGGAATCATCCTGAGCGGCGGCAACCTGGACTTGAACCGATTGCCCTGGCAGTGACTAATCCAGCAGCAGCGGACTCAACGCATGCTCCTCGGCAATGCTGCCGGCAAGCGACAATGTCTGGGCTCGCGTGGGCGTGTCGCGCACCCAGCGGGCGGCCGGCGGCAGCGGCTGGTCGGTGAGCAGCGCCAGCAAGCTGGCATTGGTCGCCTCCACGGAATCGAAAGGCGTGGCATGACGCGAGCCGCGCACCACCACCAGCTCGGCCCTGAGCTTTTTTGCGAGCTCGCGCTTCTCCGCCAGGGGCGTGAAGTCGTTCTCGGCGGCAATCAGCAGGACTCGGCTTTTCAAGCGGTCCAGACGATCCAGTATCGCCCAGCGGGCCAGCGCCAAGCCGGTTCCGAGATAAGAAGTAGCCGGGACCGATCCTAAGACGTTCGCGGCATGCTCGCGCATCGCGCGCTGCCAGGGTTCCGGAAATAATCTCGCCGCCATCAGGCAGGCCGCGCGCGGCATTCCCAAGAGACGTACGAGCGTTGCCGACACGTAGGTCTCGAGCCACTTTCGCAAGTCGCGCGGCCGATAGGTCGCCAGGCTGTTGATGAGCCCCAGTCTCGGCACGCATGCCGGACGCAGCGTCGCCATCTCCAATGCCACCGCACCGCCCAGCGAGAATCCGACGATGTTCGGACGGGCGATTTGCAAGTGATCCATGAGCTTCCACAGGGCGGCCGCAAATCCGGCGATGGTGTATTCGCTTCGCGGGGGCAGGCTATGGCCGCTGCCGGGAAGATCGGGAACGATGATTCGAAAGCGATGTTCCAGCGCCGCAACCTGAAAGGCCCAGTCGGCGCCGCTGCATCCTAGGCCGTGAACGAGCAATAGCGGCTCGCCGCGCCCGCGCTCGAGGTAGTGAATGGACAATTCATCATCACGAAAAAAAGGCATCGATCTTGCTCCTCGGCAACATTCTCGTAGTTCGTCGGCCTATCGTCTGCACAATGAGAGCCGCAGCATCGCGTGGCGTTCGCCGATATTCTTGTAGGTCAATCCTCACATGGCGATCCCTGCTAGCATGTGCGCCTGTTTTTAGCGCACCGGCCGGAGAAATATGTGACTTGGCGAGGATGGATGGCCTTTGTGGCTCTCGGCATAATCTGGGGGCTGCCTTACTTTTTCATCAAGCTGGCAGTGCAGGAAGTATCGCCGGTGATCCTGGCGTTCAGCCGCGTCGTGCTGGCTGCAGTGATCCTGATGCCCGTTGCCTGGCGGCGGGGTGCGTTGCGCTCGCTGAGCAATCACAAAATAGCAATCGTTGCTTTTGGGCTGGTTGAGTTTGCGATCCCATTCTCGCTGATCTCACTCGGAGAGCGCTGGATCAGCTCTTCGGTGACGGGCATTTTGATCGCCATGGTGCCGCTCTCCATCGCACTGATTCAGCGGTTCTTCGGCATTCGCGAGGCGCTCGGCGTCTGGCGCATCTTCGGGCTGTTGGTTGGCTTCATAGGCGTGGCGGCGTTGCTCGGCACGGGCTCGATCAAAGGGTCGCTGGGTTGGGCGGGAGTCGCCTGCATGCTGCTGGCGACGCTGTGCTACGCGATCGGACCGCTGATCATTCAGCGCCACCTGCATGGGCTGGATTCCATCGGGCCGCTTGCGGCGAGTCTGTCGGTCGCCGGCCTCATCCTGCTGGTCCCGGCGGCCATGGAGTTCCCGTCGAGCTGGCCGTCGCCGCGGACGTTGCTATCGATCGCGGTGCTGGGCATCGTGTGCACGGCGGTCGCGATGCTGCTGATGTTCTATCTGGTGCGCCATGCCGGCGCCTCGCGCGCATCCGTGATTACGTACATCAATCCGGTGGTGGCGGCGCTGCTGGGCGTATGGGTGCTCGATGAGCATCTGGGCATAGGCGGCTTCATTGCGTTCGCGCTCATCTTGCTCGGCTCCTGGCTCGCCACCCGCGGCTCGACTGCGCGGCCGAGTTCCTCTGCCGAGGCGACGGTCAACGCGTGAATCCCAGCAGCTATGCAAGTCTGCCGGAACGCTTTTTCGCGCGCGTGCCCCCGACACCGGTGGCGGCGCCCACCCTGATCAAAATCAACCATGAGCTGGCCGCGGATTTGAAATTCACTGCCGCGGGGCTCGATGCGGCGGCGCTGACCGGCGTTTTTTCCGGCAATGCCCTGCCGCCGGGTACTGCGCCCATCGCCATGGCATACGCGGGACATCAGTTTGGACATTTTGTGCCGCAACTTGGCGACGGCCGGGCGATTTTGATCGGTGAGATGCGCGATCAGGCGGGCGTATCCCGCGACATCCAATTGAAGGGCTGCGGGCGCACGCCGTATTCGCGCAGCGGCGACGGGCGTGCCGCCTTGGGACCGGTCTTGCGGGAATATCTGGTCAGCGAAGCGATGCATGCATTGGGGATTCCCACCACCCGTTCTGTCGCGGCGGTTACGACAGGCGAGACCGTGCAGCGCGAGGCGGCCTTGCCGGGAGCCATCCTCACTCGCGTCGCCGCGAGCCACGTGCGGGTCGGCACTTTCGAATATTTTTCGGCTCGGGGCGATACCGGCGGCGTCAGGTTGCTGGCCGACTACGTCATCGATCGCCATTACCCCTCGGCCGCGCAAGATAAAGCGCCGTACCTGGCGTTGCTGAGTCAGGTCGTAGCGCGTCAGGCTTCGCTCATCGCGCAGTGGATGAACGTGGGATTCATTCACGGCGTGATGAACACCGATAACATGGCGGTGTCGGGCGAAACAATCGACTTCGGTCCCTGTGCGTTCATGGACGGATTCGATCCCGCGGCGGTCTTCAGTTCCATCGACCAGCGCGGCCGCTACGCCTACGTCAATCAGCCGCATGCAGCGGTGTGGAATTTGGCGCGATTTGCAGAATCTTTGCTGCCGCTCATCGACGCGAAGCCGGAGCAGGCGATAGGCGCGGCGACTGAAATCGTTTCCGGATTTGCGGCGCTTTTCGCCGAGTGCTGGTTGAACGGAATGCGGCGCAAGCTCGGCTTGTCGACGGCGGAAACGGAGGATCGGCGGCTCGCCGAGGACTTGCTTGGGGTAATGCACCGCAATCAGGCGGACTTTACCCTGACCTTTCGCGCGCTCTGCGACGCGCCGGACGATCCGAGCGCGGCGCGGATAGGTGGATGCTTTGCCGATGCGCGCGCCTTTGATGAATGGGCGCAGCGCTGGCAGGCCCGGCTGAGCCGTGAGCCTGCGACGGCGTCATCGCGCGCCGAATCCATGCGGCGCGCCAATCCAGCCTATATCCCGCGCAACCATCGAATGGAGCAAATGATCGCAGCCGCCGTGGAGCAGGGCGACTTTGCGCCTTTCGAACAACTCTCGACGCTGCTGTCAAAACCCTATCAAGAGCAGGCAGCGTTCGTAAGCTATGCCGCGCCGCCGGCGCCTGCTGAGCGCGTGCTGCAAACCTTTTGCGGAACGTAAGCGGCGGGTTGCAATGTAATGGGCTGATCGCCGGTCTGGTCTTACAGGAGTAAGATCAGCCCATGACGTTGATAATTTTAGTGTTTCTAGGCGGCGTGCTCACGATTGTGAGCCCCTGCATTTTGCCCGTGCTGCCCTTCGTATTCGTCCGCTCCGAGCAAAGATTCCTCACCAACGGTCTTCCCATGCTGGCCGGCATGGCGGTGACTTTTGCGGCAATTGCAACGCTCGCCGCTGTCGGGGGCTCGTGGGCCGTCAGAGTCAATCAATACGGGCGCATCTTCGCGCTGGTGCTGCTCACTGCCTTTGCAGCGACGTTGCTGTCGCGTCGTTTGGCGGATCGGCTCGCGCGTCCGTTCGTTGCGCTCGGCAATCGGCTGACGCAAACGGATTCGCAAACGGCGGGCAAATTCACATTGCTCAATTCCTTGCTGCTTGGCGTTGCGACGGGACTTCTCTGGGCGCCGTGCGCCGGCCCAATACTGGGACTGATTCTCACGGGAGCGGCGATTTCCGGACCGAACGCGCGCACCACGTTGCTGCTGTTTGCCTACGCCGCGGGTGCCGCAACCTCCTTGGCGGTGGCGCTGCTTGCCGGGGGAAGGGTGTTTGCGGCCTTGAAGAAATCGTTGGGAACCGGCGAATGGATAAGACGGGGGCTTGGCGTCGCGGTGCTGATCGCGGTCGTGGCAATTGTCTTCGGCTGGGACTCGACCGTGCTCACGCGTTTGTCGCTGAACGGCACGAACAGCCTGGAACAATCGCTGCTCGACAAAATCAATCCGCGGAGCGGCACGCCCGCGCCCGGCGGCAGCATGGCCATGAGCAACACCAAGGCTGACGGTCACGCAATGATGATGTCGGCGGCGAAACCTGCCGGTGATCTACCGGTGGAAGGAGAGATTCCTTCGTTCGCCGGCGCCACGCTCTGGCTGAATTCGCCGCCATTGACGCCCGAAGGCTTGCGCGGCAAGGTCGTGGTGGTCGATTTCTGGACCTATTCCTGCATCAATTGCCTGCGTGCGCTGCCCTATGTCGAGTCGTGGTTCCAGAAATACAAGGACCACGGTCTGGTTTTGATCGGTGTACACGCTCCGGAATTCGCCTTCGAAAAAGACCCTGCCAATGTGCGCCGGGCCGTTGCTGATTTGAAAATTACCTATCCGGTGGCGCTCGACAATGACTACGCCATTTGGCAGGCGTTCAACAATCAGTATTGGCCTGCGCACTATTTCATCGATGCGACCGGGCGCATCCGCGCGCATCACTTTGGCGAAGGCAATTACGATGAGTCCGAGCAGACCATTCGAAAATTGCTGACCGAGGCAGGCCAGAGCGACCTGCCGCCCGCCGGGCTGGGGGCAACCACGGCGGTCGGGGTGCAGGCGCCTCCCGACGAAGCCCATGACCAGTCGCCGGAAACCTACGTGGGTTACCGCCGCGCGGAGAATTTCGCCTCGCCGGGCGGCTTGATGCAAGATCGAACCCGTACCTATGCGGCTCCTGCCGCATTAAAATTGAATCAATGGGCGCTGATTGGGTCTTGGAGTGTAGATGCGGAGAAAGCGGTGCTCGCGGCCGTTCGCGGCAAAATTGAGTTTCGGTTTTTCGCGCGCGATTTGCACTTGGTGCTGGGCCCCGCAAGCGACGGTAAACCGGTGCGCTTTCGTGTAATGCTGGATGGCGTCGCGCCGAGGGCCAATCATGGCGCCGACACGGACTCGAGCGGTGCAGGCGTCGTCGACCGGCAACGTTTATTTCAATTGATCCGGCAGTCCGGCGACGTGGGTGAACATGTGTTCTCGATTGAATTCCTGGATTCCGGCGTCCAAGCGTATTCATTCACTTTCGGGTGAGGGCAGGTCATGAGGAAATTCTCTGCGCCGCTGCGTCTGGCGGCGATGTTCTGCGCCCTGGCGGCCGGCGTGATCGTGTGGCGCACACCGCTCTTCGGCGCGGAAGCGCCCGTCGTGATTGCGCCGCCCGCCATCGACAATCCGAAGGCCGCCGGACCCATGCAGACGGCGGTGCTGTCGGGCGGCTGCTTCTGGGGCGTCCAAGGCGTGTTTGAACATGTGCGCGGCGTGAAAAACGTGATCGCAGGTTACGCGGGGGGCGAGAAGGCCACGGCGCAATACGAAACGGTCAGCTCCGGCACCACCGGTCACGCGGAATCGGTGCAAATAACCTTCGACCCTGCAGTGATTTCCTACGGGCAACTGCTGCAGATAGCCTTTTCGGTGGTGCACGATCCGACGCAGCTGAATCGCCAAGGTCCCGATGTCGGCACTCAATATCGCTCCGAGATTTTCTACAGCGACGGCAATCAGAAACACATCGCTCAGGCCTACATCGCCCAATTGGATCAATCCCACGCCTTCGCGCGGCCCATCGTCACGCGCGTCGATCCGCTGAAGGGATTCTATCCCGCCGAGCATTACCATCAGGACTACCTGATCAATAATCCAACGCAGCCCTACATCGCAATCTACGACGTGCCCAAGATCCAGAATTTCCGGCGCACATTTCCGGAACTCTTTAGCGGACAGCCGGTGCTGGCGCACAACTAATGTCGGCGAAGAGGTTCATGTGCGCCTGGCTGGCGCTAAGTGCATGTCTTGTCGCAATTCAGTCCTTTGCGGCGGAGTCGGGTAAAGGGATCACGGTATTTGCCGCCGCATCGCTGGCCAATGTGCTGCAAGATCTCGGCGACGGCTTCACCAAGGACAGCAACATTCCAGTGCGTTTTTCCTTTGCCGCGAGCTCGGCGCTCGCGCGCCAGATCGAAAATGGTTCGCGCGCCGACCTGTTTTTCTCCGCGGATCTGGAGTGGATGGACTACCTGCAGGCGCGGAATCTGATCCAAGCGGCGACTCGGCACGATACGCTGGGAAACAAGCTGGTGTTGATCGCGCCGGTCGGAAGCAAAATCAACCTGAAGATCGGGCCGCATTTTGCGTTGGCCGCGGCGGTGGGAAAGGGACGGCTCGCCACGGGTGATCCGGATTCCGTGCCGGTGGGCCGCTACACGCATGAGGCCTTGGCGAATCTCGGGGTTTGGGACGAAGTGGCGGCTCGTCTCGTGCGCGCCGAGAGCGTGCGCTCGGCGCTGGCCTTCGTCGATCGAGGAGAAGCGGAGCTCGGCATCGTCTACGCAACCGATGCGCTCGTTGACAATCGAGTGCGCGTGGTCGATGTGTTTCCGGCCACGAGCCATAAGCCCATCATCTATCCGGCGGCGCTGACCGCGGGCGCGAAGGCCGACGCGGCGAGGTTTTTGGCGTACGTGCGCGGTCCGGCGGGGGATTTGGCCCTCAAGCACTACGGCTTTACGCCGTTGCACTAATCGGCGGGCGGCAGGTCCGCAGGTTCCATCGCGGGAATTCCCCGGCGGATGTCCTCGGAAAATGTTCCGCTGCGGTCCGACTGTTTGGCGCGATCGGTGATTCGCCCCAGAGTCTTGAGCTTCGCTAGCGTATAGCGCTGATCCAGGCCCCCGACTCGATACACATACGCGGGCAAGTAGCCCGTGAACAACAAGCGGTGGCTCCATGGCAGATAGCCGACGATCCGCTTCATCATGTGGTAAACCAGCATGGTGCAATTGACCGTAAGGGTGTTGTAGAAGCGCGGCGTATCGACAAGATCGTCAGCTTGCTCGACATAGCCCAGAAATAGCGAGCGCATCGCGGACCGCGGCATGCGGATCCGGTACAAGTAGTCATCCTCGCCCCGCACATTGGTGCGGACCCTGATGACGTCGCGCTCGTCGGCAGCGATGATACTGAGGCCGTCTCGCTTGAAGAACCCGCCGATCTCCGAGTAGACCTTGTTTTTCTGGCGCCGAACTTCGACGGAAAAGGCCACGTACAAGCCGCCTTCGAAACCAAACGATATCAGCATGTGCGCGATCGCCCAGCCGTCCCAATATGACATGATCATGTCCACCGAGTTGAGGCGGTCGAGATCATAGGTGCGCGTTTCCCAGCGCGGCGTGTAGTCGGCGTTGCTGCGCCAATCAAAGTTGCGCACGTTGCGCAGCGTGACAAGGGAGCCTTGGATCTCGCCGCGCGTGATTTGCGCCACATCGTCCGCCCAGTCGCGCTGATTGGTCGGCTTGATGCCCCGCCACCAGATGAGCAGAATCGCGAAGGCCGGAGCAAAACTTGCCAATGCGGCCCCGGTGCTGCCTCGCCAGAGCAAGATCAGGACAGCTGCGGCGAGTGCTGCCCACAGAACAATGAGGCCGTTCCTCAATAGTATGCCCGGCGCCTGATACCAGAGCGCCATTCCGCCCCAAAACGCCGGCGCGCCGATCAATAGGCTCTCCAGCAGCGCGGCTGCAATTCGCAAAATACCGGCGGTAGCGTCTGTCATGGTTGCGGCATTGTGCCAGCAACGTGCGGGGCGCAGAGCACCGATTGATTGACATGCACGGGCGGCGCAAGGTACGGTTTCGTGTGAGTCAATCGACCGCATTTCGCCTGAACGTTCCCTTCATCAGAGAGCTGGGAGTCGAGTTCTTGAGCGCCGCCGACGGCCGATCGCAAGTAGCGCTCAACCTCGAGCCTTGGCATCTCAACAGCTGGTCCGTCGCGCATGGCGGCGTGCTCATGTCGCTGCTCGATGTGGCGATGGCGGTTGCGGGACGAACGCTCAATACCGGCGCGGGCGGCGGCGTGACGGTCGAGATGAAGACCAGCTTTCTGCAGCCGGCAAAGGCGGGTTCACGCCTGCTCGTTTCCGGATACGCGTATCACCGTTCCACGACCATGGCGTTTTGCGAGGGCGAAGTGCGCGATACCGAGGATCGATTGATCGCCAAGGCGATGGGCACGTTCAAGTATCTAAGATCCGGAGCTGTCGCCGACGGCTAAATGGGACTAAAGCGCATGCAACAGATCATTCTGCACCACTATCCGATGTCGCCCTTTGCCGAAAAGATTCGGCTCATCCTGGGGTTCAAGGGATTGCGTTGGTCCTCGGTCCTGATCCCTAACATCATGCCCAAGCCCGATGTCACTGCACTCACGGGTGGCTACCGCAAGACGCCGGTGCTGCAAATTGGGGCGGACATTTACTGCGATACCGCCCTGATTGCGGACGTCATCGAAGAATGTACGCCGCAGCCGACGCTATTTCCCGGCGGAATCGCAGGGGCGGCGCGCCTCCTCGCTCAGTGGGCGGATTCGACGCTTTTTTGGACGGCAATCCCCTACACCATGCAGCCGGCGGGTCTCGCGCACGTATTCGAAGGCGCGCCGCCTGAGACCATCAAGGCTTTCAGCGATGACCGCAGCATTTTTCGCGCCAGCATCCCGCGCATGCGGCCGGGCGATGCGATCGGCGCATTACCTCTGTATTTGGAGCGATTGGAGCAAACACTCGGCGCGCAAAATTTCTTTTTTGGATCCGCCGCCACGCTTGCGGATTTTTCTATTTTTCACTGCCTGTGGTTTGTCGAGCGCGGCGGCCCGCCCGCCAAGCTCCTCGACCACTATCCGGCACTGCGAAGCTGGCGCGCGCGCATGGCGGCTTTCGGGCACGGCTCTCACGAGAGACTCGACAGCGGCGCCGCGATTGCCGTCGCTCACGATTCGACCGCGCAGAAGTCGATGGGAAATATCGATACGCACGGGCTCGCGATCGGCGATAGAGTGGTTATCGCAGCCACCGACACCGGAGTCGATCCCATCGAGGGAGTTCTCTACGGCGCGGCCCGGGACCGAATTTCGATTGCGCGCGAAGATCCGCGTGCGGGTAAGGTGGTCGTGCATTTCCCGAGATTGGGATTCGAGCTGCGCAAGGTAAAGTGAACCCGCCGCCTGATCAGAGGCGGAGCGCCTTGCTGCTCCAAGCGCGAAAGCCTCCCAGGAATGCAAATTCGTTGCTGCCGAGGCGCGCATTCTTGGGCAACTTCTTTAATTTGCGAGCGTTACCGCCGCCGATGACCACGTAGTCGGCTTCCAATGCTTTGCTCAGCTGCCCGACCACGTCCGCGACCGTGCGGCGCCATTTCTTGGCGCCGAGCCGGCGACGCCCGCGATCACCCAGATAGTCTTCGTAGCTCCTGCCGTGCTTGTAAGGCAAGTGCGCGAGTTCCATGGGAGCCACCGTGCCACCGACAATGAGGGCCGAGCCCAAGCCGGTGCCTAAGCCAAGAAATAGCATGCGGCCGCCTTCGTAGCTGCCGATCGCCTGCATCGCTGCATCATTCATCAGCAGCGTCGGGCGCCCGAAAGCCTTGCGAAAGTCATATCCGACCCAGCCGCGCGCGAGATTGTATGGCTCGGTGACGATCTTGCCGTGCACGACCACGCCGGGGTAGCCGATTGAAACGACATCGTATTTCAAATCGCTATTGAGCTTGAGCACGCGTGAAGCCATCAGACGCGGCGTCAGCCTAGGTCCCGATTCAAACAGGCGCACTTCGCGGCGGCCCGAGAGCCGGGTCTTCACATGGCTGCCGCCGACGTCGATGGCGAGTACGCGCCGCTTGAGGCCACTTGGCATGACTTGCGCACAATAGCGCACTTACGGTTAACTCGTCAGGCGCTCTACTGACATAATGCAGCAATGAAACTTCCACCCATCTTTGGCACGCTCGCGGCACTTGCCGCGGTTCTGGCAGGTTGCGCGGCCGCGCCGACCGTGCCGGGACCGCTGCGCGTGCCTGCTGCTCAGCCGCTGCTGAAGGAGTTGCATGCCACGGGCGTTCAGATCTACGAATGCCAGGCAGCGAAAGACGATGCTTCGCAGTTCGAATGGTCGTTCAAGGCTCCCGAGGCTGTGTTATCGACCAAAGCAGGCAAAAAAATTGCCAGGCACTATGGCGGCCCCACGTGGGAGGCTAAGGACGGCAGCCGAGTGGTCGGCGACATAGTCTCGAGCAGCCCCAGCCAAAAGCCGAATTCCATTCCTTGGCTGTTATTGCGCGCCAGAGCAACTTCGGCGAATGGCCTCTTCAGCGGCGTGCAGTTCATTCAGCGGATAAATACCGTAGGCGGCAGCCTACCCGCTCGCGGATGCCGGAGGGAACAGGCCGGACAGCAGCTGCGCGCTGCGTACACCGCCGACTATTTATTTTACGGCAAGAAACATTGACCGCCGCCCAGCAAGACTCGTTGGAACGGATGCAAACGAAAATCGCGTATCTGGAGCAGGCGATGAATGAGCTCAGCGACGTGGTATTTAGGCAGCACAAGGAAATTCAAGCATTGGAGGCGCAACTCAAGGCCCTCAAAGAACGGCTGAGCAGTGTGCCGCACGATGAAGGTCGCTCGGCGGAGCAGGAACGCCCGCCGCACTATTGAGAGGTCCCGAGGCATGGTTGTGGCTGCTGCCATTGCGATTGCGAGCCTGCTTGGCCTGGGGGCATGGGCGGTCTTTCGCGCGCGCGCGCCGGGTCCGCTGACCGACCCAATGCCATCGTCCGCGAAAGCCCGCGGCAACGTGTCCGGTCCGGTGCCCGATTCTGCACGTGCCGAACTCGCCAACAACTTGGTGACTGAACGGCTTTGGAAACTTGCCTTTGCGGCACCCTCAGAAGCGCAGCTATTGGAGCCTGCGCAAGCGAAAATCAGAGACGCCGTCGCCGCCGCTCTTCAATCGGACTCGCCTGATCCGAAATACTTTCCGCGGCGGCCGACATTGATGCCGCAATTGATGCGGGCCGTGGATGATCCGCGCACGGCGACCGACAAACTCTCCCGCATCGTAGCGCATGACCCGGTGCTGACATCGGATGTGCTGCGCCTTGCGAACTCCGCGCTCTATCGAACTTCGCCTGCGCCAATCGAAACCATCCAGCGTGCGATCGTGATTCTGGGCGTCGATGCATTGCGCGGCCTCGTGGCCACCGCCATGCTGCAGCCGGTGTTTCGGGCGACCCGCAGCAATTTCCCGCGGTTCCCGCGCATGCTGTGGGAGCGCACGGAGCGCGCCGCACGGGCGGCGGAAATGTACGCCATGAAGACTCAACCGCAAGACCGCTTCGAGGCGCAGCTGGTCATTTTGTTGAGCGCATTGGGGCCGCTGGTTGTCTACGGCGCGGCTCTCGATATGTATGCGCAACGTCCGCAAGTCGTACCGAATCCCACGCTTTGCGTCGCGCTCACAGCGGCGTTGGGTCCGCAAGTCTCGAAGCGCATCGCACGGCATTGGGAGACCTCGCCGCGCCTGGTGGCGGCCATTGAGAGATCGCCCGAGGAAGCGCTGACGACGGCGCTGTGCGTGGGTGAGTTGTTGGGAACCTTGTCGCTGCTGCGAACGCAAAGCGTGATCACGTCCGATGAAGCGCTGGCAACCGCCAAGGATGCCGGGCTGCCGGATGCCGTCATCGCTCCCATCTGGGAGCGGCTGACGACGGCCGAATAGGCTATGGCATCACGGGGATTGCCATTTATTGGAGATCCAGCTGACTGGATCGACGAGGCGGCCGGCTCAAATCGTCGATTTCTAAAGACGCCGGCCGGCCGCGATATCAGTTATGCGGCGCTGCGCGAGGAGTCCGGGCGCATAGCCTCATCGTTGATCCAGTGCGGGGTGCGACCCGGCGACCGGGTTGCCGCTCAAATCGACAAGTCCGTGGAGGCGATCTTTCTGTATGTGGCCTGCCTGCGCATGGGCGCGGTATTAGTCCCGATCAATGTTGCGAATACTGCCAATGAGGTTGAGTACTTTTTGCGCGACTCTCAGCCGCGAGTTGCCATTTTCCGGCCGCGAGAGCGGCCATCGATCGAGGCGCAGGCACGGGCAGCGGGGGTTGCTCACATTGAAACCTTGGGGGTGGACGCGGATGGCTCATTGCTGCAGCGGGCACGCGAGTCGCGTCCGGAATTCAAGCCCTCGGGCAAGCCGGATCTGAACTCGATCGCAGCCATTGTCTACACCTCCGGTACCACCGGCCGCTCCAAGGGCGCGATGCTGACCCGCGCGAATCTTGCCTCGAACGCAGCGGTGCTTGCCGAAGCCTGGCGATTTTCCAGCGATGATGTGCTGCTGCATGCCTTGCCGCTGTTCCACATTCACGGATTGTTCGTCGCGATCAACACGGTTCTCGTCTCCGCCTCGAGCTTGCTGTTGCTGCCGAAATTCGATGCCGCACTCATCCTCGAACATTTACCTCGGGCAACGGTGTACATGGGCGTCCCGACGCACTACACGCGCCTGCTGCAGCAAGACAATCTCAACAGAGAGACGACTTCGACGGTGCGGCTCTTCGTTTCAGGATCGGCGCCGTTGTTGGCGGAGACGCACCGAGAATTCCTGCAACGCACCGGACACGTCATACTCGAACGCTACGGCATGTCCGAGACAATGATTAACACCTCAAACCCGTACGAGGGCGTGCGGCTACCCGGTTCGGTGGGTCCGCCCTTGCAGGACATTGCGGTGCGAGTAACCAATTCGGAGACCGGCGAGGTCGAAAGCGAGCCGGACGTAATCGGTACGCTGCAGGTCAAGGGTCCGAATGTGTTCGCGGGCTATTGGCGCGATGAGCAGAAGACTCGCAGTGAATTCACGGCGGACGGCTGGTTCAAAACAGGAGATGTCGGGCGCATCGATCACAACGGCTACGTGCACATCGTCGGGCGTGCCAAGGATTTGGTGATCAGCGGCGGCTACAACGTCTATCCAAAAGAAGTGGAATCGGAGCTGGATGCGGTCGAGGGCGTGCTGGAGAGCGCGGTGTTCGGCGTTCCGCATCCCGACTTTGGCGAGGGGGTGACCGCCGTTGTGGTGGCCAAGCCCGGCGCAGTTTTCTCGGAGCAGGCCATCGTCGAATCCGTGAAGCCTCGACTAGCCCGCTACAAGCTGCCGAAACGCATCCTGCTCGTCGATGAGCTGCCGCGAAACACCATGGGCAAGGTGCAAAAAAACATTCTGCGCAATACTTTTGCCGGACTCTATTCCCCGGAGTGAGCAGCCCTTTTGTTCAGTTGCCGGGCTGTAGAGTCACCATCGTGAGCGTGCGCGCTCCCAGCGGCGCACCCCCGTCTGATTGGTCGATCACGACGTAAAAGCTTTTGGGTTGGGCATGCGGCGCATTGCTCAAGGGAATGCTTAAAGTGACGCTGGATTTCCCATCGCCGATGTGGCCGAGCTGCGGCATCGCTGCCGAGAAATCGGCCCTCGGTTTCGCCGTCCCTGACTCTGTCCACCAGGTAAAGCTTGTTTCTCCGCGCAAATTGCCTTTGCGGTGTACCGTGATTTGGGCGGACGTCTCGCCAGCCGGAACGTCGACGGTGTCCGCCGCGAGCTCAATTTTCGAGCCGCGGGCTGAGGACTCCGGCGACTGCGCAGCGGGCAGTGCCGTCGCTGGCGATCCAACGGCGCGAGGTGCCACGGCGCGAGGTGCCACGGCGTGCGGTGCTGCCGCGTGAGGGGCTGCCGCAGGCGTCGTTGCCTGCACGGGGGCCCTCGCCGCAGCGGGCGGCGGCGCAGCGGGTGGCGGCGCCGTGGGCGGCGGGGTAGTGGGGCCCCGCATTGCCGGCGACGCGGGAGGCAGCGTGGCGGCCGAGCTAGCCGGTGGCGGCATGCGGCTATCAACGTCGGGTGCGGGCGAGGTCGGCTCGGGCACGCTGGCCGGCTTGCCGGAATCGATGCTCGGCAACATGTTGCGATGGTTGGATATCCAATAGCCGCCCGCGAGCAACAGCGCAATTCCCGCCGCCATTGCTGCAGCAAGACGGGACTTGGCCTCCTTGTGCGGCGGCGGTTCCAGAAGATCGGTCAGCGTCGGCAACCCCTGCGCAGCACCCTTGAGCTCCAGCTGCCGAAGCCACTGCTGCATATCGGCCGGCCGTCCCTCGCGTTCCCATGCCAGGGCGGCCTTGAGCGCTTGCCACTGCTGACCGCTCACATTGGAAGGTCGTTGCACCTTCAAGCCCGCATCGCGAGCCTGGATCGCCGTCCTCTTGACGGAAAAAGGGTGCTGGCCGCTCAGCAACAGATAGGCGACGCACGCCAGAGAAAACATGTCATCGCGCACATCGGCCCGCTCGCCTTCGAGCACCTGGCAACTTGCAAATCCGGACGCGGCGAATGGCAAGGTCAGCTCATGGTCCGATGCTGTGGAATGCGGACTCGTCTTGTGGGCGCCGCCGAAACTGAGAACGCGCAAGTCGCCGCCTGTGGTAATGAATACATTTTGCGGACTCAAATCGCCATGTACCACACCGCGTGAATGCGCGTAGGCGACCGCGACGCCGATGTCGCGAATCAATGCCAATGCCTCAGGGAGTCCGAGATGAACGAGTTTCCTCACTTGCAACACGCGGCTGAGCAACGCGCCATTGAGCAATTCCATGGTGAAAAACACCGCCTGGCCGTCGCGATCGAATTCAAATACACGCACGATGTGCGGATGCGACAACAACTGCAGGGATTGAAATTCCCGCCGCAGGTCGGCGAGCAACTCCGCGCGCTGCGCCACGCTCGCATGCACTACTTTGACGGCCAATCGCTGACTGCCCGGGGTTTCCAAGCGATACTCATCAATGGCTTGAAAAACCGTTCCCGTGCCGCCGTGCGCCACAACGCCTTCGAGCCGGTAGCGGCTCCGCAGGACAGTGCCCGGCTTGGCTTCGCCCACGAAATCCAAAGATTGCGTTTCGTCGCGGCGCGGATGCGCGTCGGTTTGCTCAAGCCGTGCGGGGACGACGATGTCGCGCGCCACCGGAATGTCGCGCGCCGGCATAGGCTCTCGCGCCGACATAGGCTCGCGCGCCGACATAGGCTCGCGCGCCGGCATAGGCTCGCGCGCCGGCGGCGCCCCGCGCATATCCATGTACGTGGCTGGATCATTGCCGACACCGAGCGCGGACTCGGCAAGCGCGGTCTTGATAGTCTTGAACGTGTCGGTGCTAATTCTGCCGCGGCGATAATATTGGTCGAGTTGCGAAAGCACTTCCCAGTTGCCGTCGGGATCGGAGCTGTATCGATCATGCATCGCGCGCAGAAACCCTGTCGCGTCGCAGCTGCCGCCCGCCAGCGCGTCCAACCACGTTTTTATGGCGCTTTGGTCTGCCATGTCGGGCTTCTCAATACCAGCTGGCCGCGTCACCGGGCTCATCGAAGGTCCTCGTCTCATGTGTCGATAGCCATTGTACCGGTACGGAGGATAACGATGGCATGATGCGGTGCACTTCCGCCATTGAGGGATCGCATTTTTTACAATATCGCGCATAAGCGCAGGAAAATTGTCGCATGCCGCACGCCGGCCTCATGTTGGACCGACCGCTGTTGATTTCCCGATGTGATCGCGCACGCGGCGGGTCAATTTGGAGATACAGAAAACGTTTCGCGCGAAGCCGATGGATTTTCTCTGGCCGCAATTCGACGAGCGCAATGCCGCCGCGCCGTGCTACGCCTCCAGCACAACGAGCCTGTATCCGCGCTCAATTGATATCCCACCGCATGCAGATTAATGTGCGCATGTCGGTGAATCGCGCCCCTCGACTTTTAGGATCCCATTGCCATGCTCGATCTGTTGCTTGCGATAGGCCATCACCTGCTGATCTTCGGCATATTCGGTATCATTTGCGCCGAATTTTGGGCCGTGCGGCCGGGCTTGAGCGGCTCGATGGTTTCGCGCATCGCTTCGATCGACCTGTGGTACGGAATATTGGCAGCCGCGGTACTGGTGATAGGATTTAGCCGTGCGGTGTTCGCTGCCAAAGGGTGGGCCTACTACTCCCACAACGCCTTCTTTTGGGCCAAGATCGGCACGTTCGCAGCGGTGGGACTGCTGTCTTTGCCCCCGACTTTGGCCTTCCTGCGCTGGCGAAAATTGGCGCTGCAGCCCGGCGAGAGCGACATCAAGGGCATCCGCCGTTATCTGCACCTGGAACTGGGATTATTTCTGTTGCTGCCGGTT
>DATATA010000008.1:0-29294 GCA_036263775.1 Steroidobacteraceae bacterium | reverse complement strand
GACCGCGCACCGCGATCCTCACACCAGCAGGTATCGTGGCTGACGCACCGCTTCGGCCCGAGCGCGATTCTGATCCCGTTCGCGCAGCGCACAACGATTTTCGCCGGCGTTGCAACGCTGATCATCGTGTCGCTGCAGTATCTGTTTCCGCGGGCGTCGATCTGGCTTTTCTGGGTGTATTTCATCGGTCTTTCCACGGCAGGATTTTTGCTGACCTATCGAGTTCGCATGTCGTTTCAGCCCCTGCGCTGCCTGCCGTTGAGTGCGAAGCAACTCGCGGGATCGCTGCAACTGTTCGGGGCCTTACCCGGCTTGGCCACGCTCGGGCTGACGCTCCTGATCAATCGCATCGTATTGAACGCGGGACTGGATATCGGGCTGGTGGCCACCTTCGCGCTCGTCATCATCGCCACCCAGAGCTTTCCTCTGATGCAGATGAACATGCGCAACCAAAATCGATTCCTTCAGTATTGGATGCCGGTGTATCAGCGTATCTTTTGGCCCGTTTATCTGGGACTCATGGCCGCGAGTTATCACGATGCGTTTGGCCGCTTTACATGGATGCGGTGGCCCTTGCAGGCAGGCGGAGTCGCGCTTTGCATCATCGGCTATTTCATCTTGGTGCAGCAATTGCGCGCCGGAATTCGACCCTCGAGCAACGAGAATGCTTTTTCTTGAGTAAAATTCGCGAATGAATTCCCGCATCGTTTATTCCACCGGCATCGGCAGCTTGTGTCCCAACTGCCGCCGCCCGGTGCGTGAATGCGTGTGCCCCAAGGGCGCTCCGGGCGCCGCCAAGCCTGCGGCCGTGCGGGTCGCCCGCGAGACCCAGGGCAGGGCGGGTAAGGGCGTTACGACGGTTACGGGTTTGCCGCTTTCCCCGGCAGATCTTGAGGCGCTCGCCACAAAACTTAAGAAGCGATGCGGCTCAGGCGGCACGCTCCGCGGCGCCGTGATCGAAATCCAGGGCGATCATCGCGACGTCATCGTCGCTGAATTGATCAAGGCGGGCTGGCAGGCGAAGCGCTCGGGCGGTTAAATACGGCGGCCCGGATTTATGGACTAGATATATGAGCGTGCCGCGCTTCAAGTGGTAGAGCCTCTTCTGTATCATGCCGCCCCACTCGCGATAAGAGCTGTCTGGAGAGAGCCCTTTTAGTAGGGCCGCCGAAGGCGCAACCGCCCGGAAACGCTCAGGCACATGAACGGCAGACTCTCGCGATCTCTGGAGAGCGGTCGCGTCAGCGATCCACCGAAGGGGAGCAGCGCTTGAACGAAAGCGCGCAATCTCTCAGGTCTTAAGGACAGAGGGGCGAAGCACGAAGGTGCTTCGCGTCTCTGTATTCGTTCGCCGCGAGGTTGCGATGGGCCTTAAGACTCCTCTATACGACACCCATGTGCTGCAAGGCGCCAAAATCGTCGACTTCGGCGGTTGGGACATGCCGTTGCACTACGGATCGCAGATCGAAGAGCACCACGCGGTGCGCCGGGATGCGGGCATGTTCGACGTCTCGCACATGTGCATCGTCGACCTGACCGGCGGGCAGGTGCGCGAGTTTCTGCGCTTTCTGCTGGCCAACGATGTGGGCCGGCTCAAGACCTTCGGGAAAGCTCTGTACAGCTGCATGCTGCTGCCGAGCGGCGGCGTGATCGACGACCTGATCGTCTACTACATGTCGGAGACCTGGTACCGCATGGTGGTCAATGCCGGCACCCGCGACAAGGATTTGGCCTGGATACGCCGGCACGCCCTGGATTTCGACGTGACTGTGGTTGAACGCAAAGAATTGGCCATGGTCGCCGTGCAAGGTCCGGATGCACGGCGCAAGGCCGCGATGCTGCTCAAGCCAGAGCAGCAGGCGGCAGTATTGGAATTGAAACCTTTCTTCGGCGCGCCATTCGGCGCTTGGTTCGTGGCCCGCACCGGCTACACGGGAGAAGACGGCTTCGAAATCATGATTCCGGCGGCGGAAGCGGCGGCGGCGTGGAACCGCTTGCTGGAGCAGGGCGTCAAGCCGGCAGGCCTCGGCGCCCGCGATACCTTAAGACTCGAAGCCGGCATGAACCTGTACGGCAACGACATGGATGAAAACTTCCATCCGCTGGAGTCCGGCCTCGCCTGGACGGTTGCCTTCGAGCCGAACGATCGGGATTTCATCGGCCGTGAGGCGCTCATTCGCGCGCAGCGCGAGAGCGGCCGGGAACTGGTCGGGCTGCTGCTCGAAGATCGCGGCGTCCTTCGCGGTCACCAGAAAGTGCTGGTCGCCGGCAGCGTGAGCGGCAATACCGGCGAGGTGACCAGCGGAACTTTCTCGCCCACCTTGAATCGTTCCATCGCGCTGGCGCGGGTGCCGAAGACTTCGCAACCGGCGGTGCAGGTGGACATCCGCGGCAAACTGCACGCGGCACGCATCGTCAAACCGCCGTTCGTGCGCCATGGCAAGGCATTGATCGACATCAGCTAGGGAGATTCACGTGAGCAACAACATACCGGCCGATCTGAAATACACCAAGAGCCACGAGTGGGTGCGTCAGGCGCACGGCGAGGCGCCTAACGGCACATTGGAAGTCGGCATTACCGATCACGCGCAAAGCGCGCTCGGCGACTTGGTGTTCGTCGAGGTGCCCGATGTGGGCCGCTCGTTGAGCGCCGGTGAGGCGTGCGCCGTGGTCGAGTCGGTGAAAGCGGCGTCCGACGTATACAGCCCCCTGGCCGGCAAAGTCGTCGCGAACAACGGCGCGCTCGCCGGCAAACCTGAGCTGCTGAATGAAGATCCATACGGTGCGGGCTGGTTGTTTCGCTTGGAAGCGGGCGGAGCCTCGAATGCCGAAGGGCTCATGAGTGCGAGCGCATACGCCAGCTTTTTGGCGGAAGAATCCGAATAAGGGACGCACATGGCATATATTCCCCATACGCCCGACGACATTGCCGGCATGCTGGAAGTCATCGGCGCGCGCTCGATCGACGAGTTGTTCGATGAGATTCCCGCAGAACTTCGCGCCGGCACGCTCAACGTGCCCGCGCCGCTGTCGGAGATGGAAATCGCGCGGCTGATGGCCGAGCGCGCCGCGATCGATGGCCGGCCGCTGAATTTCATCGGCGCCGGCGCCTACGAACATCATATTCCCGCACCCGTATGGGCCATCGCGACACGCGGAGAATTTTATTCCGCGTACACGCCCTATCAGGCGGAAGCGAGCCAGGGCACGCTGCAGCTTATCTATGAATATCAATCCATGATGTGCGCGCTCACGGGTATGGAGGTGTCGAACGCTTCGCTCTACGACGGCGCCTCGGCCCTCGCCGAGGCCTGCCTCATGGCGGTGCGCTCCAACCGCACCTCCACGTCGCGGCGCATTTTGATGCCGCGCGCGGTCAATCCGACCTACGCGCAGGTCGCGCAGGCGATTGCCGGCAATCAAGACATCGGTTTCGTCGCGGTGGATTTCGACCGCGCGGCCGGGCGCACGCTGCTCGAGGCGCTGAAACCCTACGCAGGCCAGGATTTCACGGCGCTCGTGGTGCAGCAGCCGAATTTCTTCGGCAGTTTGGAAGAGGTCGATGAGCTGACCGATTGGGCGCATGCCAACAAGATCATGCTGATCGCGGTGGTGAACCCCACTTCTCTCGCGTTATTGAAGCCCCCGGGTCAATGGGGAGCGCCGAACGACGGTGCGCAGGGGGCAGACATCGTGTGCGGCGAAGGCCAGGCGCTGGGCGTACCGCTGTCCTCGGGAGGTCCTTATTTCGGCTTCATGTCGACTCGCATGCAGTACGTACGGCAAATGCCCGGGCGAATCGTCGGGCGCACCGTGGACGTGGAAGGCCGGCCGGGATTCAGCCTGACCCTGCAGGCGCGCGAGCAGCACATACGCCGCAGCAAGGCCACCTCCAACATTTGCACCAATCAGGGTCTGATGGTGACGGCGGCGACCATCTATATGACTCTGCTCGGACCGCAGGGACTGGCAGCGGTTGCGCAAGCGAGCATGCAGCGCACCGCGGACCTGGTCGCAGCGTTAGCCAAGGTGCCGGGCGTGAAGCGCGCCTTCACGGCGCCGAATTTTCACGAGGCCGTATTGATCCTGGACCGCGCACCGGCCGCAGTCCTTGCCGCGCTGTCGCGGCGGGGAATCATCGGCGGACTGGATCTTGGCGAGCGCTATCCGGAATTGGGCCACGCACTGCTGGTGTGCGCCACCGAAACCAAGCTTGGCGCCGACATCGATGCGTATGCAGCGGCCCTGGCCGATGCGATGAGCGCCTCGCGCGCGGCGGCTTAGAGGAGGTGCCCATGGAACTTAAATCGCGCGAACCATTGATATTCGAGTTGAGCAAGCCGGGACGCGGGGCGGTTACGCAATTTCCGCCGCCGGTCGCCGGGGGAGCGCAAGTGCCTGCCAACCTGCGCAGAAAGGCGCCGCCCGCGCTGCCCGAAGTCTCCGAGCTGCAGGCGGTGCGGCATTTCACGCGTCTGTCGCAGATGAATTTCTCCATCGACACGCACTTCTACCCGCTCGGCTCTTGCACCATGAAGTACAACCCGAAGGCCTGCAACACTCTCGCGATGTTGCCGGAATTCCTGGGAAGGCACCCTTTGGCACCGGAACCGCAGGGGTTTCTCGCCTGCATGTATGAGCTGCAGGAGATGCTGCAGGAAATCACCGGCATGCCGGCGGTCAGTCTCACGCCCATGGCCGGCGCGCAGGGCGAATTCGCCGGCGTGGCGATGATCCGCGCGTATCATCGGGCACGCAAGGATTCGGCGCGTACCGAGATCATCGTTCCGCAGGCCGCGCATGGCACCAATCCGGCGACTGCGACCATGTGCGGATTCGTGGTCAAGGAAATTCCCTGCGACGCCAATGGCGATGTGGACATCGAGGCGCTGAAAGCGGCCGTGAGCCCGGCAACAGCCGGCATCATGCTCACGAATCCTTCCACGCTCGGCGTGTTCGAACGCAAGATCGTGGCAATAGCGCGCATCGTCCACGATGCCGGCGGCTTGCTGTATTACGACGGCGCGAATTTAAATGCCATCTTGGGCAAGGTGCGCCCGGGAGACATGGGCTTCGACGTCATTCACATGAATTTGCACAAGACTTTTTCGACCCCGCATGGCGGCGGCGGCCCAGGGTCGGGCGCGGTGGGCGTGAGCGCGCGCTTAAAGGCTTTTCTTCCCCTGCCCACGGTCGGCAAGGATGGCGCGCGCTACCGCTGGTTGACGGAGCGCGATCTGCCGCAATCCATCGGGCGTCTATCCGGCTTCATGGGCAATGCCGGGGTGAACTTGCGCGCCTATATCTACATGCGGCTGCTGGGCCGCGAGGGCATGGTGCGGGTGGCGGAGTTTGCCGCGCTCAACGCCAATTACCTGATGAAGCGGCTGCAGGCTTTGGGGTTCGAAGCTGCCTATCCCAAGCGCCGCGCCAGCCACGAGTTCATCATTACATTGAAACAGGAGCAGAAGGCTTATCACGTCTCCGCGATGGACGTCGCGAAGCGACTGCTCGACTTCGGCTTTCACGCCCCCACGACTTATTTTCCTTTGCTGGTGCCCGAGTGCCTGCTGATCGAGCCCACGGAAACCGAGGCCAAGGAGGACTTGGATCGGTTTTGCGACGCATTGGCCTCGATCCGGGAGGAAATGGCGCATGATCCGGAGAAACTCACCTCCGCGCCGCATACAATGCCTGTCCGACGATTGGATGATGTGCGGGCGGCCAAGCAGCTGGACCTCATTTGGAAGGGAACCGCCGCTTGATAGGAACCGGCGGGCGCCCGGCCTTGTCCGATCCGAAGGCACTTAATGATATTCAACCCTAGGATCGGCATGCCCCGTATTTTGCTGTTTGCCTGTTTGTTGGCATTTTCGGTTACACCAGCATTCTCTGCCGCAAACGCGACGCCTCGCCAAGCGCTCGGAATCCCCAATACCCCGGCCAATTGGGCCCAGACGCTCGAGAGGATTGCCACCGGCGTCGTCACCATTCAAATCGACAGCACGCGCGCGTTCGACACCGAATGGAACACCACCGCGCAAGCTACCGGCTTCGTCATCGACGCCAAGCGAGGACTGATTCTGACCAATCGGCACGTCGTGACGCCGGGGCCGGTGACCGCGCAAGCGATTTTCCTGAACCGGGAAGAGGTGCAGCTCTATCCGATCTATCGCGATCCCATTCACGATTTCGGCATCTATCATTACGATCCGGCGAAATTGCACTTTATTCAGCCGGCGGAGCTGCCGCTGTATCCGCAAGGCGCGGTCATCGGCCGAGAAATCCGCGTCGTGGGCAACGATGCGGGCGAACAGTTGTCGATCCTTGCCGGCACGCTGGCGCGCCTGGATCGTGAGGCGCCGGAATACGGTTATGGCAAGTACAACGACTTCAATACCTTCTATTACCAAGCGGCGTCGAGCACCTCGGGCGGCTCGTCCGGCTCGCCGGTGATCGATATAGAAGGCCGGGTCGTGGCGCTCAACGCCGGCGGCGCCACCGGTGCGGCGTCGAGCTTCTATTTGCCGCTCACCGCCGTGGTGCGCGCGTTGAAGTATCTCAACGTCGGCAAGCCGGTGCCGCGGGGAACTCTGGAAACCGTCTTCAAGTACACGCCCTACGATGAGCTGAAGCGGCTCGGCCTCAACGCCGGAACGGAAGCCGGCATGCGCAAGGCATATCCCAAGCTCACCGGCATGCTGGTGGTGGAGGATGTGCAGCCCGGTTCCGGCGCCGACGGTATTTTGTCGCCGGGCGATATCCTGGTCGCGATCGACGGCAAGCCCATTCCGGAGTTTTTTGCGCTCGAGGAAGAGCTCGACGATCATGTGGGCCGCCACGTCAAGGTGGAAGTGCAGCGCGGCAGCCAAACCCTGCAGCACGATCTCGATGTGCAGTCCTTGAGCGCCATCACGCCGGCTGAATTCATCGAATTCGGCGAGGCCGTGGTGCATACGCTGTCCTATCAGCAGGCGCGGCATTTCAATGTGCCGATCAAGGGCGTGTACGTCGCCAACCCCGGCTATGTATTTGGCGCCGCCGGCATTCCGCGCGCCGCCTTGATCAGCTCGTTCAACGGCAAGAAAGTCGATAGCTTGGCGGATTTCGCGGCCGTCCTGGCGGAGCTGGCGGACGGCGCGCGCGTGCCGGTTCGCTATGTCACCATCGAAGATCCTCGTGCCGTTCAACTCAAGGTCATTCGCATGAATCGGCGCTGGTTTCCGGCGCGAGAATGCAAGCGCGACGACACCTTGGGCACCTGGCCCTGCATCAGCATCAGCCCCGGTCCGCCGCCGTCCGTGGTCAAACCCGCCTCCACGCAGTTCGCCAAGACGGGCGATCCGCGCATCGATCGCTTGGCGCCCTCCTTGGTGATGGTGAACTTCGACATGCCGTACTCCACCTCGGGCGTGACCGAAAAGAATTATCACGGCACCGGCGTGATCGTGGATGCACAGCGCGGCTTGGTGGCAGTCGATCGCAATACCGTGCCGGTTGCGATGGGCGACGTGCGCATCACCTTTGCGGGAACGGTAGAGGTGCCGGGCAAGGTCGTATTCATTCACCCCTTGCACAATCTCGCCGTCGTTTCCTACGACCCCAAGTCGATCGGCAGCACCCCGGTGCGTGCGGCGACGCTGGTCACCCGCCCCTTGAGCCCAGGCGATGACGTATGGGTGGTCGGCGAGCGCGCCGATTCGAAAATCCAATCGCAGAAAACCCAGATCTCCAGCGTCGATGTGGTTTCGTTTCCGCTGTCGCGCACGCTGCGCTTCCGCGACAGCAATTTGGAAGCGGTCAGCCTCATCAATCCCCCGACCGACTACGATGGCGTCCTGACGGATGAAAAGGGCGATGTGCTCGCGCTCTGGTCGAGCTTTGCATTCGAGTCGCAACGGCAGCTCGAACAGACCGAGCGCGGCATCCCAGCCGATTTGATCAGTGAAATGATCAGCGTCGTGGCCGACGGCCGGCCGCTGTATTCCTTCGAAGCGGAATTTGACGTGCAATCCTTGGCGGGGGCGCGCGAATTGGGGCTGCCCGACGAATGGGTGCGGCGCTTCGAAGAGCACAATCCGCAACGACGCCAGGTGCTCGGCATCAATCGCCTGGTTGCGGGCTCACCCGCGGCCTCGCTGCTCGAGCCCGGCGACCTGTTGCTCGCGATCAACGGCAATGTAGTGAATCGGTTTCGCGAGGTTGAGCGCGCGGTGCAAAGTCCCGAGGTCAGCGTGACGGTGTGGCGCGATCGCGCCGAAAAGACGCTGCAGATGAAAACCGTGGCCTTGAACGGCCGCGACATCGATCGAGTGCTCATCTGGGCCGGGGCCACGCTGCAGGCGCCGCATCGCGCCATGGCGGCGCAACGCGGTATCGCTCCCTACGGCGTGTTCGTTTCATTTTTCTTTTATGGCTCGCCGGCCACGCACTACGGCTTGTACGCCGGCCGGCGCATCACCGAGGTTGATGGGCAACCGACGCCCGATCTCGACGTCTTCATCAGGGCGGTGAGCGGCAAGCCTGACCGTGCCTCGCTGCGCCTCAAGACGATCAGTTGGAACGGCCAGACCGACGTGATCACCTTAAAGCTCGACAAGCACTATTGGCCCGCCTACGAGCTCAATCGTCAAGAAGACGGCAGCTGGATCAGAACCTCGCTCGATCCGCCCGACGTGACGGCCTCGCTGCGTCCCTAGAGGTCTTTGACCAGGCTCTCGAGCGCCAGCAACCAATGCTGGTAATAAGTGTCGCCGAGATCCGCATCGCCCGACGCATGCGCGCGATCAATTTCCCGCGACAGCGCTTGCGCCCATTGCGGCCAGGTAAAAAGACCTCGCTCATGCAGCGCCACCGTCATGGCAAAGGCCCTGGCTTCCCAAGGTTCGTTGAAAACAGGTCCGTCTCCCTGCAGGGGGATTCCCGGCAGCGCCCTCACGGCTTCGTGATTCATGCGGGTTCCAAATACGGCTCAAAGGCGTCGATCGAGATGATGGAACGCTGCAACGGCTTGGCATCGCCCCACAATTCTTTCTCCTCAAAGGCCACCGTGTACAGCCATTGCGGGGCTTCGCCCAGGCCGTGCGCGTTGGTATCCGGAAACACATGCGCGCCATGAATTCTCTCGATCACGCCCAGTTTGCCGCGCGCATAGGCCGGCAGCCGCGTGTGGTGCTGCGGTTCGCGCTGGGCCGTGCGCACACGATCACCGATCGAAAAGCGGGCGGGACGTGCCGCGGGCCGCGAGAAGGACGTCCCCTTCTTGATCGCCGCCATGACCGCGTCGGCGCGCAGCATTTGCTTCGGCGCCGGCGGCGGATCGCGGAGCATGCCGTTCTGCCGCGTCAGCTTTTCCAGCGCCGCGAGCCAGATCTCGTAGTAGCTGAGATCGCGATAGTTGGGCAGCGTTTCGCGCGCTGCGCGGTTCATGTCGATATTCGACAGGCCCGTCGGGCCCATGGCCACGACGAGCGCCATCACCCGCGGTTGCCAGGGTGCGTGAAACAATTCGCCCTCGGCTTCCATGACGATGGCGCCGCGCACGTCCTGGCCCCCAAGGTCCGCGTGCGAGCGATAGGTCATGCCGGAGAGGCCGGCAGCCCGGTGCCGATCATGGAGTCGCGCGTCACCAGCCTGGCGAGTTCTTTCTCGCTCAAGTGCAGAGTGCCGGGCGGACGCCGCGGCAACACGAGGTAGCGCACCTCGGCGGTCGAATCCCAGATGCGCAGTTGCGTCGCCGCCGGCAATTCAACGCCGAATTCTTTGAGCACGCCGCGAGGATCCTTGACGGCTCGTGCGCGATAGGGGGCGCTCTTGTACCAAGTGGGCGGCAACCCGAGGACCGCCCAGGGATAGCAGCTGCACAGCGTGCACACCACCATGTTGTGGACAGCGGCGGTATTTTCGACCGCCACCATGTGTTCGCCCTGACGTCCCGTGAATCCCAAGGAGGCGATGGCCGCGGTCGCATCCTGCAGCAGCCAGCGGCGAAATTCCGGATCGCACCAAGCGCGCGCCACAACCTGTGCACCATTACGGGGCCCGATCTTGGTCTGGTAGGCATCGATCAGCACGTCGAGCGCGGCCGGATCGATGTAGCCTTTTTCGGTCAGCTGCGCTTCCAACGCGCGGACGCGCAATTCCAATGCGCTGGGCGCACGTTGCGCATGCTCTTCATGATGATGGTGTTCGTGCTCGCTCACGGCTGTAGTATAGGGCTCCAAAGGAGGGCCAGTCTCATGTATGACGCGTATGTTAAATCTACGCTTCCGGCAATGGCACTCGCGCTCCTGTGCCTGTGCATGCCATCCCCGTGTCCGGCCCGCTCCTCCGAATTGCGCCTGTATGTGCTCGACTGCGGGCATGCCACCTTCAAGGACATGGGGGGATTTTCCGATACCGGGGAATACGACGGCAAGAAGGGGTCGATCGCGGCGCCGTGCTTTCTGATTCGCCATCCCAAGGGTGATTTACTGTGGGATGCAGGCCTCGGCGATCATTACAACTATCCGAAAGAGGGCAGCGACGCGGCGCCCGGAGTGCATGTCACCGTGCCCCTGACGCTCATTGCGCAACTGCAGTCCTTGAATCTGACGCCGAAGGATATCAACTACATTGCCTTCTCGCACTTGCATTGGGACCACACCGGCAATGCCAACGAGTTCCCGAATTCGGTGTGGATCATGAACAAGGCGGAGCTGGCGGCGGCATCGGTGCTGCCGCCGCCGGGCGGCGTTCTGCCCGAAACCTGGAGCGCCTATAAGAATGCCAAGAACGAGGCCATCGAGGGCGACTACGATGTGTTCGGAGACGGCACGGTCATGATCCTGCGCACCCCGGGACACACCCCGGGGCACCAAGTGCTGAAACTCAAACTGCGGAAGAGCGGGACCGTGATCCTTTCCGGCGATCTGTATCACCTGCGAGCCAACCGGCTATTCAAGCGCGTGCCGGTCTACAACGCTGATCGCGCCGACACACTGGCATCGATGGCCCGCATCGAGACCATCCTCAAAAACACCCACGGGCGGCTGATCGTGCAGCATGACCCGAAGGATTTTCAGGCCCTGCCCAAGCCGCCGGGGTACCTTGATTGACCGGCGTGATCAGTGCGGCCACGCGCGAAGACCTTCCGGAAATCTTAAGGATTTATAACGAAATCATTCGCAACACCACCGCCGTGTACAGGGAGGCGGAACTGAGCGCGGAGCAAGGGGCGGCGTGGTTCGACGCCAAACTTGCCGGCGTATATCCCTTCATCGTCACCCGGGACGCTTCAGGCATCACAGGGTTCGGCACCTTCGGTGAGTTTCGAGCGCCGCCTTGTTATCAGCACACCGTGGAGCATAGCGTTCACGTGCGTTCCGACTGCCGCGGATTGGGATTGGGCCGCAAGCTGGTGATCGAGTTGCTGAGTCTGGCGGCGTCCATGCACAAGCACATCATGGTTGCGGGAGTCGATGCCGACAACGAGGTTTCCATCAAACTGCATCAGAGCTTGGGATTCATCAAGGTCGCTCATTTCCATGAGGTGGGCTTCAAATTCGGCAGGTGGCTGGACTTGGTGTTCCTGCAGTGTCGCCTTCCTGCTACAAAGCTGTTAACAACTGTAAAACCCCCGCCTTAAATTCCGAAGCTGCCCTTGCTCATGGCGCAGTCTTGATATCATGAGCCTGTGGTAAGAGCTACACAGACAGACATTGAGACCGCGGTCGAAGCCCTGCGCGGCGGCGAACTGGTGGTGTTTCCGACCGAGACCGTTTATGGACTAGGCGCGAATGCCGCCGACCCCACTGCCGTGCGCAAGATTTTCGAGGTCAAGGGCCGGCCCCCCGATCATCCCGTGATCGTGCACCTGGACGATCCGCGCTATTTGCACCGCTGGGTATCGAAGATGCCCGCGGTTGCCGAGCAATTGGCGGCGCGGTTTTGGCCGGGACCCCTGACGCTGATTTTGCCCAAGGCCGACAACGTCAATGAGATCGTCACCGGCGGCCAGGACAGCATCGGCATTCGCGTCCCGTCGCACCCCATGGCGCAGCAATTGCTGAACGCCTTCGGCGGCGGCATCGCGGCGCCCTCCGCCAACCGCTACGGGCGTTTGAGCCCGACGAAACCCGAGCACGTGCGCGATGAGCTCGGCGATGCCGTCAAGGTGATCCTGGACGGCGGCGATTCACCGATCGGCCTGGAATCCACCATCGTTTCCTGTCTCGACAATCAAGCGCGGCTGCTGCGGCCGGGGTTCATCACCCGCTCGCAGCTCGAACAGGCGATCGGCGTGTTGGCGGTCGGCGGCTTTGTGCCGCGCACGCCGGGCGACCGCAACCTGCACTATGCACCGTCGACGCCGCTTGAAATAGTCGACTCGGACGACCTGGAAGTGCGCGCCGGCGAGATCGTGGCACGCGAGGAGAAGGTGGCGGTGCTGGCGATGCGGCCGCCGCTGCACACCCAGCGTCACATGACCTGGATCAACGCCGGCAAAAAGCCCGATACCTACGCCCACAATCTCTACAATCACTTGCGCACCCTGGATCGGATAGGCTGCGTAAAAATATTCGTGCAGAGCCTGCCGCAGGATGAGCGCTGGGCGGCCATTCTCGACCGCTTGCAGCGGGCGAGCGGCATGGGCGATGATTCCTTGGAGCTGAGCGTCAGCTAGCCGATGGAACTCGACCCCAAGCAAGATCCTTTCTCGCGAGAGGCGATCCAACATTTGACGGCTCGCTACGGCTCGCCGCTGCTCGTGATCGATGCCGAGCGCGTGCGCCGGCAATATCGCCGCCTTAAAGCAGCGCTGCCGGGTGTCGACCTGCATTATGCGTTGAAACCCTTGCCGCATGCCTCGCTCATCACCACGCTCATGGCCGAAGGCGCTTTTTTCGATCTCGCCACCAATGGGGAAGTCGAATTGGTACGCCGCATGGGCGTGGCGGCGGCGCGCTGCATCCACACTCACCCGATCAAGCGCGACAGCGATATTCGCACCGCGCTGAGCTTCGGCGTGACGCGCTTCGTCGCCGACAATCCGGATGAGCTGCGCAAATTCGTGCAATTCCGCACACGCTGTTCGCTGCTGATCCGCGTGTCCTTCCGCAGCCCGGATGCGCAAGTGGATTTATCCCGCAAGTTCGGCTGCGACCCGCAGGGGGCGGAGGATCTGTTCAAGCTTGCGGCACAGCTGCGCATCAAGATCGATGGATTGTCGTTCCACACCGGCTCGCAAAATGCCGATTCGGCAATGATGGTCAGGGCCATCGACACCTGCAGCGAGCTGCTGGACGCCCTCGCGGCGGCGGGCCATTCGCCGCAGATTCTCGACATCGGCGGCGGCTTTCCGGTGGACTATTTGCACTCCGCCATCCCCATCGAAGAATTCTGTGCGCCGATCAGGGCGGCGCTCGGGAAATTACCGGCCGGCATACGCATCATCGCGGAGCCGGGGCGCTACATTGCAGGTCCTGCCGCGATCGCGGTCGCGTCCGTCATGGGCCGTGCCCAGCGCGATGGCCGCTGGTGGTACTACCTGGACGATGGCCTGTACGGCAGCTATAGCGGCCAGATGTACGACCACTCCATATTTCCCGTGGATGCGCTTCGGTCGAGCACCGAGACCTTCCCCTCGGTGCTGGCGGGGCCTACCTGCGACAGCATCGATGTCGTGCGCGAGAAGCTCGACTTGCCCAAGCTCGAAATCGGCGATCTGATCGTGGGCCGCGTGATGGGCGCCTACACTTGGGCCTCGGCCTCGGAGTTCAATTTCTTTCCCAAGGCCACCGTGCTGGCGCTCGATCAAGGCCGGCTGCTCGAAGACCGAGCCTCGGCATGATTACGCGACGCCACATGCTCATTGCTTCGGGTGTCGCGGGCAGCGCGGCTTTGTGGTCGCGCTCGCTGCCCGGCGCGCCGCCTGCCGCGCCCAAGCAAATTTCGCTGACCAATCTGCATACCGGCGAGAAGCTCAACGTCGAATACTTTCGCGATGACGCCTATGTGCCCGATGCGCTCAACGCGATCGAGGTCTTGTTGCGGGATTTTCGCACTGGCGAGAAGCATCCCATAGATGCCAAACTCATGGATTACCTGGTCGATGTGGCGGCGCGGATCGGCGTGCCGCCCGCCTATAGCGTGGTCTCAGGCTACCGATCCCCTGAGACCAATGAGCGCCTGCATGAGCGCAGCAGCGGCGTGTCGCAGCGCAGCCTGCACATGCAGGGCCGTGCAATCGATGTGCGCATGAAGGACGTGGATTGCAAGGATCTGGCGGAGCGGGCCGAGCAATTGAAGCGAGGCGGCGTGGGATTCTACCGAGCGTCGAATTTCGTGCATTTGGACACCGGTGCATTTCGCACCTGGCGGGGCTAGGAAACTGATGTTGAGGCTGTGCCGGCTCGTGCCGCTGGGAGTATTGATGGTGGCTTGCGCCGGCTGCTCGCGCCAATCGGGCCGGAGTCCCGCCGCGAGCGCCGGTGCGGCCGCCGACACCGCCGGGCGGGGAGCGGCGCTGTACGGGCAAAACTGCGTGCCCTGCCATCGCGAAAACGGCGAAGGTGTTCCGAAGGTATTTCCGAGTTTGTCCGGCTCGCCGGCGGTCACGGGCGACCCGGTCGAGCTCGCGCAATGGGTGTTGAGCCAGAAGCGGCCGGCCAGCATTCCTGCGGGGCGCTATCCCACACAGATGCTGCTGTTCGGCTGGATGAGCGATCCGGACGCGGCCGCGGTGTTGACCTACATCCGCTCGCATTTCGGCAATTCCGCAGCCCCGGTTGATGCGGCAACGATTGCCAAGTCGCGGGAAAAATAATGGCGGCCACCTCAATCCACGCACTGGTCGAGCGCTGCCGTGCGGCGCAATTGCCCGCAGCCATCGCCAAGTTGCCGTCAGGCTGGGTGGTGATGGGCGAGCGCCAGGTGCTGCCCGGCTATTGCCTGCTGCTGCCCGATCCGGTTGTGCCGCACTTGAATGCGCTGCACGGCGTTGCTCGCGCCCAATTTCTGTTCGACATGGTGCTGTTGGGCGACGTGCTGCTGTCCATCACCGCCGCCGCGCGGATCAACTACGCAATCTACGGCAACGTGGATCCCGTACTGCATGCGCATGTTTTCCCCCGCGACAGTGCTGAACCGGAGAACACGCGCACCGCCCAGCCTTGGGCGCTCGATTGGAATGCGGCGCCGCTTTACTCCGACGTATTGCACGGCGACTTCAAGCGCCGCGTCGGCATGGAACTGCGCAAGCACTACGCCAAGTGACTCAAAAGTTCACGGCGTGACTCGAAGCTCGAGCGCGCGCGCGATTTCCTCGAAATTCTCCAGGGGCGCCGAGCAAGTCATGCCGCTGCACAAGTAGGCCACGGTCGCCGCGCCGGCGCGTTTCGCCGCCAGCGCGGGCGGCAGCTCCTCTCCGCTGGGAATCGCGAATATCATGCGGGTCGGCGCGTACAAGGCGCCCAAGTCGCGCGCCCACTGTGCGGCGCTCGCGGCCTCGCCGCGAACCACCAGGATTTGCATCGAGGACAGGAAATCCTCCAGCGCATTCAAGAGACTCATGTGTGCCTGGGGGTATTCCCGAATTGCGGTCCATGCGGCCTGTAAGGTGTGTTCGGCGGCATCCAAATAGCGCGTCTCGCCGAGCAGGTATCCGAGCCGGCTCAAGGCGCCCGCAGCGATGCCGTTGCCGGCGGGCACGGACTCATCGGCGAAAGTCTTGCTGCGATGAATGAGTCTTTCATGTTCCTTGGCGGTGAAGAAAAACCCGCCGTGCTCCGGATCCTCGAACTGCTCCAGCAGTACATCGGCGAGCCGGCGCGCGAACTCGAGGTCGCTGCCGCGCCAGCGGGTCTGCAGCAGTTCCAATAGGGCGTCGATGAGAAAGGCGTAATCGTCGAGGTAGGCGGGCAGGTGCGCGCGGCCGTCCTTGTAGGTGGCCAACAAGCGCCCCTCGCGCCACAAATGATGCCCCAAGAAATCCACCGCCGCGGTTGCCGCCGCGGCGAGATCGGGGCGCTTGAGCACGCGCGCGGCGATGGCCAGTCCCTTGATCATGAGGGCATTCCACGCGGTGAGAGTCTTTTCATCGCGCGCCGGCCATACCCGCAAATTGCGCACCTGCAAGAGTTTGCGGCGCGAGGAGCCGATCAGATCCTCAACGGCCTGCGGCGTTTCCTTGACCGCGGCCGCAATGTCATCCAGCGGCTGGTACACATGCAGATGCCATTCGCCCTCGAAATTGGCGCTGCGATCCAGGCCGAAGCGGCGCGAGAACGCCGCGTATTCCTGCGGCGTCAGCAGAGACTGAACTTCGCTCGGGGTCCAGACGTAGAATTTGCCTTCGTGGCCCTGGGAGTCCGCATCCAGGCTTGAGTAGAAAGCGCCGGCAGGCGAGCGCATTTCGCGCAGCAACCAATCGGCCGTCTCGTGCGCCACTTTTGCGAACAGCGCTTCGCCGGTCGCGAGAAGCCCGCGCGAATACTCGCAGAGCAGCTGCGCGTTGTCGTAGAGCATCTTCTCGAAGTGCGGAATCATCCAGGACGCATCGACCGAGTAGCGCGCGAAGCCGCCGCCCAGCTGGTCGTATAGGCCCCCCTCCGCCATGCGCGTGAGGGTGAGGCTGGCCATGTACAGCGCTTTTAGGTCGGGCGCAGGGCCGGCGGCGGCGGCATACCACTGCCGCATGCAGCGCTCGATGCTGTTCGGATGCGGAAATTTAGGCGCGCCGCTGAAGCCGCCGTGGGCGGCATCGAAGGCGCGTTCAAGAGCCGCGCGAGCCTCTGCCAGCGGCGCGTCATCGAGCACGGCGCGGGACGCGGGCGGCGGTACCATCGCGGCGAACGCCGCCTGCAGCTGCCGATTCTGCGCCGCAATCTCGCCGCGTTGCCCGCGGTAATAGTCCGCGACGCGGCGCAGAAGATCGCGAAATGCCGGCATTCCATGGCGAGGTTCCTTCGGAAAATACGTGCCGCCGAAAAACGGCTGCTCCTCGGGCGTGAGAAACATCGTGAGCGGCCACCCGCCGGAGCCGTGCGTCAGCATTTGCTGGGCAAGCTGGTAAATCTTGTCCAAGTCCGGACGTTCTTCGCGGTCAACCTTGATGTTGATGAACAATTCGTTCATCAGTGCCGCGGTGCTCGCGTCCTCGAAGGATTCGTGTGCCATGACATGACACCAGTGGCAGGCCGAATAGCCGATCGACAATAAAATGGGCTTGTTGTCCTGCTTGGCCCGGCTCAATGCCGCCTCGCCCCACGGATACCACTCGACCGGATTGTCCGCATGCTGCAGCAAGTACGGGCTGGTCTCCTCGGCGAGGTGATTGCGCAGCATCTTAAGGGCCCTGGTCGGTTAGAATGCTTTTTATCATAGCTGAAGACCCTTTCATGTCCGATTCCGGTAATGCCGCGCAATTGCCTGTCCTGCGCCTCAAGCGCAACGAAGATCGCCGCCTGCACGGCGGGCACCTGTGGATCTTCAGCAACGAGGTCGACACCGCCCAGACGCCTTTACCTAAATTCAAGGCGGGCGAGCTGGTGCGGGTGCTCGCGCACAACGACCGCGCTCTGGGGTTGGCGTATGTCAATCCCAAGTCCTTGATCGCCGCGCGCATGCTCGAGACCTGGAAAATTCCCGACGCCGCGTGGCTGGCGGGGCGCATTCGAGCGGCGCTGGCGTTGCGCGAGCGGCTGTACGCCAAGCCCTACTATCGGTTGGTCTACGGCGAGTCCGACGGGCTGCCCGGATTGATCGTTGATCGCTTCGACACGCGCTGCGTGGTGCAAATCGGCACGGCCGGCATGGAACGGCTGAAAGATCCGATTCAAGCCGCGTTGACCGAGGTTCTGCACTGCGGCGGCGTGTTGTTCAAGAACGACGGTTCGACGCGGGAAATGGAAGGGCTGCCCAATTATACGGAAGCAGCGCTGGGGAATTTCGACCGGCCGTCATTGGTGCTCGAGGACGGCCTGGAATTCCACGCGCCGCTCATGGGCGGTCAAAAGACCGGATGGTTTTTCGATCAGGCCGCCAACCGACGCGCGCTGACGAAGTACATCCGGCCGCAGTCCCGAGTGTTGGATGTATTCAGCTATGTTGGCGCGTGGGGCGTGCGCGCGGCGCACCATGGTGCGCAGGTAACCTGCATCGACAGTTCGGCAGCCGCGTTGGAGTTGGCGGCCGCAAACGCCGCGCGCAACGGCACCAAGCTGATCACGCGCAAAGGCGATGCCTTTGACGTGCTCGAGGAGTTTGCCGGGCAGGGCGCGCAGTTCGATGTCGTCATCATCGATCCGCCGGCATTTGCCAAACGCAGGAAGGACGTGCCCAAGGCGCTGGCCGCGTACAAACGCCTGAATCAGCTGGCGATGGCCGTGACCGCGGACGAAGGCGTGTTGGTGTCGTGCTCCTGTTCCTTCCAGGTGAGCGCTGAGGAGCTGCAGGATGCCATTGCCAAGGCCGTGCGCGGCGCGGGCAAGCACTTGCAAATCCTGGAAATGGGCGGCCAGGCGCCGGATCATCCGGTGCACCCGGCGATTCTCGAAACGCGATATCTCAAAGCCTATTTCTGTCGGATCAATGAAAGTTTAAAGTAACGCCATGCTCACCTACCCGCATATCAATCCCATCGCCGTTTCCATCGGCCCCATCTTTGGCATCGGACCGTTGCGCGTGCATTGGTACGGCATCATGTATTTGATCGGATTCGTGGGCGCTTGGTGGCTGGCGCGATACCGCGCGCGCCGGCCAGGTTCGACCTGGGTGCCGCTCGAAATCGACGATCTCATTTTTTACTGCGCGATCGGCGTCATCCTCGGCGGCCGCTTGGGGTGGTGCCTGTTTTACGGCCACGACGTGATTGCCGAGAGCTGGCTGAATGTCTTTCACATTTGGGACGGCGGCATGTCCTTCCACGGCGGCATGACCGGCGTGTTGATCGCCGCCGTGGTGTTTGCACGCGTGAAACACAAGAAAATCGGCGATGTCCTGGATTTCGTCGCGCCGCTGCCCGGCATCGGCTTGTTCTTCGGGCGGCTCGGCAACTTCATCAACGGTGAGCTGTGGGGCAAGCCCACGAACTTGCCATGGGGATTCGGCGTGCCCGATGCGCAGGGGGTGCTGATCTCGCGGCACCCGTCGCAGCTCTATGAAGCGACCCTCGAGGGGCTCGTGCTGTTTCTGATCCTGTTCTGGTTCACGCGTACGCCGCGCCCGCGGCTGGCACCCACCGGGCTGTTCCTCTTCCTCTACGGCTGCGGCCGTTTCGTGGTGGAGTGGGTGCGATTGCCGGATGCGAATATCGGCTATCTGGTAGGCGATTGGCTGACCATGGGCATGCTTTTGACGACGCCGATGATCTTCATCGGCGCCGCGATCATGATCTATGCCTACCGGCGCAATGCAGCCACCGGCAATTTGAGTCCGGTGAAGGCCTGATGCGCCAGTACTTGGATTTTTTGCGCCATGTCCGCGAGCAGGGTGCCTCGAAAGCCGATCGAACCGGCACCGGAACCTTGAGCGTATTCGGCCATCAGATGCGCTTCGATCTGAACGCCGGATTCCCGCTGGTAACCACCAAAAAACTGCACCTGCGCTCCATCATCTATGAGCTGCTGTGGTTTCTGCGCGGCGACACCAACGTCAAGTATTTGCACGAGCACGGCGTCACGATTTGGGACGAATGGGCCGACGAGAACGGAGACCTGGGCCCCGTCTACGGCAAACAATGGCGCAGCTGGCCGACACCGGACGGCAGAAACATCGACCAGCTGTCGCTGGTGATCGAACAGCTGAAAGCCAACCCGAATTCGCGGCGCATCTTGGTGAGCGCTTGGAATGTCGGCGAACTGGACCGGATGGCGCTGCTGCCGTGCCATGCCTTGTTTCAATTCTATGTGGCCGACGGCCGCCTATCCTGTCAGCTCTATCAGAGAAGCGCCGATGCGCTGCTCGGCGTTCCCTTCAACATAGCCTCCTACGCGCTGCTCACGCACATGATTGCACAGCAATGCGCTCTTGAGGTCGGCGACTTCGTGTGGACGGGCGGCGATTGCCATTTGTATTTGAATCACCTGGAACAGGCCGATTTGCAGCTGTCGCGCACGCCGTTTCCATTGCCGCGCCTGAAAATTTTGCGCCATCCGCCGAGCCTGTTCGAATACGCATACGAAGATTTTGAAATCATCGACTATCGCTACCATGCCGCAATCAAAGCTCCGATTGCGGTATGAAGAAGCCCGCAAGCGCCAAGACGCCTCTCTTCGAGGTTCGCCACTCTCGCGTTCACGGTTACGGCGTATTCGCGCTGCGGCGCATCCGCAAGGGTACGACCATCATTGAATATCTCGGCGACCGGGTGACGCATGGCCAAGCCAATGCCCGGTACGCGGACAAGGATCCGGTGGACGGGCATACCTTCTTGTTCACGGTGGACGCCAAGACCGTGATCGATGCCGGCGTCAACGGCAATGAGGCGCGATTCGTGAACCATGGCTGCAATCCCAATTGCCAGACGGTCGACATCGGCAAGCGAATTTTCATCGAAGCGCTTCGCACCATCCCGCCTGGCGAGGAACTTGCGTACGACTATCGAATTCAACGCGACGCCGATGATCCTGCCGACGTCGATGACGTATTCGCCTGCCGCTGCGGCGCGGGACTCTGCCGCGGTAGCATGCTGGAATCTCGCAAGAGGAGATCCCCGGGCAAGCCGGCGAGAAAACGGCCGCGGTGAGCACCGGCGCCGACCTAAGTTCAACCGGCATTGCAATTTGGGATCGGTTTGCGGCGCCCCACGAGGTGCAGGCGCTGCGCCGGTGTGCAATCGCGCATGAATCGCGCGGAGATTTCGCCGCGGCGCGAGTCGGCAGCCTAGGGAAGGAGCAACGCCGGGACAGCATTCGTGGAGATTTCACCTGTTGGTTGCGCGAGCCGCTGCTGCCCTGCGAGCGGGTGCTGCTCGAGAGGCTCGAGGATCTGCGTCTGCAGTTCAATCGCGAAATGTTCCTGGCATTGGTGGAGCTGGAACTGCACTACGCCAAGTATCCGCCGGGAGCTGTTTACGCCCGCCACGTCGATCAGCCGCGAGGCAGCGCACAGCGGCAACTGTCGTTCGTGCTGTACTTGAATCCGGACTGGCAGCCGAGCGACGGCGGGGCATTGCGAATTTACGGCGCGGGCGATCAATACGTCGATGTCGAGCCGCTGGGCGGCCGGCTGGCGTGCTTTTTGACTCCGGGCCGTGAGCACGAGGTACTGCCGGCGCGGCGCGAGCGCTACAGCATCAGCGGCTGGTTCCGCGGTCGAGCCCCGACCTTGCATGGCATAAATCATTGATTCTTTTTGACAATTTTGAGCGAATTCGCGAGTCGCGATGCGCCGGCCGGCGCGCCGGCGGCATGCGGCGCCTCGTTCGAGAGCTATCATAGACGATGCCCATGCGCTTACCGTCACTGAAATTCTTGAAGACCTTCCAGGTCGCCGCGAGGTTGCAAAGCTTCAAGGCCGCGGCCGAGGAACTGTTCGTGACGCCCTCCGCAATCAGTCACCAAATCAAGGCGCTGGAAGCGCAGCTGGGTGTGAGCTTGTTTGAGCGAGGCGTGCGCACCTTGACCCTTACCGACGCGGGTGCAAATTATCTTGAGCACATCGATGACATTTTTTCGAAGCTCGAGCTCGCGACCGAGCAGCTGCAACTGCGTTATGGCCGCACCATCATCCGGCTGAACGTGCCGTCATTTTTTGCCAACGAATTGCTGTTGCCGCGGCTCGCTTCGTTCTCGCAGGCGCGCGAGGAAACCGATATCCGCATTGAAACGACGTTTTCGGCGCCCAAGACTCACCCCCCGGAAGCGGATCTCTCCATCGTGGTGGGCGCGGGCCCTTGGGAAGGCTTGGTAATTCACGAGCTGTTCGCGCAGAACTTCATCGCCGCCTGTTCCCCGGCGTTTTTGCTGGATAATCCGATCGATTCCTATGAGGATCTGAACGGCAAGACTCTGCTGCTGCATGAGGAGCGCCGCGAGGCCTGGGAAAAATGGGCGGCAGGCCTCGGCATCGAACCGATCAAGCCCAACCGGCTGGTGCGCCTCGACACCATGTCGGCGGTGGTACGCGCTACGGAACAAGGGCTGGGCGTTGCCCTGGTCCCATCGCGCCTGAGCGCCGATCGCTTCAGCGCGGGCGGTCTGGTGAAGTTGTTCGATGCGGAACTCACCACCAACGAAAGCTACTACCTGCTGCAAAGGCCCGAAGACGAGGCGCGCGAGGATTTGCAGGAACTGACGCGTTGGATCCTGAGCGAATGCAGGTTGCCGAGCGCCCGCGCTGCGCTACACATGAGCGAAATTTCGCGCTGAGAAAGCGAACCGGCCGGCAGCCCGTGGGGCGTTGGCTGCACGCTTCCAGCACTCTGGCAGGCGAAGCGCGGCGAGAGTATAAATCCGTTTTGCTTTTGAGGCTGACGGATGATGAACGCTGCGGTGGAATTGGTGGTTGCCGTTTCCGAGAACGACGTCATCGGCCGCGCCAACCAGCTTCCGTGGCGTTTGCCGGCGGACCTGCAGCATTTCCGCGCGCTCACGCTGGGACATCACATCCTCATGGGGCGAAAGACCTATGAGTCGATCGGCAAGGCATTGCCGGGCCGGACCAATTGGGTCTTGAGCCGCTCGGCGGATTTTGCACCAGCCGATTGCAAAGCGGTGCAAGCGCTCGAGGAGGCTCAGTCCGGCGCGGCCGGCGAGTCGCCGCTGCTGGTGATAGGCGGTGCGGAAGTCTATCGGCTGTGCCTGCCGCAGGCGCAGCGCATTCATCTCACGCTGGTGCATACCGCGATCCCGGACGGCGATACTTATTTCGACGCCTGGCGGCGACCTGAGTGGACCGAAATCAGCCGCGAACGCCACGAGGCCGATGCCAAGAACGTCCACCCCTACAGCTTTCTGACCTTGGATCGCAGGCGTTCCGCAACGACCGTCTAGAGCGGCGGCAGACCGCCGATGACCAGGCGCTCGGCGCAGTCGAAGTCGATGTCCGAGAGAGCGTTGACCGCGCCGCAGGTCAATTCCGTCAGAATTCCGGCTTGCACTGCGCCGCGCTGCTGTGCGGTGAGATAGGGAATTTCGTGGTGGAACATCACCATCGAATAGCGCGGAATGAACCGCTGCGGGAAACGCCGTTCGAGCTCCAAGGACAGCGCTCGTTGAAGTTGGAATTTGGGGTCCGCAACGCTTTCGCGCATTTCCGAATAATTGTCGAGCGCCATCGCGGCGATGGCATCTGTGTTGCGCTTGCGGGCCGCACTGAATTGCGTAAACACCGCCTCCCAAGGCTGTAGCGCGGCCCAGGCGTCGAATTCCATGCAATCCTCAAAGCAGCAATTCATGCCCTGGCCGTGAAAGGGCACCATGGCATGTGCCGCGTCGCCGATCAACATGGCCTCGCCGCGAACGTGCCAGGGGCTTGTGGACACGGTTCCGAGAAACCCCACCGGGTGTGCATGCCATTCCGCAACGGCATTCGGCATGAGCTCGCGCGCATCCGGAAAATGGCGCGACAGAAATTCATCGGCGCTGCCGGCATCGCTCAAGGCCGCAAAGCTCACCGGGCCGTGCTTCGGCAGGAACAGCGTGGCGGTGAAGCTGCCGTCGTCGTTCGGCAGGGCGATGAGCATGAAGTTGCCGCGCGGCCAGATATGCAGAACGTCTTTGGCGATGCGACAGCTCCGGTCCGGACCCGGCGGCATGGATAATTCCTTGTAGCCGTGCTCGAGATCGGTCTCGGTCGCCTGAATCAGCTTCTGTGCCGCCATCTCCCGGCGCATCGCCGAGCCCGCGCCGTCCGCCGCCAGCAAGGGCTGCATGGGGACGCTGATCAGGCGGTGCTTGTGCAGGTCGCGAATCGAGGCGGTTCCGGCAGCGAAATCGGCCGCTTCGAAGCGGTGCTGAAAAAACAGCCGCACGCCAGTGCGCTGGGCAGCGACCTCGATCAAAACCTGGTTCAGCCGATGCCGCGAAACCGAATAGATGACTTCGCCGGCCTGTCCATAGGGCTGAAAGTTGGTGTCGCGGTTCTCGTAGTGAATGAGTCTGCCGCGCATGGGGAGCAGGGCGGAGCCCAATCTATCGAACACGCCCGCCGCCTTCAAGGCATGAATGCCCCGGTCCGCAAGCGCCAAGTTGATGGATCGGCCGGAATCGGCGGGTACCAAGCGCGGATCGGGCCGCGCCTCGTAGAGCTCTACTTCTTTGCCGCGCCGCTCCAGCAGCAGGGCGAGCAGCGCACCGGTGGGCCCCGCGCCGACGATGCGTATCATGAGAGCATCATGCGCGCACGGCTTGCGCCAGGACCTCGACCGCGGCGAGCACCTCGGCGAAAGAGTTGTACAAGGGGACGGGCGCCAGCCGCAGAACGTCCGGTTCCCGCCAATCGCCGATCACTCCCGCCGCGGCCGATTGTTGCAGGCAGCGCTTGGCTTCCGCGGCCGGCCGGGCGATACGCAGGCTCAGTTGACAGCCGCGCTGTTCGGGCGCGCCGGGAGTAATGATCTCGACGAGACCGGCCAAGCGTTCCTCGATCAGGCGCTGCATGAAGGCCGTGAGCGCGATGGATTTTTTGCGCAGCGCAGGCAGGCCGGCTCGCTCGAAGATCTCCAATGAAGCGAGCAGCGGTGCCGTCGAGAAGATCGGCGGATTGCTGATTTGCCAGCCCTGAGCGCCGTCGATGGGATCGAACTTCGGATCGTAGAGAAACCGTTCGGCTTTGTTGTGTCCCCACCAGCCGGCAAATCGAGGCAGCTCGAAATTCCTCGCGTGCCTCTCATGCACGAAACACCCGCCGACCGCGCCTGGACCCGCATTGAGATATTTGTAGCTGCACCATACCGCGAAATCCGCGCCCCAATCATGCAGGCGCAAGACCGTGTTGCCGATGGCGTGAGCGAGATCGACGCCGACCGCGGAACCGGCGCGGCGCGCGGCTGCGATCAGGACCTCGATGTCCAAGGATTGTCCGGTGAGATATTGAACTCCGGGCAGCAGCACCAGGCCCAAGCGCGGGCCCTCGCGTTCGATGCATTCGATCAAATCCTCGGTCCGCAAGTTTCGCTCGCCGCTCCGCGGCTGCATTTCGATCAAATTTTGCGCAGGCGTAAGACCGTGGAACTCGAGCTGCGAGACGACTGCATAGCGATCCGAGGGAAATGCCGAGCTCTCGATCAACACCTTGTTGCGGACTGCGTCGGGACGAAAAAAGCTGACCAGCATGAGGTGTAGATTCACCGTCAGCGAGTTCATCGCGACGACTTCGCCGGGCAGCGCGCCCGTCAAGCCCGCCAGGGCCGGTGCCGCACGCTCGTGGTACGGGATCCAGGGCCGCGCCGCATCGTGATGCCCCAACACGCCCAACCGCCGCCAATCGGCGAGTTCCTGCTCGATCATCGCCGCCGCGGTCTTGGGCTGCAATCCCAAGGAGTGGCCGCCGAAGTACAGCAGCTTGCGTCCCGTCGAATCGTGCGGGAGATGGAATTCCCGCGCAAAATCGGCGAGCGGGTCCGCCGCATCCAGAGCCGCGGCTTCCGCGCGCTTCGGATCGCGCGCGGTCAGCTGGGCGCCTGCATGACCGTGCCGCATACGCTGCAGGTGCGCTGCTGCAGGCTCGAATAAAAGCGCGCAAAGATCCGGGGCAGCTGGGTCTCGATGTTGCCGACCGCAATTCGCTCGAAATGCAGGCGGTTTCCGCAGTTCTCGCAGTACCAGGAGAAGCCGTCCAATTCCGACGAACTGCGGCGCCGCTCGACCACGATCCCGACGCTGCCGGCGGGACGCTGCGGCGAATGCGGCACTTCGGCGGGCAGCAGATACATCTCGCCCGCTTTGATCGGCACATCCACCATGCGGCCGTCTTGCACGGTCTTCAGCACCATGTTCCCCTCGATCTGGAAGAAGAACTCTTCGCTGGGGTCGTGATGAAAATCCTTGCGCGAATTCGGTCCGCCCACCGCCATGATGATGAATCCGCTGTCCTCAAAAAGTAGCTTGTTCCCGACCGGCGGCTTGAGGAGCGCCCGATTGTCGTCGATCCATCGCTGCAGATTGAAGGGCGGTAACGCTGGCATGGGGCCCATTATACCGGCGATGAACTTCGTTGCGTTCAGCACGGTCAAATCGGCTGGAGGCGGTATGCGGACTTTTTGGGTCATCGCAGGTCTTGGGGTGCTGTTTGCGTTGCCGCTGCGGGCGGCCGATCCCGTCGGCAGCCCGCTGCAGGCGGTCTGGAAGGAGCAACATCTCGAGTTTTCCTACATGGGGCGCACCGCGCGCTATTCCTGCCAGGGGCTGCGCGACAAGATGACCGCGCTGCTTCTGGATCTGGGCGCGCGCCGCGATTTGCGGGTATCGCTGCTCGGCTGCAATGAGACCGCGCCGCTGGCCCGGGGCTACTTGGGTCCGCGGCTAAGCCTGGTTTTCTCAGCGCCGGCCTTGCCGGATCCTTCCGCCAAACCCTTGCATCCCGGCGACCTGCTGGCGGTGGACGCTCACTACGAGCCCTTTACGCTGACCAGCGATGCATTTCGAAACTATGGCGTCGGCGATTGCGAACTGGTCCAGCAGTTTGCGCGGGAGATCCTGCCGCACTTGAGCGCGAGGGATGTGAAGCAGGACATTGCTTGCATACCGTACCAAGCCAGCGGCAGCCGCTTCTTGGTCCGCGGCGAGATCTTGCGGGCCGCCAAGATCCCTGGAGGGCGCTAGGCTTTCAAGTGCGGGCTACGCTTCCTTGAGCGGCGATGCCGCGGGCGCGGCGCAGGCCACCTGCACCGGCTTGGCGTCGGGCACGTCGAGGCGCAGCGCAGTGAGGCGGTCGCCCCAAACACAGCCGGTGTCGAGTCCGATCACGTCGGCGTTGCTGAAGTAACCGAGCGTTGACCAGTGTCCAAAAACGATGCGTGGTCCACGCCAGCGCGCGTCCCTCGCCTCGAACCACGGTATGAGGGATTTGGTCTGAGTCTTTTTCGGTGATCCCTTGGCACGAAGCGCCAGTCGCCCATCGGCATCCACGTAGCGCAAGCGCGTAAGGCAGTTCGCGATGAAGCGCAGGCGCTCCTCGCCTTCGAGGCCATCGTCCCAGCGGTCCGGCTGATCGCCGTACATCCGATCGAAGAGCTTTTCGGGATTGCGCCGCAGGGCGCGTTCCAATTCGTGCGCGCAATTTCGCGCCCGGCTCAAGTCCCACTGAGGCGCCAAGCCGGCATGCACCATGCACACATTCAGTCGGGCATCCTCATGCATCAGCGGCCGCTCTTGCAGCCACTCGAGCAGCGCGGCCCGGTCCGGCGCCGCCAGCACGCCGGCGAGCGTGTCGTCGTTGCGCAGACGTGCGCTGCCATATGCCACCGCCAGCAGGTGCAGATCGTGATTGCCGAGAATGACCGTCGCGGCATCGCCCAGCGCGCGAATGCGCCGCAACACTTTGAGCGAGTCGGGGCCGCGATTGACCAAGTCGCCCACGAACCACAGAGAATCGCGGTCCGCGGAGAATTTCAGCGCACTGAGCAGCGCGCCGAGCTCCGTGTCGCAACCTTGCACATCGCCGATCGCATACAGCGGCATCAGGAATCCATGAACTAGTGCAGCACCCCGGGCATGGCCAATCTGAACGGCGCGATGGGCGCGTCGAATTGTTCGCCGTCATCCGCCACCATTTGATAGCTTCCTTGCATCGTGCCGACGGGAGTCTCGATCACCGCGCCGGTCGAGTAGCGAAATCCCTGGCCGGGCTTCAAGTACGGCTGCTCGCCGACCACTCCGTCGCCGCGCGTTTCTTTGACGTTGCCGTTGGCGTCCGTGATGATCCAGTGGCGCGTGAGCAGGCGCGCCGGCACCTGCCCTTCGTTGCGGATGGTGATGGTGCACGAGAAGACGAAGCGCTTGTCGCGCGGATCGGATTGCTCCTCGATGTAAGAGGTCTCGACTTCGACGCGTATTCTAGGGCCCATAGCTTCAGCCGATGGATGCACGGGTCTAAGTCAGCCGTATGGCAAGGACGTCGCAATGCGCCGCGTGCAGCACGGTGTCCTCGGTGAAATTTACCAAGATACCGAGGCCATGGCGCTCGCGGCTGCCGAGCACGATCAAATCGACCGCTTCTTCCTTTGCAACCCGCAGGATCTCGGTCTTCTTGTTGCCGGCTTCGACCCTCAAGGCAGCGCGCTGCAGGCCCAAGCGGCTCGACAGCTCGCCCAGCTTGGTGCGCGATCGCTGTATGAGATCCTCTTCAATTTGTACGCTCGGCATCAACGTCTCGCCCATCGGCTCGGCCGGGATGAATTCGACCACGTGCAAAATCACCATGGCGGCATTGGAGTGCGCAGCCATATCCCGGCCGGCCGCGGCGATCTGCTCGCTGGCGTCAGCCAAATCCAACAGTATCAAGATTTTCCCGTAGCCGGCCATGCTCATTCGAGTATAACCGAGAGTAGTGCGCTGCGAGCAGGCCGAATTGCGCCGGCGTCAGCGCTTCCGGCCGGAGCTGCGAATCGATTCCGCAGGATTGAATTTCTTCCGCCGTGAGAAAACCTTTCAGGCCGTTGCTCAATATCTTGCGGCGATGGGAGAACGCCGCCGTGACCAGGAGGCGCAGCACGCCGTGCGCGCCGATGTCGAAGCGCGGCTCGAGGCTGGGACGCAACCGAACGATGGCCGACCAAACCTTGGGCCGGGGTTGGAACGCGCCGGGTCCGACATCGAACAGCTTTTCGACCTCGGCCACCGCGGCGAGCATGACCGTCAAGCGGCCGTAGGTTTTGTTCGACGGTTCCGCGGTCATGCGGTCCACGACTTCCTTTTGCAGCATGAAGTGCATGTCGGCAACCGCGCCCCGCTGCGACAGCAGCCGGAACAGCAGCGGCGTTGAAATATTGTAGGGGAGATTTCCGACGATGCGCAGGGCGGCGCCGTCTGCGCGCAGCCGTGTAAAGTCGGTCTGCAGCGCGTCCTCAACGTGCACGCGTAAGCCTTGAGCGGCGCGCGCATCGTTTTTCAGGGATTGCGCCAGGTCGCGATCGATTTCGATCACGTCCAAGCCGTGCGCTCGCTGCAGCAGGTCCCAGGTCAGCGCGCCGCGTCCGGGCCCTATTTCCACGATGTGCTCGCCCTCGGCCGGCGAGACCGCGTCGATGATCCGCCTGATGACGCCCCGATCGTGCAGGAAGTGCTGACCGAAGCGTTTACGGACCGGCATGATTGCCAGGGGCCTCGGCGCTCGCCAGGTCGATGGCAAGCGCCAAAGCGGCGCTCAAGCTG
>DATATA010000002.1:0-34786 GCA_036263775.1 Steroidobacteraceae bacterium | reverse complement strand
ATGTCTGCGACCTAGGATTGGTTGGACTCAACGTGGTCGAAGAGAAGCGCCTCGCTTTCGAAGCGCGGCAAATCGGCCCGCTGTTCGAGACCGTACAGCTGCTCGACTTCGGACGCTGCCGGCTCTGCATCGCCGTTCCGGATGGGTTCGACTATCGGGATCCGCAATCGCTGCAAGGCAAGCGCATCGCCACAACCTATCCCAATGTGCTGGGGCGCTTCCTCGATGAGCATGACGTCAGCGCCGAAGTCGTCGTGTTGTCGGGCTCGGTCGAGATTGCGCCCCGCCTCGGCCGCGCCGACCTGATCTGCGATCTGGTTTCCACCGGATCGACGCTCGCCGCCAATCACCTGCGCCGCGCAGAGATCGTGCTCGAAAGCCAAGCCGTGCTCATCCGCACGCCCATGCCGATCCCGCCGGAGAAGCAGGAGTGGACGCGCCGTTTGCTGATGCGCATCGACGGCGTCGAACAGGTCAAAGGCAGCAAGTACATCATGCTGCATGCGCCCCGCTCCGCTCTGACGGCAATCGCCAAGTTGCTGCCCGGCAGCGAGGCACCCACGGTCATTCCGTTGGAAGGCTTGGGCGATCGGGTCGCCGTGCACGCGGTATGCCGTGAGAATGTGTTCTGGGAGACCCTCGAGGAGTTGAAGGGCGCGGGCGCAACTTCGGTGCTGGTGCTGCCGGTCGAGAAGATGCTGGCCTAAGACACCACCTCCACCCATGAGAATTCTCGACTGGAACTCCCTGTCCCCTGCCGAGCGCAGCGAAGCGCTGCGGCGGCCCGCGCAAGCCGACGCGGCAGGCATCATGAGCGCCGCGCGGCAGCTCGTGAACCGGGTGCGCGCTGAGGGTGACGCTGCATTGCGGGCCCTCACCGAGCAATACGATGGCGCTCGAATCGAGTCGCTGCAGGTCGCGAGACACGAATTTGCCGCCGCCGAAGCCGCCGTCGGCGCGGAGCAGCACGCCGCCATCGAGCGTGCGATTGACAACGTCCGGCGCTTCCATGCGGGGCAATCGCCGGTGCCGCTGCGGATGGAGACCTCGCCGGGCGTGGTCTGCGAGCGATTCAGCGTGCCGATCCGCGCGGTGGGTCTGTACGTTCCGGCCGGCTCCGCGCCGCTGCCCTCCACGGCCATCATGCTGGCGGTGCCGGCCGTCCTTGCCGCGTGTGCGGTGAAGGTGATGTGCACCCCGCCCGGCCGCGGTGGCGGCGTGCACCCGGCGATATTGGTGGCCGCGCGCAAAGCGGGCGTCGAGGACATATTCAAAGTCGGCGGTGCGCAGGCCATCGCGGCCATGGCCTACGGCACGGATACCATCCCGAAGTGCGACAAGCTCTTCGGACCGGGAAACGCGTATGTGACTGCGGCGAAAATCCTCGCTGCGCAGGACCCCGGCGGCGCCGCGATGGACTTGCCGGCGGGCGTCACGGAAGTCATGGTCATCGCCGACTCGGAAGCGCGCGCCGACTTCGTTGCCGCGGATCTGCTTGCCCAGGCGGAGCACAGCCCCGACGCACAGGCAATGCTGGTTACAACCGAGCCGGCGCTGGCAGAGGCCGTGCTTCGCGAAGTGCAGCGTCAACGCACGCGGCTTAGCCGAGCGCAGATTCTGAGCGAGTCGGTGGCGGCCATGCGGCTGATCGTGGTGGATGCACTGTCACGGGCGTTCGACATTGCAAACAGTTACGCGCCGGAGCATCTCATTCTGGAGATTCGCGAGCCGCGCCGCTGGCTGCCGAATATCAACACGGCAGGCGCGGTCTTCTTGGGCCACTGGTCGCCGGAATCGCTCGGAGACTACTGCAGCGGTCCCAATCACACACTGCCGACCTATGGCTACGCTCGAAGCTACAGCGGCCTGTCGCTGGAGGATTTCCAAAGACGCATCACGGTGCAGGAACTCACGCCGGCGGGCTTGCGCGGGCTGGGACCGACCGCACGAATCCTGGCCGGCATCGAAGGCTTGGACGCGCACGCAGCCGCCGTGACCATCAGGCTCGAGGCGCTCCAATGAGCGCGCTGCTTTCCCTGGCTCGCCCGGAAATCGTTGCGCTGAAACCCTACGCGCATGCGGCGTGGATGCCGTCGCTGATCCGCCTGCATGCCAATGAAGCGCCGTGGAGACCGCAAGGCGACGGCACCACGGCGGGCCTCAATCGCTATCCGGAACCCCAACCGCGGGCGTTGCTCAAGAGCTTGGCCGCGCTTTATGGCGTCTCGGAAGCGCAAGTGCTGGCCACGCGCGGCGCCGATGAAGCAATCGATGTCCTGTCGCGAATTTATCTTCGAGCCGGATCCGACGCGATTCTGCAATGCGGCCCCACCTTCGGCATGTATCAGCTCGCAGCCCGCATCCAGGGAGCCGAGGTGATCGAGGTTCCGCTCGAGCGCGACGCCGGCTGGAGCATCGATCCTGAGCACTTGCTCGCCGCCTGGCGTCCGAACATCAAGCTGGTGTTTCTATGCTCGCCGAACAATCCGACCGCCAATCTTCTGAGCGAGCGGGCGCTCGAGCAGATCTGCACGGAACTCGATGGCAAGGCCATCGTCGTGATCGATGAGGCCTACGTCGAGTGGTCGGGTGCGCCCAGCCTGGCGCGTTGGCTGGGCCGATTTTCGACGCTGGCCATTTTGCGCACCCTGTCCAAAGCACACGCACTGGCCGGCGCCCGCTTGGGAGCATTGCTGGCCGCTCCCGAATTGATTCAAGTGGCGCGGCGTGTCCTGCCGCCTTATGCGCTCGCGCAGCCGACCATCGAGGCCGCCCTGCGCGCGCTCGAACCCGGCGAATTGGACGCCTCGCGGACCAAAGTGGCAGGCCTGCTCACGGAGAAGGAGTATTTGCGCCACGGCCTCGAGCAATCGCAGCTGGTGCGCAAGATTTGGCCGAGCGACGCCAATTTCCTGCTCATCGATTGCTACGACGCGGACCGGTTCATGAACAATAGCATCGCCGGCGGCCTGATCGTGCGCGATTTACGCGCTCATCCCGCGCTGAGAACCTCGCTGCGCGTCTCGGTCGGCAGCCGATCGCAAAACGACTTGCTGCTGCGCAGCGTGCTGCCGTGAGCGGACGGCGCATCCTGTTCCTCGATCGCGACGGCACCTTGAACGAGGAAGTCGCGGACGAACAGATCGACGGCTTAGGCAAGATTCGCCTCATGCCCGGCGTCATTCCGGCCCTCTTGGAGCTGCAGCGCGCCGGGTATTCCTTTGTGGTGGTTACGAATCAAGACGGATTGGGGACCCCGAGGTTTCCACGCGAAGACTTCGAGCTTGCACAGCGTTTCATTTTGGATTTGTTCCGCTCGCAGGGAATCGAGTTCGAGGCGGTATTTCTCTGCCCGCACTTCAAGCACGAGGATTGCGGCTGCCGCAAGCCGAAGCTTGGCATGATCCGGGAATTCTTGGCCGCCAATGAAATCGACAAGGCGAACAGCTTCATGATCGGAGATCGCGAAACGGACCTGCAATTCGCCGCCAATATGGGCATCCAGGGACTGCGAATTTCGTTGCACGGCGATCCCGCGGAATCCTGGCCCGCGATTGCGGCGCGCATCCTGAGCTCTGCGCGCCGCGCGCAGGTGCACCGCAAGACGAAGGAGACCGATGTCACGGTGGATGTCGATTTGTCGCGCGAGGCACCCGGCGTGATTGCCACCGGCTTGGGTTTTTTCGACCACATGCTGGAACAGATCGCGAAGCACGGCGGATTTTCCTTGAACCTCGAATGCGCGGGCGACTTGCAAATCGATGAACATCACACCGTCGAGGACTGCGCCTTGGCATTGGGCGCGGCGCTGCGTCAAGCGCTCGGCGATAAGCGCGGCATTGCGCGTTATGGATTCCTATTGGCCATGGACGAAGCCGAGGCGCAAGTTGCGCTCGACCTCAGCGGCCGGCCCTATTTCGTATGGCAGGGAACCTTCAATCGCGAGCGCGTGGGTGAATTGCCCACCGAGCTGGTGCCGCATTTCTTCAGGTCGCTGGCGGAGTCGCTGGGCGCGGCCTTGCACATCAGCGTGCGCGGCGACAACACCCATCACATGATCGAGTCGTGCTTCAAAGGCGTCGGGCGCAGCCTCCGTCAAGCGATACGTCCGGACGGCACAGAGGTGCCCAGCAGCAAGGGCACACTTTGAAGAACGCAAACGTCGTGATCATCGCGAGCGGCGGCTCCAATATTGCGTCGTTGCAATTTGCCTTGCAGCGCCTTGGGGTGGCCTCGGCGGTATCGTCGAATGCGCGCAAGATTCGCGAGGCGAGCCATGTCATCTTGCCCGGCGTCGGCGCGGCCGCGAATGCGATGTCGCGGCTGCGGCAGAACAACTTGGATGCACTGATTGCATCGCTGCAGCAACCGGTGCTCGGCATATGCTTGGGCATGCAATTGCTGTTCGACGCCTCGCAGGAGGGCCGGGCGCAATGCCTCGGCATCATCCCGGGCGAAGCCATCCGTTTTGCGCCCGACCTCGAGCGCCCGGTGCCGCACATGGGCTGGAATACACTGAGCATCGAGCGGCCGAACGCCTTGCTCGACGGCGTGCGCCAGGGAGAGTATGCCTACTTCGTGCACAGCTACGCCCTGCGCCCAGGGCCCGCCACCATTGCCAGTTGCGATTACGGGCAGTCCTTCAGCGCCTGCGTGCAGTGGCGCAATTTTTTCGGCACCCAGTTCCACCCGGAGCGCTCCGCCAAGGTCGGGGCCCGCCTGCTGCAGAATTTTCTGGCGCTTCACTAATTCAACATGAAGCTCATTCCCGCCATCGACTTGAGAGCCGGACACTGCGTGCGGCTGTTGCATGGCGATTTCGAGGCCGAAACGCGCTACCCGGCGGAGCCTCGCGCGCTATTGGCAAAATACCTTGACCTCGGTGCGGACTGGCTGCACATCGTCGATCTTGACGGGGCCCGCGACGGCTCGCTCGACAATCGAGCCATCATTCTCGATTTGGCCGCCGGGCAATCCATGAATTTGCAGGTGGGCGGCGGCCTGCGCAACGGCGCGGCGCTTCAGCAGATATTGGAGGCGGGCGTCGCCCGTGCGGTGATCGGCAGCGCCGCCATTACTCAAGTGCAGCAAGTCCAGGGGTGGCTTCAGCGCTTCGGCGCCGAGCGGCTGACACTGGCGTTCGATGTGTGCATAGACGACGCCGGCGTGCCGCGGGTGATGACCCATGGCTGGCAGCGGCAGTCCGCGCAGTCGTTGTGGGACGCGGTGGAGGCGTTCGCCGCGTCGCCGCCCAAGCATGTGCTCTGTACCGACGTCGGCCGCGATGGCGCGCTCACCGGCCCGAACATCGGCCTGTATCGCGAGGCAGCGCAGCGCTACCCGCGAATCGAGTGGCAGGCCTCAGGGGGCATTCGCAACGCGCACGATTTGCGCCTTTTGGCCGAGACCGGCGCCGCCGCGGCCATCAGCGGCAAGGCATTGCTGGAAGAATTGATCCCGACCGAGGAATTGCTGCCATTCTTGCGAAACGTATAATTCCCTGCCTGGACGTGCACGACGGCCGGGTGGTGAAGGGTGTGCGGTTTCGCGATCATCGCGTGGTCGGTGACATACTGGATCTCGCCGCCCGTTATCGGGACGCGGGAGCGGATGAGCTGGTGTTCTACGACATTGCCGCAAGCCCGGAGGGACGCAGCGTGGACCGCTCCTGGATTTCGCGCATTGCGCGCACCTTGGACATCCCATTTTGCGTTGCGGGCGGGATTCGGTCCGTGGCCGAGGCGGAACAGGTTTTGGCGGCCGGCGCGGAAAAGATCTCCGTCAATTCGCCCGCGCTCGAACAACCCGATCTCATCAATGCATTGAGCGAACGATTTGGCGCACAATGCATCGTCGTCGGCATCGATAGTCAGACGGTCAAGGGCGCTTATCGCGTGCAGCAGTTCACCGGCGACGTCGCGCGCACGCGCGACGCCGGGCGCGGGACGCTGGAGTGGGTGCTCGAAGTGCAGCAACGCGGCGCAGGAGAAATCGTGCTCAATTGCATGGCGAGCGATGGCGTTCGCGCCGGCTATGATATCGCGCAGCTATGTGCGGTGCGTGCGGCATGCACGGTCCCCTTGGTCGCTTCCGGCGGCGCCGGCGCGCTGCAGCACTTCGTCGAAGTCTTTCGGGCCGCGCGGGTCGATGGGGCTCTCGCGGCCAGCGTGTTTCACTCCGGCGAGATCACGATTCCAAGCTTAAGGCGCGAGTTGCGCGCGCAAGGCATTGAGGTGCGGCCATGAAATTGCCCGAAATCGATTGGGAGAAAATGAACGGATTGGTTCCCGCCATCATCCAGGACGCGGGCAGCGGTGCCGTGCTCATGTTGGGATACATGAATCGTGAGGCCCTGGCCGCGACCCAATCCGCCGGCCGCGTCACGTTCTGGAGCCGCAGCAAGAATCGCTTGTGGACCAAGGGCGAGTCTTCCGGACACTTCCTCGAAGTCTGCAATATCTCGGCGGACTGCGATCACGACACGCTGCTGATTCTCGCGCAGCCCCTGGGCCCTGCGTGCCATCTGGGAACCGCCACCTGCTGGGGTGAGGATGCGCCCCGCTCGCTGGCGCAGCGCCTGGAGTTTCTGGGCAGGCTTGAACAGATCGTGGCGCAACGCATCGCCGATCCGCCTGAGCACAGTTATACCGCGAAGCTGATCGACGAGGGGCTGACCCGAATCGCGCAGAAAGTGGGCGAGGAAGGCGTCGAATTGGCGTTGGCGGCCGTGGCGCAATCAGACGCAGCGGTCATCGGCGAGGCCGCGGATCTCTTGTATCACACCGCGCTGCTGCTCAAGGCGAAAGGCTTATCGCTGACGCAAGTCGTGACGGAGTTGGAATGCCGGCACGCGGAAGCGACTTCCGCCTAGCGATGCGTCACGGCATCGACCGGCTGCATCACGGCATCGACCGATGGTTTCGCCGCAGCGCATAGAAGGCGATCCCCATCCAGGCGACATTGAGCGCCACCGACGGCCACGCGCTGTTGTAAGCGCAGTTTATGATGAATCCGGCGGCGCCAACGATGTTCATGACCTGATAAACCCACGAGCGCGGCTGGATTTTGCCGAACGACAGCAGGCTGTAGGCTCCCAAGATGAGCAGTGCCGCCGTCCAGCCGGCAATCGAGACAAGTGTCTGGAGCGTCATTCGCCTCAAGCGGGGCTGGTCTGCGGAACCGCAGCCAAGCGCAGCCGTAGTTCCCGGCGCACCAGCCACAAGCTGAATACCGCCTGCAAGGCGACGCTCGCGACCGACAGATACCAGACTTGGATCATCGCGAAATGAGGCTGTTTCGACAACCACAACACCGGCAGGACAAAGCTCAGCAAGCGGCTGGCGGAACTCACCACCGCCGGCACGGTGTTGCCGAGGCCCTGGAACACGGCTGAGCAAGTAAACACGAATCCCGAGGCCAGAAAGTTCCAGGAAATGATCCGCAGATATTGAGTCCCGACCGCGAGCGCGGTCGGATCCTTGGTGAACCCTCCGATCACCCACGCAGAACCCCACTGACAGAACAGCGTCATGAGCACCATGACGCAGCTGCCGATCAGCGTCGATAGCGCAAAAGCTTCGCGCACGCGCTCAAATTTTCCCGCGCCGAAGTTCTGGCCGACGATGGGTGCGGCGGCAAATGCGACCGCCATGGCGGGCAGGAACATGCTCTGCACGATGCGCATGCCGATGCCGAATCCGGCCTGCGCATCGGGGCCGAAGGGCCTCAATACCCAATATAGGACCGCCATGAGAAAAAACATCAGCAAAAATTCTCCGCCCGCGGGCAAGCCGATCCGCAGCAGCCGGCGCCATTCCGCCATTCGCGGCCGCCACTGGGCGCGGTGGAACCCCACGTACTTCTCGAGCCGGTGAAAATACAGGCCGAGCATCGCCACGCCGACCGCCAGGGAAATGGAACTCGCGAAGCCCGCGCCCGCGACTCCCATCGGATGGCCCGTGCCCCACCCGGCGATCAGAATGGGCGCGAGGATGGCATTCAAGACGACGGTCAGCACTTGCACGACCATGGTCGGCTGCACGATGCCGGTGCCGCGCAGCGCCGATCCCATGACGACCAGTGCAAACTGCAGCGCCAAGCTCGGCAGGAACCAGTGCAGGTACACAATTCCCGCATCCACCGTCGCCGCGCTCGCACCGAGTGTCTTCACATAGTAGGGGCCCGCGAAAAAGCCCAGCGACAACGTGATCACCGCGCAAGTCGCGGCCAGGGCCAAGCTCTGATTGAATACCAAATTCGCATCCGCCTGATCCTTGCGGCCCGCGGCATGCGATATCAGCGTCACGGTTCCCACGCCGAGCACCTGCGTGACGGCGAACACGACGAACATCACGTTGCCGGCGGCACCCACGCCTGCGATCGCCGCATCGCCCAAGCCTGCGACGAAGTACAGATCGATGAGGAAATATAGAGTCTGAAAGAACATGCCCGCTGCAATGGGCAGCGCCATCTGCAGAATGTTCTTGACGATCGAACTGTCGGTCAGATCCTTCATGGCGCATACCCTACAAGAACACGTGTGCTAATGCTACGCTGCACCGATGACGGTACTTTCTGATTTCGACATGTTGCTGTTCGGCGGCACCGGCGATCTGGTGACGCGCAAGCTGCTGCCGGCCCTGTACCGGCGTTTCGCGGCCGGCCAGGTATCCGCCGTATCGCGCATTTTCGGCGTCGCGAGGTCCCCGCTGTCCCGCACCGCATACGCCGCCCAAGCGGAGGCGGCATGCCGCGAATTCTTGGGCAAGGAATTCGACGCCAAGCAGTGGCAGGGATTCTGCCGCTTGCTCGACTACATCAAAATCGACGCCGGAGCCGAGCCGGATTTTGCCGCGCTGCCGGCACTGTTCAAGGATCGGGACGCAATCGTTCGCGTGTTCTTCTTTTCCACGGCCTCGAATCTCTTTTCCGCGATCTGTCAAAACCTCGCCAAGGCAAAAGTCGTCACGCCGCTGTCGCGGGTGGTGCTCGAAAAGCCCCTGGGGCTCGATACGGCATCGGCGAACCTCATCAATGAGCAGGTCGGCGCCGTGTTCGCCGAGAAGCAGATCTACCGCATCGATCACTATCTCGGCAAGGAGGCCGTGCAGAATCTCATGGCGCTGCGCTTCGGCAATCTGTTGTTCGAGCCGCTCTGGCGCCGCGGTTTCATCCGGCATGTGCAGATCACCGTCGCCGAGGAGCTCGGCGTCGAGCGCCGGGGAAATTTTTACGACAAGACCGGCGCCATGCGCGACATGATGCAGAACCATCTGCTGCAGCTGCTTTGCATCACGGCGATGGAGCCGCCGGCCAGCAGCGATCCTGACGCCGTGCGCGACGAGAAACTCAAGGTCTTGAGAGCCCTGCGTCCCTTGCGCGGGCGCGACGTGATGACGAAATCGGTGCGCGGCCAGTACAAGGCCGGCGCGGTTCGCGGCGTGCCGGTGCCCGGATACCTGCAAGAAACCGATATCGCGCCGGACAGCAGCACTGAAACCTTCGTGGCGCTCAAAGTCGACATCGATACCTGGCGCTGGGCGGGCGTGCCGTTTTACCTGCGCACGGGAAAACGGCTGCAGGACAGGCTTACCGAGCTCGTGGTCACCTTCGAGGAGGTCCCGCATCCCATTTTTGAGATACCCAACTCGCACACGGCCAATAAGCTGGTCATCCGCCTGCAGCCGGATGAAAGCATCACCATGACCATACAGGCGAAGAACCCCGGCGAAGGAATGCGCCTCAAGCCGGTAAGCCTGGCGCTCGACCTCGGCGAGACATTCAAGACGCGCAGCCTCGATGCCTATGAGCGCTTGCTCATGGACACCGTGAAAGGCAATCTGACTCTCTTCATGCGCCGGGACGAGCTGGATGCGGCGTGGTCGTGGGTTGATCCCATCCGCGCCGGCTGGGACGAATATGACGAAGGGCCCAAGGTCTACATTGCCGGCACGTGGGGACCTGCCTCCTCCAGCGCGATGCTGAGCCGCGACGGGTTTGCGTGGCATGGCGAACTCTGACCCTCCGGCTGCGAAATTCGCCGACAACGATTCGTTGTCGCGAACGCTCAGCGCGCAACTGGCCGCGAGCCTCGAGGCCGCGATTGCTGCACGCGGGCTTGCCAGCTTGGTGGTTTCCGGCGGCAAGTCGCCCCTAACGCTGTTCGAACGGCTACGCGCCGAGGATCTTGATTGGAGCCGGGTCTGCGTCGCACTGGCCGATGAGCGCTGGGTCGAGCCTTCCGACTCCGGCAGCAACGAGAAGCTGGTGCGCGATGTGCTGCTGCAAGGATCCGCGGCTGCGGCCCGGTTCATCGGCCTCAAAAATGCCGCTCCCACGCCCGATCTGGGCGCGGTGTCCGCGTGGGAAACCTTTGCCCGGATACCCCGTCCCTTCGATGCGGTCGTGCTCGGCATGGGCGATGACGGGCACACGGCATCGCTCTTTCCGGGCTCGCCCAATCTGCCCCGCGCATTGAATCCGGAAGCGGTCGCCGGATGCGTCGGCATGTGGTCGCCGGTGGCTCCGCATCCTCGGTTGAGTTTGAATTTGAGCGCGCTGCTCGATTCCCGCGGCATCGTCCTGCTCATCGGAGGGGCGGAAAAGTGGCGGACCTATTGCACGGCCAGCGAGACCGGCGACGTACGAGCCATGCCGGTGCGGGCCGTGCTGCGACAGCGCCGCACGCCGGTCGAAGTGATGTGGGCGCCTTAGATATGCGGCAGCAGGAAGCGCATCGTGCGCCGCAGCGGTTCGGCCGCGCCCCATAACAGCTGATCGCCCACGGTAAAGGCCGACAGATACTCCGGGCCCATGGAGAGTTTGCGCAAGCGCCCGACGGGGATGTCCAATTTGCCGCTCACCGCGGCGGGCGACAGCGCATGAATCGAAGCCTCTTTGTTGTTCGGCACGACGCGCACCCAAGGATTACCGGCGCCGATCACTTTTTCGATTTCCGGCAGCGGTAAATCTTTGCACAGCTTGATGGTCAGCGCCTGCGCGTGGCAGCGCATGGCGCTCACTCTCACGCAGATGCCTTCAATGGGTACAGGCCGTGCCTCGGAGCCCATGATTTTGTTGGCTTCCGCCGCGGCCTTCCATTCCTCGCGGCTTTGACCGTTGCCGAGATCCTTGTCGATCCACGGAATCAGACTCGCCGCCAACGGCACCTCGAAATGCGTTTTCGGAAATTCTTTGGCGGACAAGGCGGCGCTCACCGCCCGGTCGATTTCCAGGATGCCGGAGGCGGGATTTTCCAACAGAGCCGCCGCGGATTGATGCAGTACTCCCATTTGCTGCAGCATTTCGCGCATGTTTTGCGCGCCGGCACCGGAAGCAGACTGGTAGGTCATCGCGGTGATCCACTCGACCAGTCCCGCGCGCAGCAAGCCCGCAACCGCCATCAGCATGAGCGACACCGTGCAGTTGCCGCCGATAAAATCCTTGATGCCGCGTGCGTGCGCGGCTTGCATCACCGGCAGATTCACAGGGTCCAGGATGATCACCGCGTTCTCTTGCATGCGCAGCGCAGAGGCTGCGTCGATCCAAAACCCCTGCCAGCCCGCGGCACGCAGGCGCGGATGGATGGCCTGCGTATAGTCGCCGCCCTGGGTGCTGATGAGCATCGGAAACTTCGCCAGCGCCGCCACGTCATTCGCATCGTGCACCGGCGCGCTGGACGCGCCGACCCGAGGTCCGGCCGCGCCGGCCTGGGAGGTACTGAAAAAAGCCGGCGCTACGAGTTCGAAATCCTTCTCCTCGCGCATCCTGTCGAGCAGCACCGAGCCCACCATACCGCGCCAACCGATGATGCCGACTTGCTTCATGTTCAAATCATAAACTCTCGCGCCGGTGAGCGCCGATTGTAGTTCGACGACATGACATATCCATACGCTCCGCAGTTGGCGATGAGAATCACGTCACCTTCGCGCGTGTCGGGAAGCCACCGGTCCGCGCCCAATTGGTCGCCGCTTTCGCAGATCGGGCCGACCACATTGACCCGATGGCTCATCGGGTCCTCGAGTCTCGTAAGATTGCGGATATCGTGATGCGCGCCATAGAGCGCCGGGCGAATCAGGGAATTCATGCCCGTTGCGACACCGACGTAGCGAACGTCGCCCTTGCCTTTCAGCTGCGTTACCAGCGCGACCAGAACGCCGGCCTTCGATACCAGAAAGCGGCCGGGTTCCATCCAGAATTCAAGATGCGGATATTTTCCGGCTAAATCCGCAATCCCCCGATCGAGCACCGTCAGGTCGATTTCGCCGGCCCCTAGCTGATCCGGGACTCCCAGGCCGCCCCCTAAGTCGACGACGGCCACGTCGGGAAATCGCCTCGCCAGTTCAGCGAGCGCAGCGCCGGTGTCGGTCCAATTCGCCACGTCGAATATTCCGCTGCCGGTATGCGCATGCAGCCCGGTCACGCGCACGCCGGCCGCGTTCGTCAGCGCGACCAGCTCGTCCGCCTCGGAAATGGGGACGCCGAACTTGGTATGCACGCCCGCCGTGCGCACGTGACTGTGGTGGCCGCGTCCAAATCCCGGATCGATGCGCAGAAAGATTTCCCGGCCGCGAAACAGCTCCGGCCACATTTTCAAGGGGTGAAGGTTATCCAGGGTCACTCTGACTTGCTGCGCGAAGCCGAACTCATATTCGCCGCGCGGTGCAAAATTCGGCGTGAACAACACGCGCTGCGGATCGAGCCCCGGCACCGAGGCAAAGGCATGTTCGAGCTCGCCGCGCGATACGCACTCCAGCGTCAGGCCCGCCGCATAGATCTTGCGCAAGACTTCCGGATGCCAATTCGCCTTCATGGCGTAGGCCCAGCGCTTGACCGAGCCGACGCTCAAGACCGCCGCGATCGATGCGTCCAAGGATTCGGAGCTGTAGACGTAGGCGGCCGATTCGCGCTTTGCGATGTCGAGCAGCACGTTGCGCTTCTGCGGCTGTTCCCACCAATTCAGCGCGCGTGCATCGGTTTGCTTTGCCGCGAACATTTGCGCCCAGGTGGGACCTAGGACCTTGTCCGAGCCGATGCTCTGGATGAGCCTTTCGTGCAGCTGCTGCACCAGCCGGTCGCCCTGCGACTCGTCGATGACGAAGGTGAAATTCAAGTCGTTGGCGGCCTGCGTCACCAGATAGATCTTCTGATCCTGGAACAACTCGAAGGCCGAGCCCAATTCATGCAGGATGCCGCGGATGTTTTGACCCAATAGGCTCAAGGACGCGCACGGGCCCAGAGTTTCCGCGCGGCAAATGGCGCTCAACGCTGCGATCAATGCCTCGAGGGCCGCATCGTCCACGGTATTGGCGCTGGGGTCCAATGAGACGGTGACATTGGTTTCCGACGTCGACACCAGATCGACCGATAGCCCATGTTGCTTGAACACCTGGAAGGCATCGGCGAGAAAACCCACTTGGTGCCACATGCCGGGACTTTCCATGGATACCAGGGTAATGCCCTTCTTGATCGCAATGGCCTTTACTTGCGCCGCGCTGTCGGCAACGTTCGCGCTCACCACCGTACCTTCCAGTCCCGGCGCCTGGGTTGCGTGCACGTGCAATGGAATCTTGTATTGCCGCACCGGCAGCACGCAGCGCGGGTGCAGTACCTTCGCGCCGTTGCTGGCAATCTCCTGTGCTTCGTCGTAGTGCAGCTCTCGCAGCAGCCGTGCGTTCGGCACGGCATGCGGATTGGCGCTGAAAAGGCCCGGCACATCGGTCCAGATCTCCAGACGTACCGCGCTCAACTTGGCCGCGAAATACGCCGCGGAGGTATCCGAGCCGCCGCGGCCCAGCAACACGGTTTCGCCGGCCGCGTTTGAAGCGATGAAGCCCTGCGTGATCACGACCTGGTCGAGCGCGCCCCAGTTCGCTTGGAGTTCACGGTCCGGGGCAAATTCGCAGGTGGCGGACAGGAGGCTAGCCTTGTGCGTGGCATTCAAGCGCTCATCGGCCCGCAACACACGGCGCGCGTCGGCCCAGTGCGCGGCAATGCCCTGCGCGTTCAGAAATTCGGCGCCCAGCGTGGTCGCCAACAGCTCACCCATGGCCATCACGCGTGCGCGCAACGCGTCATCGACGCGGCGCCGCTCGGCCAGCCCGTCGAGCAGCTCACGCAGTTCCACTATGAAGGCCTCGAACCGCCGGTTGGGCTTGATGCCCAAACTCTCGGCGAGCTTACGGTGCGCGTCCTCGATGTGCTCGAGGCCCGGGTCAACCGAGCCGCGGGTGACGGCCGACAATAAGGCGTCGAGTCGATCGGTGATTCCCGACAATGCGGAATGAACCACAATCGGCTTGAACCCTGCTGCGATGCGCTCCTTGATTACCGACGCAATGTTGCGCCAATTGACGGCGCTCGACACGCTCGTGCCGCCGAACTTGAGCACGAGCAAGGCTTGGCTATTCATTCTCTAGCAGAAAACGATATCTAATCGTCCTCGAATATTTCGCGCAGTTCCTTCTCGAGCTGGCGTTCCGCCAATACGTCCTCGACTCGGCTCCAGGCGGCCTTGCCGCGTTTGCCCACGGCCACGGCTTTCGGGCGCCGCTCGGTGCGCTCAATGAGAGGATCGAAGTCGTGCGCTTCTTCGGCCTCGCCGAGAAACTCATCGTCTATATCGAAATGTTCGTCTTCGCGTTCGCTCATTTTTTAAAGAAAAGTCTCGGAAATCAATGGGATCGATTAGCTCAAGTTCATGAAGCTGCGCACTATATCCGATTCTGTCCGGCATTCAACTAGGGCGGCAAGATTCACCCTTTTTTGGACCGAATTGCAACGCCACAGTTTTATCCGTCAGCACGGCGAAATTTATTATCCTGTTATATCAATTACTTAAAAGATCTTCCTCGAGTATCACACGCACGGAATCGGTCCGTTCCGCCAGCGCACCGACCGCGATTGCTCGATTTACCGCCGACAGCAGCGCGAGCAACGAGGCAGTCACGATGTTGGGGTGCATGCCCACGCCAAACAAGGTGCGCCGCGCGCGCGTCGTGATCTCTATATAAGAGACCGCCTGAGCTCCGCTTCCCTGACCGCGCGAATGCTCTTCGTAGGACAAGATATCGAATGGCAAGCCTACGGCTTTGACCATGGCGTCTATGGGGCCCGACCCCTGCCCTGCCCAAGTCTGCAGGCGGCCCGCATTCTCGACCTGCACGGTCAGCCGCTCCCTGTCCGCACCGTCCGTCGAAGCCGCGAGCTGGTGGGACCGATATGCATAAGGACTGCGGCCGGCGAAATACTCACCGCTGAACAAGTCCCATATTTCCTGCGAAGTCAGCTCCTTACCACTGATATCTGCTGCGGATTGGACCACTTGGCTGAATTCGATCTGCAACCGCCGCGGCATCACCAGCTGATAATCCCGCTCCAAGAGGTAGGCGACGCCACCCTTGCCGGATTGGCTGTTGACGCGAATGATCGAGTCGTAAGATCGGCCGAGGTCGGACGGGTCGATCGGCAAATAAGGAACGTCCCAGATGTCGCCTCGCGCCGCCAGTCCCTTCTTGATGGCGTCCTGATGCGAGCCGGAGAAGGCTGTGAAGACCAAATCGCCCACATAGGGATGGCGCGGATGAATCGGCAATTGATTGCAGGCTTCAGCGCAGCGCGCCGCCTCATTGATGTTGGAAAAATCGAGTTTGGGGTCAATACCTTGTGAATACAGGTTAAGAGCCAGGGTGACGATGTCCACGTTGCCCGTGCGCTCGCCGTTGCCGAACAAGGTGCCCTCCACCCGCTCGGCGCCGGCCATGACGGCCAGCTCCGCGGCCGCGACGGCGGTGCCTCGGTCGTTGTGCGGATGGACGCTGAGGACGCTGCAGTTGCGCTTTGCCAAATGCCTCCCAAACCATTCGATCTGGTCCGCATAGATATTGGGTGTCGCCATTTCGACGGTCGCAGGAAGATTGAGAATGGACTTGCGGTCCGAGGTCGGCTCCCACACCGCGTTCACGGCATCGCAAACTTCCACCGCGAATTCCAATTCAGTCGCCGTGAAGCTCTCCGGGCTGTATTCGAATGTCCACTCGGTATCACGGTGCTTGAGCGCGTGCTCGCGCACCACCGTGGCGCCGCGCACGGCAATGTCGATGATTCCGGCGCGGTCGCTGCGGAAAACGACGCGCCGTTGAGTTACCGACGTGGAATTGTATACATGCATGATCGCCCTTCTCACCCCGCGCAAGGATTCATAGGTGCGCGCGATCAGTTCAGGCCGCGCCTGGGTAAGCACTTGGATGACGACGTCGTCGGGAATCATTCCTTGCTCGATCAACCCGCGCACGAAATCGAATTCGGTTTGCGAAGCGGCGGGAAAGCCCACTTCGATCTGCTTGAAACCGACCTTGACCAACATGTCGAACATTCGGCGCTTACGGGCGCTGTCCATCGGTTCGATCAATGCTTGATTGCCGTCCCGCAAATCCACGCTGCACCAGACGGGCGGCACGCCGATGACGGAATTGGGCCAGGTTCGATCGGCCAGTTCGACCGGGGTAAAGGCACGATACTTAGAAGCAGGATTGCGCAACATGGATTTTTCTCACTCGTGAGAGCAAACATCGGCACCACCGCTGGCGCGTTCTTTAAGGGAGTTTTCGGTCTTGTAGGCGCCGACCGATGGCGCGTGGTGAGTGGCGCCTAGCGGCGCAGCAGCAGCGCGAACGAACCCAGGCACGCCAAGGCGCCGGGACCGCGGAGAGATTTGCCGCTGGAAGAATGCATAGGGCGCGAATCTAGCACTGCCGACGCGCTAGGCGCAAGATCGCATTCATGGAACACAGCCTTGCGACACACGCGATTTTCAACCAAACCCCGCCGCTGGCGGACTACAACCTTCTCGCAAGCGACCCGGCATTGCAGGAGGCGGTGCGGCGCGAGGGCGCGGCCTGGGCGCTGCCTGGACTCAACCTCGCCGGGCAGGAGCTGGGCACGAACACTCAACTCGAGCACGCCCGCTTGGCCAACCGCATATCGCCCACCCTGCACAACTTCAATGCGCGCGGCGAGCGCATCGACTCGATTGAATTCCATCCGTCCTGGCATGCGCTGATGCAGGGCATCGTCGCCCGCGGCTACCACAGTAGCCCCTGGCTCGACGACGGCGCGCGGTCCGGTGCACACGCCGCACGCGCCGCCGGCTACCTGATGCAGGCGCAGGTCGAGAGCGGCACCCTATGCCCAACCACCATGACTTACGGCGCAATCGCCGCCATGCGCCGCGATCCATGGCTTGCGCGCGAATGGGTACCCAAACTGCTTTCGCGCGAATACGACCCTCGCGATCTGCCCTTCCGGCAAAAGCGCGGCGGCTTGATCGGCATGGGCATGACGGAGAAGCAAGGCGGATCGGACGTCCGCGCCAACACCACCCGAGCCGTGCGTTCGACCGACGGTAGCTATCGCATCACAGGGCACAAATGGTTTTTCTCGGCGCCGCAATGCGACGCTCACTTGGTCCTGGCCCAGGCGAGCGGCGGCTTGAGCTGCTTTTTCATGCCGCGACGCTTGCCCGACGGCACGCTGAACGGCATCTACATCCAGCGGCTGAAGGACAAGCTCGGCAATCGCTCCAACGCCTCCTCCGAAGTCGAGTTCATCGATGCGTGGGCCGCTCTTTTGGGAGAAGAAGGCCGTGGCGTGCCCACCATTCTCGAGATGGGCACCTTCACGCGCTTGGATTGCTGCACCGGCAGCGCCGGCATGATGCGTCAGGCCGTGGTCCAGGCCCTGCATCATGCGCATCATCGCAAGGCGTTCGGATCCGCGCTGATCGATCAGCCGCTGATGCGCAGCGTGCTCGCAGACCTGGCCCTGGAATCCGAAGCCGCCATGGCTTTGAGCCTGCGCCTGGCACGGGCATTCGACAGCGAACGTCCCGCCGAAATCGCACTGCGCCGCGCACTGACATCGGCTGCGAAATTCTGGGTCTGCAAACGCGGCTGCGAGCTCGCGGCGGAAGCCATGGAAGTACTGGGCGGCAACGGCTATACGGAAGAACTGCCGCTGGCGCGCCTGGCGCGCGAAATGCCCGTGAACTCCATCTGGGAAGGGTCCGGCAACATCATGTGTCTCGATGTGCTGCGCGCGTTTGCCAAGTCCCGGGGCACGCGCGAAGTCGTGCTCGATGAGTTATTGGAGGCGCATGCGAACAATCGGCATTTTGACGCCGCGTTCGATCGTTTCGCGGCCGCCACCGCAGCCGAGGCCGGCGCGATAAATGAGAACCAGGCGCGCCGTTTTGTGCAGAGTTTCGTCACCCTGATGCAGGCGAAGCTGCTGATAGCCGGCGCGACGGGTCCGGAATCGCGTGCGGTTGCGGAAGGTTTCTGCGCAACACGCCTGGGCGACAGCGGCTGGGGAGCAGTGTTTGGCGCGAGCGATGTCCCATTGGACCACGCGGCGATTCTGGCACGCGCTTGGAATCAGGACTGAGCCCACCCCTGCAGCCGATTCCTGATGAGGGCCGCCAGTGCCTCGGCGTGCTCGGCATCGTCGTTCAGGCCCGGGACCAACGTGAGCCGTTGACCGCCCGACCTTAAGAACCGTTCGCGGTATTCAATGGCGACTTCCTCGAGGGTCTCCAAGCAATCCACCGCAAAAGATGGCGAAGCCACGGTCAGTTCGCGAACGCCGCGACCCGCCAATTCCTCGATCTTGTCGACCGTATAGGGTTGCAGCCAGGTCACTCTGCCGAATCGCGACTGGTAGCAATGCGACCACTCGGTCTCGTTCAAGCCCAAGCTCTGCACCACCAATCGCGTCGTCGTCTCCGTCTGCTGCTGGTAGGGATCGCCTTTGGCGACGTAAGAGGCCGGGATACCGTGGTAGGAAAACAGCAGGTGCGATCGCGCACCGGCTGATTTCCAGTGCGCTCGTATCTTGCCGCTCAAGGATTGGATATAGCCGCGGTCATCGTGGTAATCGTTGACGACGCGGATTTCCGGCAGCCTGGGCCAGCGCTCGAGCGCTCGATTCGCGCCGTCGATGACGGAGCCGGTGGTCGATGAACAATATTGTGGAAACAGCGGCACTACCAACAGCCTATCAATGCCCTGCCCGGCAAAGGATTGCATGACCTGCGCAAGGCCCGGCTTGCCGTAGGTCATGGCGAGCTCGACTCGAATTCTGTCCTGGTACTCAGCGCCCAACAGCGCACCGATTTTCTTGGTGAGCCGCGCGGAATACACCGCCAGCGGCGAGCCGTCGTGCAGCCAAATTTTTCGGTAGTTGCGCGCCGTGCGCAGCGGCCGAAACGGCAGCACCACGCCGTAGAGCAGCGGCAGCCAGATCAAGCGCGGACTATCGATTACACGGCGGTCGCTCAGGAATTCGCGCAAAAATCGCTGCACCGCCCAGTATGTCGGGGAATCCGGCGTGCCCAGGTTGACGAGCAGCACGCCGATGCGATTGGCCATGAATCGGATCCTAAAGTTTAAGCCACGCGCACAGTATACTGCCTGCCGCATGAAGCCCCGTATCGAGCGCCGGCGATGATGTGGCTGAGTGCCAGCGAAAGCGAGGCATTGATTTTGAGCTTGAGCGTGGCCTCGCGCAGCGTCACTTTCAGTCTTCCGTTCGCAATCGCGCTCGCATGGGTGCTGACGCGCAGGCAATTCATCGGCCGCACCGTGCTGGATGCGTTCGTGCACCTGCCCCTGGTGCTGCCGCCGGTGGTCGTGGGATATCTGCTGTTGCTGCTGTTCGGCGCCCGCGGCCCAATCGGCGGCTGGCTCGAGCGCACGCTCGGCGTCGAGCTGGTTTTCACACGCAACGGCGCGGCCCTGGCAACGGCCGTTATGTCCTTCCCCCTGATGGTGCGCGCCATGCGCATTTCACTCGAGAATATCGATCGTGGGCTCGAGGACGCGGCGCGCACGCTGGGCGCGGGCGCGTTCGATCGCTTTGCCAGCATCACCTTGCCTCTCATGCTGCCCGGCGTGCTGGCCGGCGCGATTACCGCGTTCTCGGCAGCGCTGGGAGAGTTTGGAGCCATCATCACTTTTGTTTCCAATATTCCCGGCGAAACGCGCACCCTGCCGCTTGCTCTCTATACCGCGCTGCAGACCCCCGGCGGCGACTCCGAGGCCGCACGCTTGGCCATCATTTCCTGCGTGTTGGGATTGAGCGGCTTGTTGTTGTCCGAGTGGTTCGCGCGGCGGGTGCGCAGCATGTTGGGCCGGTGATGCTGAAGGTCGCCGCCAAGAAGCAGCGTGCCGCTTTTGCGCTGGACGCGCAATTCGAGCTTCCCACACCCGGAGTGGTCGCACTATTCGGCCGATCGGGGTGCGGCAAGACCACGCTGGTGAACGTCATTGCAGGCCTGCTCGATGCTGACGCCGGCCGCGTCGCCTTGGATGATGCGGTGCTGCTCGATACCGCCAACGGCATCGACGTCCCTCCCGAGCGGCGGCGCATCGGCTATGTTTTTCAGGATTCTCGATTGTTTCCCCATATGAGGGTCGCTGCAAATCTGCGCTATGGCCAAAAACGTGCGACGGTTGCTTCGTTCGTGAATTTGGATCTGGTCGCCGATCTTCTCGATTTGGGTGCGCTCATGCACCGGCGCACTCATGAACTCTCGGGCGGCGAACGTCAGCGCGTGGCCATCGGCAGAGCCCTGCTGTCGCAACCTAAGTTGCTGCTGCTGGACGAGCCTTTGGCGTCGCTTGATGCATCGCGCCGCGAAGAGGTGGTGCCCTACTTGGAAACCTTGCGCGACCAGTTGGCGATTCCGATAGTCTACGTCAGCCACAATTTTGACGAAGTGCTGCGCCTGGCGACGCACCTCGTGCTCATGGAAGCGGGAAAAACGGTCGCGCAGGGAGACTTGAGCGCCATGAGCTTGCATCCCCGGATACGCGCCATCATCGGCGCCGATGCGGTGGGCGCCATCGTCGACGGCACGGTGCTCGGCACGAATGCCTCGAGCGGATTGACGCGCGTACAGGTAGGTCAAGGCGAACTCAACGTGCACTGTGCCGGTGTCGCGCCCGGCGTCAAACTGCGCGTGCAACTGCTGGCGCGGGATCTCATCGTGGCAACCCAACCGCCGCAGCACCTGAGCGTGCGCAACAGCCTCAAAGGCGTCGTGAAGAGCGTCGCCGACGATGTGGATGACTCGAATCTGATCGCGATCGACATCGGCGGTACTCTGATCATGGCGCGCGTGACCCGCGCCGCCACCCGCGAATTAGGTCTTGCCGCCGGGTTGCCGGTGTGGGCGCTGGTGAAGACCGCGTCGTTGCGGCCGCACCCTATTTGACCTTGGTGCCAAGATGCAGAATGGCCACTATGTGGTCGTCCGCCGCGAGACCCACCGCCGCCTTCACCCTCGCGTTGTAGGCGGCAGGCCCCGTTTTCCACATCACGCCGAATCCCAAGTCAGCCGCCGCCAGCAACAAATTCTCCACGGCCGCGCCGACGGCGATCACTTGTTCGATTTCCGGAACCTTAGGCACATCCTTTCTCACCACGCAGCCGGCGATCAGGATGCTCGGCGAGCGCCTCATTTTCTCGCGCTCCAGCTCCATCTGTTCTTCGGTGAAACCAGCTATTTGGTCGCGCCGCGCCTGGGCCACCGCATTTGCGAAGGGTTCTCGCAGGGCGCCATCGACCGCAATGAATCGCCACGGCTTGAGCCGCCCATGATCCGGCGCGCGTCCGGCAGCTTCCACAAGCCGCGCCACCTGCTGCGGCGTAGGCCCAGGTCCGGTCAGCGCCTTGGCCGTTGAGCGTGATGCGATCGCGTCGAATAATTCCATGAATCAACCCTTGCATAAGCTACAGGTGGGAGTTAACCCCGAGCCGCGTTGCTTTCGGCTATGATTTGCGCTCGGCACGCCGAAGCGGCAGCTCGAAATTATACCCGTAAGCATTCTCAAGGAGCCTTTAATGAACCGTATTGCTTTGGCGTCACTGGCCGCGCTGCTCGGCGCGAGCGCCTTTGCGGCGCCCGTTACCTACAAGCTCGATCCGAATCATACCTATCCGAGCTTCGCTGCCGATCATTTTGGCGGCCTCTCCGTTTGGCGCGGTAAATTCGATGCCAGCGCAGGCAAGGTCGTATACGACAAGGATGCGAAGTCCGGATCCATTGAAGTGACCGTGGATATGAGTTCCATCGACTTCGGCATGCCGAAACTCAATGAGCACGCCAAATCAGCGGAAATTTTCGACGCCGCGAAATATCCCACGGCGACTTACAAGGGCAAGTTCACGAAATTCAATGGCTCCGCACCCACCGAGGCTGAGGGCACGCTCACCATGCACGGCGTAACCAAGCCGGTGACGCTCAAGATCGATTCCTTCATGTGCAAGCCAAATCCGATGAGCAAGAAGGAAGTCTGCGGCGCGGATGCCACGGGGACCATCAATCGCGCCGATTTCGGCGTGAACTATGGCGACAAGTACGGCTTCAAGATGGACGTCAAGCTGCAAATCCAGGTGGAAGGCAGCCCCGCCGCATAAGCTCAATGACTGCCGGAATCGGCCCGCCCGCATGCGCCCGGGCCGATTCCTTAGGCGAGCAACCGGCGCAGCGGCAGCGCCCAATCCTCCGCGGACCCGGAAACCAGCAATTGGATGGAGTTCGCGTTCGGGCGAGCCACGCCGCGAACGCCTAAGTTCGTCAGAGCGCGTTCATCGACGATATCTGTTTGGGCAACGCGTAGCGCGACGCGGCCTGCAAAGCATTCCACGGCGGCCACATTTTTGCGGCCGCCCAATGCGGCAAGCACGCCCGGGGCGTCGCGCGGCGGCGCGGAGGCCGGGGGTGCGCTCGAAACCGCCGCGCCTGCGCGCAGCGCCGCGCGCATTTCCCCCGCCACTTGATCCGCAATGGGACCCAACACCACTTGTAATCCGGTAGTTGAGGCGCGCAGCAGGCCGCGCGAGCCCAACTGCTTCAACCGCGATTCGTCGATCGCGCGGTTATCGATCAGAGTCAGGCGCAGCCGCGTCGTACACGCGGCCACCTCGGTAAGGTTGCCGGCACCGCCCAGCGCCGTGACGAAGGAACTGCCGCGCTCGCCCGCGGGGACGATCGGCTGGGCGAGAATGTCTTCCGCCTCTCGGCCGGGCGTCGACAGTCCGAACTTCACGATGCAGACGCGAAACACCGTGTAGTACAAGGCAAAATATACGATGCCGATGGGAATCAACAGCAGCGGCCGCTGCGCGTGAGTGAAATTCAGCACGTAGTCGAAGAGACCGGCGGAGAAGCTGAAGCCCAGGTGCACGCCGAACAAATGCATGACCACCATGGCCAGGCCCGTTGCGATCGCATGCAATGCATACAGCACCGGCGCCAGAAACATGAATGTAAATTCCACAGGCTCCGTGACGCCGGTCAAAAATGACGTGAGTGCGAGCGACAACAGCAGACCTGCGACGCCGGCGCGCCGCTCCGGACGAGCCGTGTGGTACATGGCAAGGCATGCGCCCGGCAAGCCGAACATCATGACCGGGAAAAAGCCCGACATGAAGGCACCGGCACTGGGATCACCGGCAAAGAACCGATTCAGATCCCCGGTGGCGCCATGGTAATCGCCCACAATGAACCAGGCGAAGTTGTTGAGAATGTGGTGCAGGCCGGTGACGATCAAAACGCGATTCAACACGCCATACGCGAACAGCCCGATCGAGCCCGCGCCCAGAATGCTTTGACTCGCTGAATCCATGCCGCGCTCGAGGAAGGGCCACGCGTAGCCGATGACTGCCGCCAGGCCCAACCCCACGATCCCGCTCACGATAGGCACGAAACGCCGTCCGCCAAAAAACGTCAAATAACTCGGCAGCGTGATATTGCTGAAGCGATTGTAGGCAACGCCGGCGATGACCCCGGATAACAGTCCGACTGGAATGCTGAGCTTGGAAAGCGAGCCCGGCTCGACATGCAGCAAGCTCTCCACCGCCCGAGTAGTCACCAAGTAGCCGACGAGCGCCGCGAGGCCCGCGGCGCCGTGATTTTCACGTGCAAGCCCTACGGCCACACCGACGGCAAACAGCAATCCGAGGTTGACGAAAATGGCAGTTCCAGCGGCCGCCATTGCAGTCCAATTCAACAGATCAGGCTGACCTACGCGCAATAACAGACCGGCGATGGGCAACACTGCGATGGGCAACATCAATGCGCGGCCCAGTTGCTGAAATCCTGAAAAGCGAACTTTCATGACGTTTCCCCCCAACTCGCGACTGTCTGTTCGACCACACCACGCACCTCGGCGGCGGAGCTCAAAAGGAGGCAGCGCTTGGCCAGTTCGCGGCAGGCATCGATGCGCAGACCGGCAATTTGACGTTTCAGAGACGGGATAACAACCGGCACGGCCGAGAGCTCGCCGACCCCCAAGCCCAGCAATATCGGCACCGCGGTGCTGTCGGCGGCCACCCCGCCGCAGACCGCAACCAGCTTACCGGCGGCTTTGGCCGCGTTCGCGGCGGCTGCAATCAATTGCAGCACTGCCGGATGCAAGGCATCGGTTCGCCGTGCGAGCTGCGCATGGCCGCGGTCCATGGCGAGTGTGTATTGGGTCAGGTCATTGCTGCCGATGGACAGGAAATCAACTTCGCGAAGCAGCGCCGCTGCCGTCAGCGCCGCCGCCGGAGTCTCGATCATGGCGCCGAGCGCAATACGCCCTTCGAGCTCGAGCTCGGCGCACAGTTCATCGATGGCGCTGCGAACGGCCAGGATCTCCGACACATCGGTGACCATTGGAACAAGCAGCCGCAGCACGCCGGCCGGCTTGACCCGCAGCGCCGCGCGCAACTGGGTGCGCATCAGGTCGGAATGCAGCAGCGCGGTACGCACGCCGCGCAAACCCAATGCCGGATTTGCCTCCGGGGGAAGCGGCAAATAGCGCAGCGGCTTATCGCCGCCCACATCCATCATGCGCAATATCAGCGGTCGTCCCCCCAAGGCATTGGCGATGCTTTGGTATGAATCGGCTTGCTCGTCTTCGGTGGGTGCCGTCTCGCGATCGATGAACAAAAACTCGGTACGCAAAAGCCCGCAGCCCTCTGCACCGTTCGCGACGGCGGCAACGGCGTCGGTCACGCTGCCCAAGTTGGCGAACACTTCGACGCGCGTTCCATCGAGCGAACGGCATTCTCCGGCGGCCGCCAGGCGCAGCGCGGCGTTCTGGGCGGCGCGCTCGTCGACCACGGACTTTGCCTTGGCCAGCATTTCCGGGCTGGGGACAAGGTGCAGCGTGCCTTTGTCGGCGTCCACGATGAGCATCTGCCCGTCGGCGATGCCGCGAAGGGCCGGCCCCACTCCGATCAGCATGGGAATTTCCATCGCAGCCGCGAGGATTGCCACATGCGAGGTCGCGCCGCCGCCGCTCAGCACGATGGCGACCAGCCGCCGCCGGTCCAGTGCGGTCAATTCGGACGGCAGCAAATCCTCGGCGAGAAGCACGGCGTGTTCCGGCAGCGGCAGATGCATTGGCCGCGCCTCGCCGGCCAGCGCCAGCAATATGTGCGCTTCGACGTCCAATAGATCATCGGCGCGCTCGCGCAAAAGCGAGTCATCGAGGGCTTCGAGCGCGGCAATGGACGCCCGGGTGGCGCGGCGCCAGGCGTAACCGGCACTCTTGCCCGCCGCAATATGCTGCTGCGCCGCCTCGTTCAAGGTCGGATCGTCCAGAAACTCCAGGTGCGCGGCGATGATGTCCTTGCGCGCCGCGCCGCCGGTGTTGCGGACCCGCTCCAGCCGCACTCGTACGTTCGCTCGCGCCCGATGGAGCTCCTCCTGTTCGTGGCTGGCACCAGATCCCTCCTCCATGACCTCGATTTCACGGCGCTCAAGCCGTGTTGCGCGGCCGACCGCAAATCCAGGCACCGCGCCAATGCCGGCGAGCTCGCCATCGCGCGGCAGGCGGGCGGCAATTCGCATCGTCTGTGGTGGTGCCGGCGCATGGGTGGACTCCATGCGCTGCGCTTCCTCGATACCCGCAATCACCGCGGCAACGGCCTGGGCCGCCTCAGTTCCGTGGGCCCGCAGCGTCAGCTCATCGCCATGGCGTACACCCAAGGCCATGATGGCGACGACACTGCGCGCATCGGCGGTGCGGCCATGCGCCGTCAGGGAAATTTCCGTGCCGATGGCTTTGGCGCGCCGCGCCATCAACGCAGCCGGCCGCGCATGCAATCCCTGGCGCAACGATATGATGAGCACGCGCTGAACGTCGCCGGCTGCTGCAGTGCCGATGTCGGCTCCGCTGCCTCCGGTCGGCTGCGACGCGGACAAAGCATCGCCGGTGACCTCAAACAGCAAGTCGCCCGCTTTCACCAGCCCTGGGGCACGGCGATTCCTCAAGGCGACACCCTCGGAGGTCACAACGATGGGCGTCACCAAGCTCTTCGCGCCGCGTGCCACGATATCCAGGTCGAAGCGGATCAGCTCATCGCCGGATTTGACTCTGTCGCCGGGCTTTACTTTGGCGCTAAACCCGCGGCCGCCGAGTTGCACGGTATCGATGCCGATGTGAACCAATACCTCGATGCCCTGCGGACTGCGGATGGTTACCGCGTGGCCGCTGTCCGGCAAGGTCACAATCTCCCCGTCGCACGGGGCAAGCAGGATGCCGCCGGTCGGATCGATGGCGAGACCATCGCCGAGCATGCGCTCGGCAAACACACCATCGGGAACGTCGTCGAGAACCGCGCACCAGCCGTCAAGCGGAGCGATGAGTTTTAGCAGCATCACTTAAGCCCCAATCTCTGCCCAGTCGAGCGCCCATAAGGGATCAAGGCTGGGCCGCGCGAATCGCAGGCAGACATCGTGGCGGCCTGCGATCACCGGTAGCCTGTACGCCGGCAATTCCGCTTCGGCCTCAGCAGTGGCTGCCGGCGGCAATGGCAGCACGCCGATGAGCCTGCCGTCGCATCCATCGACGCGGACCTCGAGCTCGCCCGCCGGAGTCCTATTGTCGCCGACCCGAATCTTGGCGGCATCTTGCCCGAGTTCATAGTTGAACGGCAGCGCTGAAACTGCGGCGGCGATTGGCGGCCCCTGTGCTAGATCGATGTCGCGATAAATCCAGCACGGGTTCATGATATCGACGGCCAGTGGCGCATCGCCCAGTGGCGCATCGCCCGGTGGCGCATCGCCGGAAGTTCGCGCACCGCGCGGCTCGAGCAGAAGCCCCACGCCATCGCTGCAAAGATCGAGTTCGTGGCTGGTGCGCCTTACGCCCGCATGCGCATCCAGATGCGCAGTCCAGACGCGTGAAACTTGCGCCGGCCCAATGAAGGTCGCGGCGCGGATTTCCGAGCCCACGGAAACCTTGAGGGGTTGCGCGTAGACAGCCGATGCCGCGTTCGGCTCCCGGCCATCCAGCGTGTAGCGGATGGCGACATCGAGCACGGCATGCTGAAGCTCGGGGAGGTTGGATAAGGCCACGCTGATCGCGCCCGCGCCGCGCGTGAATCGCGATTGGATGCCATACACACTGTCCGCGTAATGAAGATCGAACGCCCGGTAACGAGCCGACATCGAACTCAGGCGCTCGAGGAAATCGGGCCAGGATCGCGTTTGCGGCGACCAGCCGATTTCGGCTACCGCCGCTGCGCGCGGCAGCGCCATCCATTCGACGCGTTGCTCGGTTTGCATATGCTCGGTCCACAGGTTCGCCTGCAGGCCGAGGATGTGCCGCTGCTGATTCTCCGTGAGCTGCGGATCATGCGGCTCGAAACGGTACACATCCTCGAGCGAAATGACGGCCAGCCGGCCTGGGGGTTCGGACGCGAGGCTGCTTTGCCGATGGTCGAAATACAGCGCCGGGTCCGGCGCGAGCACCGCATCGTTGCCTCTGATCGCGGCAGCATGCGCGCCGGCCGCTCCATGCCATGACATCACGACTGCATCAGTGGCTAAGCCGGGCTGCATGATTTCGTCCCAACCGACCGCGCGCCTGCCATGGGCAGTCAAGTATTGACCGATCTTTTGAGTGAAATAGGTCTGCAGAGCCGCGGCATCATGAATGTCCAACTCGTGCGCGCGCGCTTGCACCGCCGCCGATGCTTTCCATTCGTCCTTCACGGCTTCATCGCCGCCGATGTGAATGAAGTGCGATGGAAACAATTGCAGGACCTCGCCGAGCACGTTCTCGATAAACTCAAAGGTACTTGGCTCGAGATTGAAAAGGTGCGAGTGCACGCCCCATCTGTTGGAGACAGGAAGGCTCGGCTTGGCGTCAATCGAGCCGAGTTCAGGATAAGCCGCGATCGCCGCCTGCGCGTGTCCGGGCATGTCGATTTCGGGAACGATCTGGACGTGCCGGCTTGCTGCGAAGCGAACGATCTCGCGCACCTCAGCCTGCGTGTAGAAGCCACCGTAGACCTTCGGCGTGGCGGCCCCCGGAACGGCAGCAGGAATCCGCCAAGCGCCCACCGAGGTCAGCCGGGGATACTTGCGAATTTCGAGGCGCCACCCCTGATCGTCGGTCAGATGCCAATGCAGAATGTTGAGTTTGTGCCATGCCATCCAGTCGATCATCCGGCGAACAAAAGCGGGAGACTGAAAGTGCCGCGAGGAATCGAGCATGAGTCCGCGCCAGGAGTACCGCGGCTGGTCAATGATGGTTTGTGCCGGGATCGCGCCGCGCTTCGGGCCTACCGGCAAGAGCTGCCAGAGCGTGACCGCGCCGTAAAAAAGACCTGCAGCAGTGCTCGCTGAGACGGTGATTCGATGCGGGCCCACCTCGAGCCGATACGCTTCCGGCCCATAGCCCGGGCGTTGCTCGAACCGTATGACTGAGGCAGCCGGGCGTGCGGAGTGAGACAAAACCGGCAGCGTGATTCCGTTGCTGCGCTTCCACAAGTCGCTAAGATAGCCGGCCGCATTTGCAGCGTCGCGTTGCCCCCGCGGGACCTGAATGACGGTCGCGGCGCTCCATGCGAACGCACCGGTGCCCGGCACAATCTTTGCCGGCAGCGGAATGACGGCGGCCTGCTGCGCGGAAGCCGGTGCCGCGCCAAAGACGGAAGCAAGGGCAAGGCCAGCGGTAACAACCGCTGCCCCTGCCCCCCTTATCATCCTCGCACCCTGCCGCACGCCTGACACTCTAACTCATGCCGCACGCGCCGGGCGGCTGGCCCGCCTACAGCTTGAATCGCACGGTCAGGAAATACTGAGCCCCGTTTTTGTAGAATGCCCGCGGCTGATCATCGTTGATGGCCGAGTACTTCAAGATGGGATTGTTGAGGTTCTGCCCATCGAGCTGAACCGAGAAATTGTCGGTGACGTTGTAAACCAACGAAGCCGATAGCGTGCCGATCGCTTCCTGGGAGAATGCCGTATTTCGATCCAGGCCGCTGAAGAAGGCGGACCGGTAGGTATACGCAACTCGCGCACTGAAGACCTTGTTCTCGAAGTATCCCTGAACGTTGTAGGTGTTCTTCGAGGTGCCCACGAGGCGATCGTCGCCGTTCGTAACCAACGAGGTCTGCTTGCCATCGGCATAGGTGTAATTGCCGATGAATCCAAAGTTTTCCGTAAATGCCTGCTGGTACGCGATCTCGGCGCCTTCGACGCGGCCCTGCGCATTGACCGGCGTGCTCAACAAATAAGTCACCACCTTTCCGCCCGTCGGCAGCCCCTGTCCGAAGGTGAAAATATCCCGCGTTGAGGATCCGAAACTTACATAGTTCTTCAAGTCCATGTAAAAGAGCGTCGCCGACAGCAATGATTGCTTGGCGAAATACCACTCGAGTCCGGCATCGAAATTATTCGACACGATGGGTTTCAGGTCTGGATTGCCGCCGGTGCCGGTGGCGGTCACGGGCCCCGACAAGCTCGTGGCACCGGCAAGCTGTGAATAGTCGGCGCGAGTCATGGTTTCGGCCGCGTCGAATCGAGCCACCAGATCCGGGGTCACGTCGATCTTCAGGTTGAAGCTGGGCAGAACGTCGGTGTAGGAGTGCGAGATGGGCACGCCGATGAACTGGCCGAACAGAGAAAACGTCGAGCCCGGCGTGGTGGGATCCACCGCGGTGTAGTTGATGATATCTTCCTGGGTGTGCACGACCCGCACGCCGACGTTGCCCGCCCAATTGCTGCCCTTGAAGTCAGCCTGCACGTACCCGGCAGTATCCTTTTCGTGCACCTCGAACATCGAATTGAAGTCGAGGCGCACCGCGGGATCGCGAACCACGTTTGCCGGGCTGTCATAGGCCTCGAGCTGCGCGGGCGTCCAAAACCAGACGTTGGATGGATGATTGCCGCCGAAGGTATCGTAGTTCGACGGGTAATTCGAGAATGTCGAAGGATACGGCGCCGTGGCCGCGGCAGCCGACGGACCTTGACCGACCACGCCGTTCGAGGTGCGGTCGTGTTTCGCATATCGCACACCGAATTTGAGGTCCTGGAACAGGTCTGTTCCAAGCCTATACGTAGCGTCGATCTTGGCCCACTCCTCGGAGTCTTTCACATCCACGAACTGGTCGCCGAATATGAAGCCGAAAGGAACCGGAACACCGTTCGGCGTTGGAGTGGAGTTGTCGGTATTGCCGAAACTGAAGCTGGGTGCGGCTCCCAGGCCATTCAGCTGATAGTTTGCACCTGCACCGGTGCCGGGATTGGTCTCGGAAACGTCTTGTTCCGGCGTTTTACCGTCGCCCCAGGAATAGCCGATTTGACCCAGGAACGACAAGGAATCGGTGGTGTTCCAGGTGGTGTCGAGGTTGACGAAGTGCGCCGTGGCTTCGGAGCTGGGCCGCGAAATCTGGTCGTACACACCGTAGGGGGTGCCGGCGACCGGCGCGAATGTCGCAGAGGTGAGGGTATTTCCAGCGACAGTGTAACCGGGCAAAGGCGCTTGACCGGTGCCGGTCGCTAGGACATTCGATCCGAAAAACAGATAGTTGTCATTCAGGTTGGGCGCGAGCAGGCGCGATGAAAACGCCGATAAATCGAATGTCAGGTTGTCGAGGGGTTTGAATTCCGCGTCGAACAAACCGCCGTTGCGCTCGCGCTTTTGCGTGAACTCGGTGGCGCCGACCAGCGCCGGATATTGCACGCCGAGAAGGTCCGGATTCGACGCTGCAATTCCAGTCGGATTACCTGCTGCGTCCGGATGGGCTGTGATGGTTTCATAGCCTAGAATCTCAGAACCGTCGCGCCGCAGATGCCGGGTTTCCGAGAACAGCTGTAGCATGACGCCGAAGTTGTTGGCAGCATTTTTCCACGCGCCGAGTGCGCTGAACTGTCCGTCGGTTTTGCTCGGGAGCGTTGCGTAGACCGCGCCGGCGGAGGCTTGGACCGTAAAGGGGTTGATGAAGTCCAGTGGTTTGCGCGTAATGATGTCGATGGAGCCGGCGACGCCGCCTTCGACCAGCGAAGCGCTGGAACTTTTTTCAACCCTCACCTGGCTGACGATTTCCGACGGCAGCAACGTGTAGCTCACGCTGCGGCCGACGGTACCGGTTTCGTTGAGTACGAACCAGTCCCCGGAAGCGACGTTGTGGCCGTTGATCAGCGTCTGCGTCAGGCTGGGATTCGTGCCGCGCATGCTCACCCGGTCGTTCTCATCGAAGCCGCCTTCGTTGGCTCCGGCAGAACTCGTCGTGACGCCCGGCACCCGGGCCAGCGAATCCGCGATGTTCTTGTCCGGCAACTTGCCGATGTCTTCCGCGGAAATGATATCCACGAGGTCAACGGCCGATCGCTTCGCATCCAACGAGACTTGAACCGATTGACGGATGCCGGTAACGACGATCTCTTGCAGCGCTGTGTCGTCAGACGCGGCCGTTGCCGCCAGCGCCATGGATGACGGCACCAAAAGCGCCAGTCCCAGTGCCGACTTGACCGCCATGGCGATCCGATTCATATAGATATCCCCTGTCCGATTCATATCGATGCCCCCTGTCCTGTCACAAACCTTGTTTGAGAATTCGCTGCGTTCGACCGCTGCTTGCTGTCCGCATCCAACACCAATTAAGACCCAATATAATACCAATTATCCAAATCCGCTAGTGCCGTGTAATAAACACAAGAAGAATCGCTATTTTATGAGTAAAATCAGCTACCTATTTTATCTTAACAATACTTGTTGTTCTCATAGTGGTATTTCTTTGGTATTGTTCGATGACTAAAGCCACAATAGAAGTGCCCTCAGCACCTATGACATCGCTCGCTAAAGCAGTTGGTCCGTTGGATGGTCAGGGCAATTTGCCGCTGTACCAAGAGCTGCAGCGGGTGCTGCGAAAAGCCATCGATAGCCGGATTTTGGGCCCGGATGATGCGCTTCCCTCCGAGCGCGACCTCGCCGCGGATTTCGCGGTGTCGCGGATCACCGTTCGCAAGGCACTGGACGGGTTGGTAGCCGATGGTTTGTTGGTGAGGCGGCAGGGAGCGGGCAACTTCGTGTCCGCTCGAGTCGACAAAAACTTCGCGATGCTCACGTCCTTCTCCGAGGACATGCGCGCGCGTGGCCGCACGCCGCGAAGCGTGTGGCTCAAACGTGCGGCGGGCACTGTGACTCCCGAAGAAGCGCTTGCGCTGCGGTTGAGTCCCGGCACTCCCGTATTTCGCTTCAACCGAATACGCTATGCCGATGACGCGCCCATGGCGTTGGAGTACGCGACCATTGTTGCAACGGCGCTGCCCTCTTTGGAAGCAGTCGACGCATCCTTGTATGAAGCCTTGGAACTTGCAGGCCATCGCCCGGTGCGGGCCTTGCAGCGCCTGCGCGCGGTGCTCATCACTTCAGACCAGGCTGAACTTCTCAAGGCGAAGGCCGGCGATGCGGGTCTGCTGGTTGAACGGCTCGGGTCGCTGCCCGACGGCAGAGCCATCGAATTTTCGCAGTCCTATTATCGAGGCGACACCTACGATTTCGTCGCCGAGCTCAGCACATGAACGCGGAGCGTTCACAATCCGCCGAACGAACACGCATGTTTCAGGAAGCCGCCGATGCTTCCAACGCAGTGCGCACGCAACTGCGGCACGATTCGTCGGCAATGCGAGCGATGGGTGCAGAATTGCGGAGACTTGCCCCACGCGCCGTCATCACTTGCGCGCGAGGCAGCTCTGATCACGCGGCAACCTACGCAAAATATTTGATCGAGACCCATGCGCGTGTTCTGACGTCGTCGGCCGCTCCTTCCGTGAGCTCGGTGTACGGCGTTACTCAGGATGTGCGCGGCTGCCTATTCATTGCAATTTCCCAATCCGGACGCAGTCCCGATTTACTTGCATCCGTAACCTCGGCGAAGGCGTCCGGTGCAACCGTGTTGGCCATATGTAACAGCGCTGATTCGCCCTTGATGGCGGCCGCTGACCTCACCATCGAACTCAATGCGGGACCCGAGATCAGTGTGGCGGCAACCAAATCCTATCTAGCCTCCCTCGCAGCCATCGCGCGCCTGGTCGCGGCGTGGACCCAAGACTCGGCGCTCGATGCGGAGCTGGCTCGCTTACCCGAACTGATGGACAGGAGTTGGGCCGCCGACTGGTCGGAAGCGTTGACGCCGCTTCAATCCGCGGAAAATCTCTACGTGGTCGGTCGCGGTCTTGGCTTGGGCGCGGCACAGGAAATTGCCTTGAAATGCAAGGAAACTTGCGGCATCCATGCGGAAGCTTTCAGCAGCGCGGAGCTTCGCCACGGACCCTACGCACTGCTGAGAAAAGGGTTTCCCGCCCTGCTGTTCGCCCAAGCAGATGCCACCCGGCCGGGAATCGAAGCGCTCGCCATCGAATTGGCGCGCCGCGGTGTTCCCGTGATGCTCGCGGGCGGCAACGGCGCGGGCGCGATGTTGCTGCCCTCGTCTGCAGTGGTGCCGGAACTCGCACCGATACTGCTGGTGCAAAGCGCCTATCGAATGATCGCCTCGCTCTCGCTAAGTCGAGGCTTCGATCCCGATCGTCCGCCGCACCTGCACAAGGTCACGGAGACCGTGTAGTGCAAACGGTGCTCGAAAACGGCCGGATCCTGGCCGGTGAGCGCATCGTGAGCGGCCAGAGCGTGCTGCTTGCGGATGGGCGTATCGAAGCCGTCACGGTGCCGTCGGACCCGCGCTGCCGCAAGGCCGCGCGCGTGGATCTCGAAGGGCAGATATTGTTGCCGGGTTTCCTCGACGTCCAAGTCAACGGCGGCGGCGGCGTGTTGTTCAACGACGATCCGAGCCTCGAATCGATCCGCGCCATCGGTGCGGCGCACCGGCAATTCGGCACGACCGGCTTTCTGCCGACCTTGATCAGCGATGATCTGGATACCATCGCTCAGGCACTCGCCGCGGTGCAGGCGTCGCTCGATGCACGGCTGGCAGGCGCGCTCGGCATTCATATCGAAGGACCGTTTTTGAATTGGGCACGCCGTGGTGTCCATGATCCGAAGCATTTGCGGCGGTTGGACAACGGGCTCGTTTCTCTGTTGTGCAGTCTGCGCGGCGGCCGCACGGTTTTGACTCTCGCTCCCGAAATGACGACGACCGACATGATCGCGCAACTGGCCGCGAGCGGCATTTTGATCTCCGCCGGCCACAGCGATGCAAGCTACGCGCAGACGGCGGCGGCGATCGCATACGGCGTGCGGGGCTTCACGCACCTGTTCAATGCCATGGCACCGCTGGCGCCGCGCGAGCCGGGCATCGTCGGGGCAGCGCTGTTCGATACCAACACCTGGTGCGGCATCATCGTCGATGGGCACCATGTCGATCCGGTGATGTTGAAACTGGCATTGCGCTGCAAGCGCCATGATCGGTTCATGCTGGTGACGGACGCCATGCCTGCCGTGGGATCATCGGCATCCAGCTTCGTGTTGCAGGGTCGCACCATCCG
>DATATA010000096.1:0-23469 GCA_036263775.1 Steroidobacteraceae bacterium | reverse complement strand
GGTGCTGAAACCCGGCGGCCGGATATGCCTCCTGGAAATCACTCGCCCGGAAGGGCCGGTGCCGCGTGCGGTGCTCAAAGCCTACATGCGCGGAGTCGTGCCTTTCCTCGCCGGCATTCTCGGAGAGAGTTCCGACTCTCCCAAATTGATGCGCTACTACTGGGACACGATCGATGCCTGCGTGGCGCCGAAGGAAATCTTGAGCGCGATTCGCGAGGCGGGTTTCGCCGATGAGCATCGCTACGTGGAACTGGGAATTTTTTCCGAATATTGCGCGCGCAAACCGCTTTAGGCGTTGCGCAGGCGCCGGACGATCAGAAGCGGCAGGCGCGCGGCAAATCCGAAAAATAGCCGGAAGTGCATCCACGTCAGCAGCGCATTGTCGCGCCAATAGTTGAAGTGAGAAATGCCGCCTTCCGCGGGGCTGAAGTAGCGCACCGCCGCCGGTAGATTGATGGGCCGCACGCCGCGCCAGCACAATCGCACCACCGCTTCCACGTCGAAGTCGAAGCGCCGCATCCAAAGCTGTCCGCTCATGACCTTCAGCAGCGCGCCGATCGGATAGACCCGAAAACCAAACAGTGAATCGTGGATTCCCGCCCACAGCGTCTCGAGATTGGCCCACCAATTCGAAACCCTGCGGCCTTTGACGCGCAAGCTTGGGGCGCCGGCATCGAACACCGGTTCTCCCAGCACCATGGAATCGGGAGATGCCACGGAAGCGCGCATGAATGCGGGTATGCGCTCCGCCGGGTGTTGCCCGTCCGAATCCAGCGTCAGCACATGCGTGAAGCCGAGCGCCTGAGCTTCCTTGAGGCCAAACAATACCGCCGCGCCCTTGCCCCGGTTCCGCGGCAGCACCCACACCCGTAGCGCCGGCTCCACGGCCGCCATTTCCGACAAGCGATGTTCCGAATGGTCGGTGCTGCCGTCGACCACGACCCAGACCGGCGCCCACTGATCCAGTGCCGCTCGCACCGTTGAAAATACCTTCGGTCCGGGGTTATAGCTCGGAATGAGCACAAGATGAGTGCTCGATGGGGTCATGATTCGTGTTTCAGCCAGCGAGACTGTAGAGCGCCCTCGAGTTCCTGCCGATAGTAGCGGTCCAGCTCTGCCGTAAAGGCGGGTACATCCGATGGAGGATCGAAGCGGCGCCCTAACCGGACCCTATAGGTGATGGGCAGCTCGGGCCGCTTGAACAAGGGCCAGCCCTTGCTCAAAAACGGCGAGTCCGTCTCGATCACCAGAGTCTGCACGGGTACCTTGGCATGTTTCGCGATCAAGCCGACGCTGCCCACCAAAGGGTTGATCGGAAAACGCGTGGTGCGCGTGCCCTCGGGAAAGAGCAGCAACACGCCGCCGGCCTGCAGGTGTGCCACCGACTCCTTGACCATTTGCCTCGAGGAGTCGTTGCGCACGTAGCGCGCAAGCCGGGATCCGGAACCCAGAAACACGTTTTTCATGAGTTCCGATTTCATCACGCAAACCAGATTCGGATGCCGCGTCAGAATCAGCAGCGCGTCGATCAGCGCCGGATGGTTCGGCGCCAGAATTACCGGCGGGCCGCCTCTCAAGGTATCGACGGCGCGTAAGTCCAGCCGATAGGTGCCCGTGATCGACAAGGACCAGGAGTAGATTCGAAAACCCGCCATGATGCCGAAGCGCCCGACCACCCTGCCGGCGCGCGCCGGCAAAACGAAATAGAGCGGCAGGGCAAACACGGACCAGATCAAACAGATGAGTCCCAAGAGCGTCAGGGAGCTGTACAGCGCGAAATATTCGTATATGACTTTTAGGAAACGCGGCATCGTCGCTGTCAGTCCGGTATTTGCACGACCTGTGCGGATCTTTGGATCATCCAGGCGAAACCGAATCCGCCGGTCCAATAGCTTTTGCGCTGAACCAGGGGGCTGTCAACAAAGGATGCACCGGCCAGTGTGTCGTAACGCATATACGCACCCAGCCAAAACCTCGGGTATCGTTTCGACAAGGCGGCGAGGGTCTGCGTGCCGGCGTAGCCGCCCTGGGCTGCGAATTGCGGCCGCGAGACCGTCGCAAACCGAGGGGCAACCGAATAGAAATAGTCGTGATAGCGCCGATCTGCGAACAGCGGGCCTGCCAACAGTCCCAGATTCCAACCCGGGAGTCCGAATGGATCCCGAAGGTCCAAATTCAACCGCGGGCTGAAGGTCCAACCGATGATGCGCGGCGAGGCTTCGACGGTCGCGGCTGCGCGAAGCGGCATGCGCAAGTCCAACTTGATGCGGCGGTCCTCGCTGCGCAACAATTGGAAATCGAACGAAGGTCCCATCTCGACCGTGGAACGCAAATCCGGCATGCCGCTGCGCTCGCGGTCGTTGCGCACCGGGGTGGTCAGGTTGAAGCTCAGATTGACCTCGAGCCAATTTTGATTGAGCAGTGTCCCGCGTACGCCGTCGCGATCCGCTTTGAGGAATTTGCCGTTGTAGACGATATAGGGCACGGGCAGGGGATAGGCGTGCGTGGTATTCGAACCCCGATAGTCCTGAAAGGCAATTGCGCCCGCGCCGAGACCGAACTCCCACAGGGGCGCCTCTTTCGCAAAGGACGGTACCGGCAGGCACAGCGCGGCGAGCGCGGCGAGCGCTAGGATCCGAGACTCGGGCATACACATCGCTTGGGTTGGGGGTCCTATCGAGTGAACCCGGGCGACCGCATCGTAGTCTAAGATACCGACCCATGCATATCTTGATAGTCGAGGACGACGAAATCGCGCGGGATTACCTGGCGAAGGCGCTGCGGGAGGCCGGTCACACGGTGGATGCCGCGGGCAATGGCGTCGAAGGACTGCACATGGCCTCCTCGATCGCCGTGGACCTGGCAATCGTCGATCGCATGCTGCCGAAGCTGGACGGACTCGCGCTGGTGCAGTCGCTGCGCGCCACGGGGCGCAAAATGCCGGTCCTCATTTTGAGCGCGCTCGGCGACGTCGATGACCGCATCACCGGCCTCCGGGCCGGCGGCGACGACTATTTGACCAAGCCCTATCACATGGCGGAACTGCTGGCGCGTATCGACGCGCTCGCCCGCCGCGGCGAAGCCGGCAACGCGGAAGCCAGCACCAAGTTGAAATTGGCGGATCTGGAACTGGACCGAATGACTCGCCGGGTCGTGCGCAACGGCAAGAAAATCGAGTTGACCGCACGCGAGTTCCAGCTGCTCGAATTCATGATGCGTCATAGCGGACAGGTCGTGACGCGCACCATGCTGCTCGAGGGCGTCTGGGATTATCACTTCGATCCTCAGACCAACGTGATCGACGTGCATATCAGCCGCTTGCGGCAGGCGATCGACAAGGATTTCGACAAGCCTTTGCTGCATACCGTGCGCGGTGCCGGTTACAGCTTGCGCGAAGACGAATAGCGGCCTCAGGCAGGCTCCTAATGGGTCCCGATCAGCGTTTTCTCGGTGTTCTCGATACCTCGCCGTTCCGTATCGCCATCGTCTATTCGATCGTATTTGCCATCGGCGCGGCGGCCCTCATCTATGCGGTCGACTTCGCCGTATCCCGCGTGGTCGACGGCAGCACCGACAATCTCATCGAAGCAGAAGTGCAGGGATTGCGCGAGCAGATGCTGGTCCTCTCGCGCAGCGATTTCATCGAATTGGTGGAACAGCGCTCCCAGGACCAGGATGTGCGCGGCGCGGTGTACTTGATGGTGGATCCGCAGCTGCGCCCGGTGGCGGGCAATGTCCCCGCCTGGCCTAAAATCGACGCCAAGGATAAATGGTTTCTATTCAAGGTGTCGGTGCCGTTCGGCGACGAGACGCGCGAGCACGAGATGCGCGCGCGTTATTTTGCCCTGCCCGGCGGCTATCAAATGCTCGTCGGACACGACGTGCAGGAACGCCAGGACGTCAAGAGCCTGATGATGCGCGGCCTGATCGCCGCGGTGCTGCTGACCTTGCTGCTGGGGTTGGGCGGCGGCTTTTGGATGGGACGGCGCATTCTGGCGCAAGCCGGCGCGATCTCGGCGGTGGCGACGCAAATCATGCGCGGCGACCTGTCGCAACGTCTGCCGGTTCGCGACGCCGACGATGAGATCAACACGCTGGCGCGCGAAATCAATACCATGCTCGACAAGATCGAGCAGCTTACCCTGGGCATGCGCACGGTTCTTGACAGCGCGGCGCACGACCTGCGCACTCCATTGAACAGGCTGCAGGCCTCCGCCGAAGGGGCCATGACCGGACTTGCGCCCGGCTCGGCCGAGCGCCGCGTGCTCGAACGCGTCACCACCGAGGTGGACCAGATGCGCAGCACGCTGGATGCCCTGCTGCGCATCGCGCTGGCCGAGACCGGCACCGTGGCGCGAGAAATCGTCGACCTGTCGGAGCTGGTCGCAAGTGTGGTCGAGCTGTATGCACCGGTGAGCGAAGAGCGCGGCATCGTGCTCGAAAGTTCCGTGGCGGCGGGTGCGCAGGTGCAGGGCAACCGGCAATTGCTGGCTCAAGCGCTCGCCAATTTGCTCGACAACGCCATCAAATTCACGCCGGACCGCGGCCACATTCGGGTTGTGCTGGACGGATCGGGCAGCGCACCGCAAGTCATCGTAGAGGATAATGGGCCTGGAATTCCGGCCGACAAACGCGAGATGGTGCTCGGCCGCCGCGTGCGCTTGGACGAGGCGCGGAAATTTCCCGGCTCGGGATTGGGGCTGTCGCTCGTGGCGGCAGTGACGAAGTTGCATGGCGCGCACCTGGTGCTCGATGACGCGGGCCCGGGCTTGAAGGTTTCATTGAAATTTTGAGGAGAGAGCATGTTGAAGAAATTGGCAACCGTCGTCTGCATCGCCGCTGTTGCGGCTTGCGCCAGCAATCAGCCGCCGACGCCCGCGGCAGCCGCGCCGGCTCCGCGTCCGACGCTGCGCTCCGGCATCGACCTTCAATACGTGGACTCCACCACCCGTCCTCAGGACGACGTATATCAACACTTGAACGGCAAATGGCTGCGCGAGTATCAGCTGCCGCCCGACAAGGGCGCGGTCGGCTCATTTACCACGCTGCAGGATAAGACCGAGGAACAGCTGCGTACCATCGTCGATGGGCTTGATCAGAAAGCTTCCAACGAAGATCCCGACGCGAAGAAGCTCGCCGATCTGTATGCAAGTTTCATGAATGAGAGTGAGCTCGAGACCTTGGGCGTCAAGCCCGTGCTGGCGGAGTTTGCGGCGATCGATGCGATCAAGGATATGAACGCCGTCCCCGGTACGATGGCACACATGGCAGAAATCGGTGCGGGCGCGCCCTTCGGACTGCAGTTCAATTTGGATGCCCGGGACTCGACGCGCTATGCGGTCATTTTGTCGCAGGGCGGATTGGGATTGCCGGACCGCGACTACTACCTGAAAGATGATGCCAAGCTCAAAGAGGCGAGGGTCGCCTATAGGGCCCACATCGAAAAAATGTTGGGCATGGCCGGCCAGGCCAAGGCAGCGCAAAGCGCGGCTGCGATTCTCGAATTGGAAACGGCCTTGGCAAAGATTCAATGGACACGGGTGGAAGACCGGGATCCCATCAAGACCTACAACAAGACTGCCGTTGCCGAACTACCGGCGCTGATGCAAAGGTTTGACTGGCAACGTTATCTGCGCAGCTCGGGCGTCGAAGGCAAGGTGGATTACGTCATCGTGACGCAACCGACTTACTTCACCGGCTTGAGCAAATTGATGGGTGCCACCCCGTTGCACGTATGGAAGGCATACTTCAAATGGCGCGTGCTGTCGGCGTCGGCGCCGTACATGTCGAAGGCCTTCGTCGATGAACGGTTCGCCTTCACCGGCGGCGTATTGCGCGGCGTGCCGGAAAATCAGCCGCGCTGGAAGCGCGGCATCAACCTGCTCGACGGCAGCCTCGGCGAAGCGTTGGGCAAGCTCTATGTGGCGAAGTATTTCCCGCCGCAGAACAAAGCCCGGATGCAGACACTGGTTTTGAACTTGCTGGAGGCCTACCGCCGCGATATCGACACGCTCGATTGGATGAGCCCCGATACCAAGGTGGGAGCCCAGGCCAAGCTGGCGAAAATGCTGCCGAAGATCGGTTATCCGGATCACTGGCGCGACTACGGCGCGCTCAAGATTTCGCGCGACGATTTGTTCGGCAACGTGGTTCGGGCCAATGAATTCGAATACCGCCGCAATCTGGCCAAATTGGGCAAGCCGGTCGATCACAGCGAATGGCGGATGCGCCCGCAAACCATCAACGCCTCCTACAATCCCACGCGCAATGAAATCACATTCCCGGCGGCGATCCTGCAGCCGCCGTTTTTCGACGCCGACGCTGACGATGCGGTGAACTACGGCGGCATCGGCGGCGCCATCGGCCATGAGATGAGCCACGGGTTCGATGATCAGGGCAGCCAATTCGATGCCGACGGCAACCTGCATGACTGGTTCACGAAGGCCGACCACGACAAGTTTGCCGAGAAGACCAAGGCGTTGGTGGCGCAATACAACGCCTATGAGCCGGTACCGGATTACCACGTCAATGGCGCGCTCACCCTGGGCGAGAACATCGGCGACAATTCCGGTTTGGCGATCGCCTACAAGGCTTATCGCATTTCATTGGCCGGCCATGAGGCGCCGGTCATCGACGGCCTGACAGGCGATCAGCGCCTGTATCTGGGGTGGGTGCAAGTCTGGCGCGGCAAGGTGCGCGAGGCGGAGGCAATTCAGCGCATCAAAACCGACCCACACTCCCCGCCGGCCGTGCGTGGCAAAGCGCCGCTGCGCAACCAGGCGGGATTCTATGCAGCCTTCGGCTTAAAGCCGGGCGACAAGATGTACCTGCCGCCGAATCAGCGTGTGAGCATCTGGTAAGCGTCAATTTATCGGCGCTTCCGCCCATGTGGGGCGGTGCGCCGATTTTCCCTTAAGCTGCTGAAAATTCTCGGGAAAATGCTCTAAAAATCTTCTGGCATAGAACTTGCTCGATTCTTCGGCTGCGGCATGTGCCCGCGCATCGGAATCGAACTATGGCAGACGAAGCTGACGACGCTCCTCCTCCCCCGCCGCCAAAAAAATCCGGCGGATTCATGGGCACCATGGTGAATGGGCTGGGCATTTTCGTGCTCACCTTGGGGGCAGTCGTGATCGGCGGCTTCATCAACGCCAAGCTGCACCCGTTGCCCGACCTCAAGCTGGACAAGGACGGCAAGATCACGGCCATCGTGCCGGTGCCCGTCGCGGAAAAGAACGCCGAACACGGCGGCGCCGGCAAGCCGTCGGTTTACTACGCCATCGATCCGCCATTGGTCGTGAACTTCGAAGACGGTTCCGCGGTGCGATTCCTGCAAATCACCATGGAGGTCATGGCGCACGACGAAAAAGCCATCGAGAGCGTGCAAAAGAACATCCCCCTGATCCGCAACAATCTGCTGTTGCTGATGAGCAATCGCAACTACCAATCCATGATGTCGCGCGAGGGTAAGGAGAAGCTGCGGCAGGAGGCGCTCGCGGAAGTTCGCGCGGTGCAAAAGAAGGAAGGCAGCCCGGACGTGGACGACGTCCTGTTTACCAGCTTCGTGGTGCAGTAATGGAGCAATCCGCGGCGCGAATTTCCAACGAAGAAGTGCAGGCCCTGCTGGAAAAAAACGCCAAGGAAGGGCAGGCAACCGTTCGGCCCTATGATTTCGCTGCACAGCGCATCAACCGGACCGATCTGCCGCTGCTCGAGGTGATCAGCAAGAACTTTGGCGATCGCGCCGGAGCTTCGCTGTCGGGGCTTCTGGGGCGCGACGCCAGCTTGCAATTCGATTCGCTGGAATCGGTGAAGAGCGCCGACCTGCAAGCCTCCTTGCCGGTACCGGCCACCCTCGCAGTCGTGCGCCTCAAACCCTTGCCGGGACTTGCCTATGTGAGCGTCGAGCCCGCCCTGCTGTTGACTCTGTTGGACGGATTCTTCGGCGGCACGGGCCGCGCCAACGCGGATCCGCAGGCCGCGGTCGCACCGGCGGCGCAGCGCTTCCTTGCATTGATGCTGCGCAGTTTCGCAGCGGACTTGACGGCCGCGTGGGCTGCGGTATCGCCGGTGGAGTTGGAACTGGTCAAGCAAGAAACCAATCCGCGGCTGGTGCAGCTGGGCGGCGCGATGGAGTCGGTTATCGTCGCCAAATACAGCGTCGAATTCGCGGCCCGCAGCGGCCGCATCGACTGGCTGCTGCCCGACGCCCTGCTCAGTCCGATCCGCGAGGCGCTCGCCGGCGACGGCGGCGCAGCGCCGGTGCGCAAACAAGAAGCGTGGGCGCCGGTCATCAGCAAGGCACTGCACGAAGCTCAGCTGGACACGCGCGCCGTTCTCGCCCAGGCGCAAATCAGCCTGCGCGAATTGGTGAGCCTCGCGCCGGGCGACATCATTCCGATCGAGGCGCCGCAGCAGGTCACCTTGTTGGCCGGCGATGTAGCGCTGTACAGCGGCCGCTTCGGCATCTCACAGGGGCATAACGCCCTCAAAATTCTTCCAGGAGTCCCCGCATGAGTCCGCCCGATCCGAAAAATGCCGCGGTCGCACGAGCGCAATTCAACGACCTAGGTCCCAATGCGGGCGGCGCCGCCGGGCAGGAAATGAATTTGAAACTCATTCTTGACGTTGCCGTGACGTTGGCTCTTGAAGTTGGACGCGCGAAGATGTCGGTGCGCGAACTGCTGCAGCTGGCGCCCGGTTCCGTGGTCGAACTCGACCGCTTGGCGGGCGAGCCGCTCGACGTGCTGGTGAACGGCGTGCGCATTGCACGCGGCGAAGTCGTGGTCGTCAACGAGAAATTCGGCATCCGCCTCACCGACGTGGTCAGCGAGACGGAGAGGATGGAGCACGCCAAATGACGGTGATGGCGCAATCCGCCTCGCCGTTGTCGATCGGCAGCTTGACGCAGCTCACGTTGAGCCTCGTCGCCATTGTGGCGTTGATCCTGGCGATCGGTTGGGTGCTGAAGCGCTTCAAGTTGAACGCCCCGCGCGGTTCGCTCGATTCTGAGGTGCTCGACCAGCTGAGCATCGGCCCGCGCGAACGCGTGGTGCTGGTGCGAATCGGCGAGGCTCAGGTGCTGCTCGGCGTCAGTGCCGGCGGCATCGTCCCGTTGTCGCCGCTGACAACTCCCCTCTCGCTGAAGGCGGCCGGCCGCGTGCCGCCCTTCGCCGAACGGCTGCGCGATCTGATGAAGCGGCCGGGCGCTTAAGTGATCAAGGCCCTGCACTATCGCCTGATTGCGGCCGCAGGACTCGCGCTGCTGCCGTTGGCTGCCGGCGCGCAGGCTGCGCTGCCCGCGGTTGCCTTGAAGTCGGCCGCCGATGGCGTACAGACGTATTCGCTCACGTTCCAGATTCTCATACTGATGACGCTGCTGACGCTGCTGCCGGCCATTTTGCTGGCCATGACGGCGTTCACGCGAATCATCATCGTGCTGTCGATCCTGCGGCAGGCCCTCGGCATGGCGACCACGCCGTCCAACCAGGTGCTCACCGGGCTCGCGCTGTTTCTGACGTTCTTCGTGATGGGAACGACCTTGGAGCAGTCGTACGCAGCGGGCATCAAGCCTTACATGGATGGCCAGCTCGCCGGAGAAGTGGCGATCGACCGCACCGTCGCGCCGTTGAAGAAGTTCATGCTGGCGCAGACGCGCGAAAACGATTTGCAGCTGTTCTCCAAGCTCTCCGGCAAGGCACAGTTCGCCAGCGCCGAGGATGTGCCGCTGTCGGTGCTGGTGCCAACGTTCCTCACCAGCGAACTGAAGACCGCCTTCCAGATCGGCTTCATGGTGTTCATCCCCTTCTTGGTGATCGACCTGGTGGTCGCGAGCGTGCTCATGTCCATGGGCATGATGATGCTCTCGCCGGTCCTGGTGTCCCTGCCTTTCAAGATCATGTTGTTCGTCGTGGTCGATGGCTGGACCTTGCTCATCGGCACCCTGGCGTCGAGCTTTCACCAATGACGCCCGAGAACGTCATGGACCTGGCGCACAAGACGCTGATGGTCACGTCGTTGATCTCGGCACCGTTGCTGCTGATCGCACTCATCACCGGATTGGTGATCGGCATGCTGCAGGCAGCGACTCAAATCAATGAGTCCACCTTGAGCTTCATCCCGAAGCTCTTGATGCTGGTGCTTACCTTGTTTGTCGCAGGTCCCTGGATCCTAAGGGTGCTGATCGATTTCACCCACGAACTGTACGCCAGCATCCCAGCGATGGTGGGATAGCATGCAGCCGTTGACCCTAAATGCCGCCGACGTATCGATGTGGGTGGGCCGGATGTGGTGGCCCGCGCTGCGCGTCGGCGGTTTTGTGCTCTCGGCGCCCATCGCGAGCGAAGGCGTCGTGCCGGGCTTGGTCAAAATCGTGCTGACCTTGGCGCTGGCGTTCCTGCTGGGCCCGCTGATTCAGGTGCCCGCGGGGCTGTCGATTTTTTCCGCGGCGGGCCTCTTGGCCGCCGTGCTGGAGCTGCTCATCGGCGTGGCGATCGGCATGGTGGTGCAGGTCACGTTCGAAGCGCTGGTGTTCGCCGGTCAGAGCATTTCGCTGACCATGGGCTTAGGCTTCGCAACGCTGGTCGATCCGCAGCGCGGCGCCCAGGTGCCGGTGCTCGGCCAGTTGTTCATGATCTTCGGCACGTTGACCTACCTTGCGATCAACGGTCATTTGATGCTGCTCGGCGCCCTGGCGGAGAGCTTCCACACCCTGCCGATCGGCGCGCATTTGAATCAGAATTTTTTCCTTTCCCTGGTGCTGTGGGGCGCGCATGTATTCGACACCGGTCTCTTGATCGCGCTGCCCGCGGTCATCGCCCTGGTGATCGTCAATCTGGCGCTGGGCGTCGTGACCCGCGCCGCGCCGCAGCTCAACTTATTCGGCATCGGTTTCACCATTACGCTCATGAGCGGGTTCTTCGTATTGCTCGCCGGGCTCGACGGCATCCTGTCGGGCATTGCCGCTCTTATCAACGATGCTCTGATGGCCGTCGGGGATTTGGTCAGCCACGCCGCGGGGGTGACCTGATGGCCGAATCCGAAATGGGCGGCGAACGTACCGAAGAACCTTCGCTACGGCGGCTGCAGGAAGCGCGCGAGCGCGGCCAGATACCGCGCTCGCGCGAGCTCACCAATTTCGCCGCCATGATCGGCGGCAGCGCAGCGCTGGCGGCGATCGGCGGAACGGCCGCGTCTCAGTTGGCGCAGATGATGCGGCGGTCGCTGTCGGTCGATGGCCGGGCCTTGAGCACCACGGACTCGATGGGCGCCTCGCTCGGCGATGCCTGCATGAGCGCCCTGAGCGCGGTGCTGCCGGTTTTCGCCGCGCTGGTCGTCATGGTGTTGCTGGCGTCGGTGGCGCTGGGCGGCTGGAATTTCACCACCCAAGCATTGGTGCCGGATTTTTCCAGACTGAGCCCGCTATCGGGCCTCAAGCGGCTGTTCGGGCTTCACGGCGTCTCGGAGCTGGGAAAGGCGCTGCTCAAATGCTTCGTGGTCGGCGCGGTGTGCGCCGGGATCGTGTCCTGGATTTTCGGCGACGTGCTGGCGCTGGCCCGCATGGCGCCGCGGGCCGCGGTCATGCGCGGCGCGGGTCTCTTGAGCTGGGCTTTCGTATGGCTCTGCGCCTCGCTTGCGCTGGTGGCGGTCGTTGACGTGCCCCTGCAGATCTTTCAGTTCAAGCGGGCTTTGCGCATGACGCGCCAGGAACTGCGCGATGAGTCGAAGGAGTTGGACGGCCGTCCGGAGACCAAGCAGCGCATACGCCAGATGCAGCAGACGCTGGCTCGGCGCCGCATGATGCACAAGGTGCCCACGGCGGATGTCGTGATCGTCAACCCGACGCACTTCGCGGTGGCGCTGAAGTATGACGCGAAGAAGATGCGCGCTCCCGTGGTCCTGGCCAAGGGCCTCGATCTGGTCGCGCAGAACATACGCCGCATCGCCGAGGAACATCGCGTGCCGGTGTTCGAAGCGCCGAAGCTGGCGCGCGCGCTGTACCGCTCGACGGACCTGAACAAAGAAATCCCGAACGGCCTGTACGTCGCCGTGGCGCAGGTGCTGTCGTACATCTTCAGAGTTCGCACCTTGAATCCGACCCTGGCGGCGCGCGTTGTGCGGCCCAATCCAAAGGTCGGCGATGAGTACCTGGACGCATGAGCGCGCGCGGCGCAGTGGCGACCTTCGGCGAATTCGCCCGCAACGGCCTCGGCGTGCCGGTGCTGGTCATGATCGTGCTCGCCATGATGGTGTTGCCGCTGCCGGCGTTCCTGCTGGATGTCTTCTTCACCTTCAATATTTCGCTGTCGCTCATGATTTTGCTGGCGGTGATCTACGTGCGGCGTGCGCTCGAGTTCGCGGCGTTTCCCACCGTGCTGTTGGGCGCGACCTTGCTGCGCCTTGGCCTCAACGTCGCCTCGACCCGTATCGTGCTCATGAACGGGCACACCGGCGCGCAGGCGGCGGGCCATGTCATCGCGGCGTTCGGTCACTTCGTGGTCGGCGGCAACTATGCCGTCGGCATGGTGGTGTTTACGGTGCTGGTGATCATCAATTTCGTGGTCATCACCAAGGGCGCCGGACGCATCTCGGAGGTCAGCGCGCGCTTCACCTTGGACGCCATGCCGGGCCGGCAGATGGCGATCGACGCCGATTTGAACGCGGGCATCATCACGCAGGCCGACGCCATTGTCCGCCGGCAGGAAGTTCGCGAGGAAGGCGATTTCTACGGCGCCATGGACGGTGCCAGCAAGTTCGTGCGCGGCGATGCCATCGCCGGCATCCTGATCGTGTTCATCAACATGTTCGGCGGCACCATCATCGGCGCGGCACAGCACGGCATGTCGCTCGCCGACGCCGGCCGCACCTACGCCTTGCTCACCATCGGCGACGGACTCGTGGCGCAGATCCCTGCGTTGCTGCTGTCGGTGGCCGTGGCCATTCTGGTGACACGCGTCTCGCGCCCGCACGACATGGGCCAGCAAATCATGTCCCAGGTGCTGGGGCAGCCTCGAGCGCTCGGCGTCACCAGCGGCATCTTGGCGCTGCTCGGCGTCATTCCGGGCATGCCGAATTTCGTGTTTCTGGCGATGGCGGCGGTCTGCGCCGTCGGCGCCTACCTCATGAGCAGACAGCCTGCGCCCAAGGCCGTCGTGGCCGCTCCCGCTGCGCAGGCAACGCCCGCGGAACAAAAGGAGCTGTCCTGGGATGATGTCGAAGCGGTCGACGTCATCGGTTTGGAGGTCGGGTATCGGCTGATTCCCCTGGTCGACCGCAATCAGGGCGGCGAACTCATGGGCCGCATCAAGGGCGTGCGCAAGAAATTGTCCGAGGAGCTCGGATTTTTGGTCCAGGCCGTGCACATCCGCGACAACTTGGAGCTTGGCCCGAACTCCTACCGGATCACCATCCTGGGAGCGCCGGTGGGCGAGTCCGAAGTGTTCCCGGATCGCGAACTGGCCATCAATCCCGGCCAGGTGTCCGGCACGATACCCGGCTCGGCCACCAAGGATCCGGCCTTCGGACTGGATGCGCTCTGGATCGATAAAGTGCGGCGCGAGCAGGCGCAGTCGCAGGGTTACACGGTGGTGGATGCCAGCAGCGTCATCGCCACCCACTTGAGCCACTTGTTGCAGTCGCATGCCCATGAATTGCTGGGACACGAGGAAGTGCAGCAACTGCTCAACCGTCTCGGCAAGTCGGCGCCCAAGCTCGTCGAGGATTTGGTGCCGAAGCTCTTGCCGATGAGCGTGGTGGTCAAGGTGCTGCAGTTCCTCTTGCTGGAGCGCGTGCCCATCCGCAACTTGCGCACCATCTGCGAGACGCTGGCGGAATACGCGCCCCGGACGCAGGACGCCGTGGCACTGGTGGCCGCCGTGCGCGTGGCGCTCGGCCGCACCATCGTGCAAAACATCGGCGGACTGCGCCAGGAATTGCCCGTGATCACCTTGGATCCGGGGCTGGAGCAGGTGCTGCAGGACTCGATGGCCGGCGGCGGCGACGCATCGCCCGGATTTGAGCCCGGACTCGCCGACAGAATCCAAACCGCATTGGGCGATAGCGCGCGCCGTCAGGACGCGGCAGGCGAGCCGGCGGTCCTTTTGGTGGCGCCGAAAATCCGCCCGTGGATTGCGCGCCTCATGCGCCATTCCACGCCGTCGCTGGCGGTGCTTGCCTACAACGAGATTCCGGAAAACCGCCGCATCCGCGTGATCGCTGCGGTGGGCCGTTAACGAATTGAGTGATTCACGGAGGTTGACATGAAGATCAAACGATATACGGCGCCGAGCATGCGCGCGGCCCTCGCACTGGTGAGGGCGGAGCAGGGGCCGGATGCCGTCATCCTGTCGAGCCGTCGCAGCGACGAGGGCATCGAGGTGATCGCCGCCGTGGATTACGACGAGGCCTTGTTCATCGACGCCAGGCGCCAGAGCGCCGCGCCGGTGATCGCCCCGCCCTCGAGGGACGCATCGCCGGCTGCAGCCACGATCGCACCGAGCGCACCCAGCGCACCCAGCGCGCCGCCCGCGAGAACGGCCGCGCCGATGAAATCAGCCGCGTCCCCGAAACCGGCTGCCGCGCCCCGCGCCATGCCGCCACAGGCTGCGCCGCGCGGCGCATTGGCAGCGGATTCAGGCTACGGCGCCATGCAGCGCGAGCTGATGGGTCTGCGCCGCCTGCTCGAGACCGGACTGGCAGGCATGACTTGGAACGACAAGCGCTTGCGCGAACCCTTGAAGGCAACGGTGCTGGAGCAGCTGACGGCGATGGACATTGCGCCGGATGTCGCCAGCTCGCTGGCCGAGTTCACGCCCCGGCGCACCAGCTTGGAGGATCCATCGCACATTCCGCTGGCATTGCTCGCCAAGCATCTGCCGATCATCAATGATCCGACCTGTGTCGGCGGCGGCGTGGTCGCCTTGGTGGGCCCCACGGGTGCCGGCAAAACCACCACGATCGCGAAGTTGGCGGCGCGCTGGTGCATGCTGCATGGAAGCCAAGACCTGGCGCTCGTCAGCACCGACGGCTATCGAATCGGCGCCCGCGAACAACTGATGACTTATGCGAGAATTCTGGGAGCACCCATGCATCCGGCGAACGGCGCCAAGGAATTGGCGCGCGTGCTCGAGCGGCTCAAATCCAAGAAGTTGGTGTTGATCGACACCGCCGGCATGGGACCGCGCGACGTCCGTCTCACGGAGCAATTGGCGGCTCTGAAGTACGGCGCATCGCGCGCGCGGGTTCTGCTGGCGCTTCCCGCGCAGGCCGAAGGCCAGGCCCTCGATGAGATCGTGAGCGCCTTTGTGCGCATCAAGCCCCTAGGCTGCGTCCTCACCAAGGTGGACGAGTCGGCGAGTCTTGGCGCCGTCTTGTCCACGGTGCTCAGGCATCAATTGAAAATCGCCTATGTGTGCAACGGTCAGCGCATTCCGGAGGACCTGCATGCGTCGCATCTGAAGCGAATTTGGCTGGTGAGGGAGGCGCTCGAGCTGGCGCGGCGCTCGCCGCCGCCCCGCGACGAGTCTTATTTCGCGCGTAATTTCGGGGGAGTCGCCGCTCATGCGTGACGCCAGACTATCGCCGGAAAGAGCACAGGCCTTGGCTGATATGAATTCCGCGCGGCCCGTCAAAGTCATCGCGGTGACCGGCGGCAAGGGTGGAGTCGGCAAGACCACGGTGTCCGCGAACCTGGCGGTGTCGATCGCCGCGCAGGGCCGCGACGTCATGCTGGTGGATGCCGATCTGGGACTCGCCAACGTCGATGTCGTGTTGGGATTGCACACGCGATTTCATCTGGGCAATGTCATTCAGGGCGAGTGCGCGCTCGAGGATGCCATCGTCACCGGTCCGCACGGCCTGCAAGTCGTGCCTGCCGCTTCCGGCATCAAACGCATGGCCACGTTGTCGCCCGCCGAGCACGCGGGGATCATCCGTGCGTTCAGCGACTTGTACCACCAGGTCGAAGTGCTGGTCGTCGATACCGCCGCGGGCCTGCACGACAGCGTCATGACCTTCAGCCAGGCCGCGCATCACGTGGTCGTGGTGGTCTGCGACGAGCCGGCCTCCATCACCGATGCCTACGCCCTGATCAAGGTGTTGAGCCGCGAGCACGGAGTCCAGAAGTTCCAGATCTTGGCGAATCAGACCCGCAGGTCCGGCGAAGGACCGGATCTTTTCCAAAAAATTCGCCGAGTCTGTGACCGATTCCTCAATGTGACCCTGGAGTTTGCCGGTTCGATACCGTTTGACGATTATCTGCGCCGTGCCGTAAAGCGGCAGAGCGCCGTCGTGGACGCGTACCCTGCATCTATTTCCTCCATGGCGCTCAAGAATCTGGCTTCTAAAGCCGATAAGTGGTCTGTGCCCCAAGGGGCGCGAGGTCACCTGGAGTTCTTTGTCGAACGAATGGTGGGGGCCAGGATCGCCCCCTCGACGGTATTGCAATGAGAGCAAGCACACAGTACACGAACACTCAAAAACGCGGCGCGAAACCGGCAACGGATGATCACACTCCCGTGGATCAGGTGCCGCAGCAGGAATTGGTGTTGAGACACGCCGATTTGGTGAAGCGCATCGCCTATCACTTGGTCAGCCGCATGCCGCCGAACGTCGAGGTCGACGACCTGATCCAATCGGGAATGATCGGCCTGTTGGACGCGGCCAAGCATTATTCGGCCACGAAGGGCGCGAATTTCGAAACCTACGCCGGCATCCGCATACGCGGCGCCATGCTCGATGAGGTGCGCAAATCCGATTGGACGCCGCGCTCGGTGCATCGAAACATGCGCGAGATGGCCGACGTGATACGCAAGATCGAGAACGAAAAGGGCCAGGACGCGACGCCGACCGACATTGCCGGGAGGCTCGGCGTGTCCATCGAGGAATATCACAAGCTGGTGCAGGATGCCGCGAGCTGCCGCCTGTTCAGCTTCGATCAAATGGGATCGAGCGAGGATGAGTCAAGCCCGGCCGACCATGCGCGCGACGAAGGACCCGGGCCCTTGGACGATATGGAGGATGCCGGATTTCGCAACGCGCTAAGCGGTGCCATCAGCGTGTTGCCGGAGCGCGAGAAGCTGGTGCTCTCGCTGTACTACGACGATGACATGAACTTGCGGGAGATCGGCGAGGTGCTCGAGGTCTCGGAATCCCGCGTCTGCCAGATCCACGGCCAGGCGCTGGTGCGCTTGCGGGCGCGGCTGACGGAGTGGCTCTCGCCGGACTGACCAATGGACATTTTAAGCATCATTGGCATCGTCCTCGCGTTCATATCGATCATCGGCGGCGCGATCCTGAAGGGCAGCAGTGCCGGCGCATTGGTCGGCAGCGCGGCCTTCGTCATCGTGGTCGTCGGCACGCTCGCAGCCAGCTTGGTGCAAACGCCGATGGCAACTTTCATCCGCGCATGGAAAATCGCGTCCTGGGTATTCAAGCCGCCTGCCAACAATCCTGCGGGCATGATCGAGAAAATAGTCGAGTGGAGCAACGTGGCGCGCAAACAAGGCCTGCTCGGCCTGGAATCCGCCGTAGAAGGAGAGCAGGACGATTTTCTGAAGAAAGGCTTGCAGTCCTTGGTGGATGGCGGCGAGCCGGATGCGATCCGCTCCAGCATGGAAATCGAGCTGGACACCATGGAGCACTTCGACACGCAGGCCGCGAAGGTATTTGAATCCATGGGTGTGTACTCGCCGACCTTGGGCATCATCGGCGCCGTCATGGGATTGATGGCCGTCATGCAGAACCTCAACGATCCATCCAAGCTCGGTCACGGCATTGCGGCGGCCTTCATCGCGACGATCTACGGCATCTCTTTCGCCAATCTTCTGTTCTTGCCCATGGGCAACAAGCTCAAAGCCGTCATTCACAGCCAGTCCCAGGTCAGGACGATGGTCATCGAGGGGCTCATTGCCATCGCCCAGGGCGAGAATCCGCGCAACATCGAATCGAAATTACAAGGGTACTTTCACCACTAGCGACCCGCCATGGCCCGAAAGAAGAAGCACGAAGAGCATGTGAATCACGAGGCGTGGGCCATTCCCTACGGCGATCTCGTGACGCTGCTGTTCGCGCTGTTCACCGTGATGTACGCGATGTCGTCGGTGAATGAGGGAAAGTTTCGCGTGCTCTCCGACGCCATGATCGCCGCCTTCAACGGCGCGCCGAAGAGCATGCGTCCGGTGAACATGGGCGAGCCGGAGCCCGGCAAGGGCGGCGACAAGCCGTTGATCGGAATTACGCCCACCGCGCTGATCAGGGTCAAGAGCGACCAGGAAGCGCCGGCCCCGCCGCTGCTGCCCAAGCCTGCAGATATCCCCGGATCCCTGATCCGCATGGAGCGTGAAGTGCAGGATGCGATGCGCGCCTTGATCGATGCCAAGCTGATCACGGTGAAGCGCGAGAGCATGTGGCTCGAGATAGAGATCAACACGGATATCTTGTTTCCGAGCGGCTCGGGGGCGTTTTCGTCCTCGGCCGAACCGGTGCTCGACAAGCTGGCGGAGGTGTTGAAGCCCTTCCCGAATCCGATCCGGGTCGAGGGCCATACGGATGATCGTCCGATTCACACGAGCGCGTTTCCCTCGAATTGGGAATTATCCGCGGCGCGCGCCGCCAGCGTCGTGCATCAGTTCACCAAGCAAGGCATCGATCCCTTGAGGCTCGAGATCGTCGGCTTCGGCGAGTTTCATCCGCGTCAGCCGAACGCGTCGGCTGAAGGGCGCAACGCAAATCGACGCGTTGCCGTGCTGGTGCTCGAGGCGGTATCTGCCGCACAAGAGACGACGGCGAGGATCACCACCGATACCCCGGAGTCCGTAGCGCCCGGCGTCGATTTGGCCGATGGCGGCAGCGCCACCAATCGCCTTATGGTGCGTGTGCCGCCCGATGCGCTGGAGAGGACGGTGTTGATGAAGCAAGTGAAGCCGACCGCAGTAGAGACCGCGACCGAACCACCCAAACCCCAATGAGCGAGGTCACGCAATGAGTGAAGTTGACCGCTTGAGCAATTCAGGTCTTTTCCCAGCGCTGCCGATCGCCGACCGGCGATCTTCAAAAGACGACAAGGAGCGCCGGCAACCTTCCGATCAAGGTCCCGAGAGGCCCGCCGCAAGATCAAACACGCCGGAGTCCGGTGCAGCACCCAGACCGCCCAAGTCGCACATCGACGAGTACGCCTGAATGATCAATTTAAACCTCAATATGCTGCTGGAGATCGCCGGGCTATCGTTCGGATTCTGCGCGCTGCTCGCGTCCCTCGTCATGTCGATATCCCTGCGCCGCTGGCGAGCGCGCTGTTTCGCCGTCGAAGTAAGCCTTGCGGCGATGCGCCGCGAAGTCGAGGTGCTGGCATCGATCAGCTTGCGCACCGGCAGCCGCGTCAAGCGCATCGAGCAAGCATATTCAGGCGTCGCGGATCGCGTCGAACTGGTCGAGCTGCGCGGCGCAGCCGCGTCCTTCGACGAGGCCATCGATTCCGCGCGGCGCGGCACGGATCCGGGCAGGCTGACGCAGCAATTCGGCTTGAGCCGCGTGGAGGCAGACTTGGTCACGCGGTTGCACGGCCGCAAGAAAACCGCCTGACGCCTTCGCAGCATTGCAGGGTCCTCGGGCAGGGAATGCCTATACCCAAGGTCAAGTGCACCTTCGCGCCGGGCCGAGTTCCGACTATCCCTTGGTCATGTCGATTCCGCCCAACTCCTTGCTGAATCTCAACGGCTGTCTCGACGACTGGACCTGGTACGAGCGCCCGAATCCACCGCCGCGGCCGGATACGAGGCCGGCACCCAACCGGCCTTCAAGGCCGGAACGGCCGCCGAATCCGGAGCGGCCTCCACACTAGGAGCATGCGGGGTCTTCAGGGAATGAGATTCCGTCTGCTGCTGCTCGTCGCGAGCCTCGCCGGCTGCACGGACGCGTCACGAACGGCGCGTGAGTTCGACGCCCAGCGCGATGGACAGATCGGTGCGCTGATAGCGCGGGACACGCCGCAGAGTCTTGCGACCGCGTCGCTACTGCTCAATTTCAAAACCAATCCAGAGTCCCAGGCGCTGATAGATCGCGCCGTCAGCATGGCCCCGGCACGTGCGGAAATCATCTACGTTCAGTGGCGCGAGTGCGCGTTCCACAAATGCGCGGATGCGGAAAAAATCATAGAACGGCTGAAAGCGATTGATCCCGATAACGGTTTGGCGTGGCTGCCTGAATTGAACGCGGCCAAGGAGGGTAAATCGGAAGCCGAAGTAACGCGGTTACTTGCGAGGATCGGCGCGACAAGAGGCCTGACGCTCTACTGGAACTCGCTGATTGCGATGATGGCGGATGCGCTGCGCGAGAACGGTGCGTCCATCGGGGCGCCCGCGTCGAACCCGAGGCTCGTAGGATCCGTGGTAACGGCAATCGGCGTCTTGGCCGCCGTAGGGATTCCGCCGCTGCAATCGCTCGGTAAGGCTTGCAGGTTGGATCAGTTTGACCAGCCCGGCAGGCGTGCGGCATGCGAGGCGATGACTGCACGCCTGATGGAATCGGACACCGTCATCATGCAAGGCCTCGGTCTCAGTATTCAGGAAAAGTGGTGGCCCGAAGGCGGTGCTGAACGCGAGCGATTGCGCGCGCAGCGCCGGCAGTTCGACTACCTCATGTTCGAGTCCTCCAGAGAACGAGTACTCCACATGAACCGAGATTGGGCGGTTCGACTGGAGGCCATGCGAAATTTTCGGCGTGAACAAGACGTCGAGCGAGCCATGTTGATTTTTTATCATGAACCGCTCGAACGGCCGGTAAACTGGAAAAGCCCGTATCCTCGTCGCGACTGAGCGATGCGGCAATTCGATCGGCGATCTTGAGCAAACTGTGGGGCGGAAATTAAATGAGACATTGCTTCTGCGCGATTTCCATGCTGGCGTGTATCGCGGCATCGAGGAGCCTGGGCGCTCCTGCCGCTTCGGCCGCCCCCGCGGCAACCGCGGAGGTCTCTGCTCCGTCGCTCGAAAAAATCATGGCGGATCCGGATTGGATCGGCCCGCCGGTGCGGGATGCCTACTGGTCGGCCGATGCCAAAGCGGTGTACTACTCGCTGAAGCGCTCAGGCTCGCCCATCGTCGATCTGCATCGCATTGACCGGTCCACCGCCAAAGATCTGGTCGTGGATGCCGCCGCGATGGGCAATGCCGACGGGCCGGCGGTTTACGACCGCGCCGGCAAGCATGCCGCTTTCATACGTCACCACGACATATTCGTCCGCGATCTTGGCAGCGGGCGCTTGACGCAAATCACCCGCACGCCGCAACTGAAATCGCAGCCGCGTTTTTCCGCTGACGGCAAGCTGTTGAGCTTTCGCATCGATAACGACTGGTTCGTGCATGATTTCGCCGGCGGCGTGACCACGCCCGCCGCCATCATCAAGGCGGAAAAAGATCCCAGTGCGCCGCCGGCCGCCGACGACTTGCGGGAAATGCAGCTGCGCACCTTCGCCACCTTGAAGAAAATGCATGACGACAAAGACACCGTTCGCATCCAGAACGAGGCGATGCAGAAGGGCGACCCTTCGCGCCCTGTTTTGCCTTTCTATCTGGGCGACGAGTTGGTTATCCGCGGATCCGAGCTGTCGCCGGATGCGCACTGGCTGTTGGTGGTGACCGAGCCTAAATCTCATGCCAAGGGACGGGAAGGGCAACTCACGCGCTACGTCACCGAGTCGGGTTACGAGGAATCCGAGAAGGAACGCCTGCGCGTGGGCCGCAATCCGCCGGCGCCCCAGTCCCTGGTGCTGCTGAACCTCGCCGATCACAGCGTGCATGCGCTTTCGCTGGAAAATCTACCGGGGATTCATGACGATCCGCTCAAATCCGTGCGTGAGGAAAATGCCAAGTCACATCCTCCGAAGAGCACGCCATCCGCGGCGGCGAGCCCCGCGCCGGCAAGCGGCGATAAGAAGGCGCGCGGCGTGTGGGTCATCAACGATGAGCCGGACGCGGTCAGCGGCGGCATCATTTGGAGCGACGACGGCGGTGCGCTCGGCATCGAGATGTATGCCATCGATCACAAGGATCGATGGATTGCGAGCGTCGATCTGGCGAATTTCGCGCTGCTGCCGCAGCACCGCTTGAACGACACCGCGTGGATCGGCAGGTCATTCAACGAATTCGGCTGGCTCCGTGACAATCGCACCCTGTGGTACGAGTCGGAAGAGTCGGGATATGCGCACCTTTACACGAAGACCCTGAACGGCGCGCCGCGCGCGCTGACGCAGGGCCAATTCGAAGTATCGAGTCCGCAGCTGTCCGAGGACGGCCGCTGGTTCTACGTGCTCAGCAACGAAACGGCGCCTTATTCCTACGATGCCTACCGTGTGGCGAGCAGCGGCGGCGCTTTGCAACGCCTGACCAAGCTCGAGGGCGTCGAGAAGGCTGAAGTGGATCGAAGCGGCAAGCAGCTGCTGCTGACCTACTCAACGCCCTACATGCGCACGCAAATTGCCGTGGCCAAAGCGGACGGTTCCGGCGCGCCGCGAGAATTGACCGACACGCGCACGGCGGACTACAAGTCGATGAGCTGGATTCAGCCCGAAATCGTCAAGATTCCGTCGACGCATTTTGACGGCGTGATTTACGCCAAGCTGTATCGCGACAAGAATGCCGCCGCCCCGGCGAAAAAGCCCGCGGTGCTGTTCATTCACGGCGCCGGCTACTTGCAAGACGTGCATCTGCACTACTCGTACTACTTTCGCGAACAGATGTTCAATAACCTGCTGGCGCATCAGGGTTATGTGGTGCTCGACATGGACTACCGCGCCTCCGCCGGCTATGGACGCGATTGGCGCACGGCCATCTACCGGCAGATGGGGCATCCCGAATTGGAGGACTTGCTCGACGGCAAGAAATGGCTGGTCGAGCAGGCCGGCGCGGATCCTAAACACGTGGGCGTCTATGGCGGCTCGTACGGCGGCTTCATGACATTGATGGCCTTGTTCCGCGCGCCGGGAGAATTCGCCGCGGGCGCGGCGCTACGTCCGGTGACGGATTGGATGCAGTACGATCATGAGTACACGTCCGGTATTTTGAACGATCCGCAAGTCGATCCGATTGCCTATGAGCGATCGTCGCCCATCGAGTTTGCCGCCGGCTTGCAAGATGCGCTGCTCATTTGCCACGGCGTGATCGACGACAACGTGCTGTTTGAGGATTCGATGCGTCTGTACGAGCGGCTGATCGAGTTGCACAAGGACAATTTCAGCATGTCGACGTATCCGCTGGATCGCCACGGATTCAGCAATGCCGACTCGTGGCTCGATGAATATAAAAGAATCCAGCGCTTGTTCGAGGCGAATCTCAGGTAGCGATTAGCGGCGATCGCCGATCTCATGCGCCAGTCCCACGCTCTCCGGCGCGGCTAGGCCGCCGAAATCAGCGTCGACCTTGGTCAGTGCCTTCCAGGCGGCGTGCGGCTTGTTGCGATCGAGCAGATCTTTGACCT